>CAYZMP010000004.1:0-71480 GCA_964479585.1 uncultured Erysipelothrix sp.
AAATTGCATTTTTCTTGTTCATTGACCAGTAAATGCTATAGGTCAAATAAGAAATCGAAAAATCACTCAAACCTTGTTATTGCTTGTTTCATATGGTTATCTATAGTTTAAAATACTATTTCAACATAATAAAACCATCCATACAAATGTTACTGTGGTGCTTTTTAGATTAATAAAACTTGAATGTCACAGTAATACTATGGTTGTTTCGTGATTTTAACATAGCTTCACGCAAGATTTAGTTTGTTGATACTTGATATGAATGATAACTTGTTTATTAATTACTTTTACTAAAACTCTGAATTATCAAACTCGTTTTTAATATAATGATCAATTAATGCATACGCTTGACTTGGTTTTTTACAGTTAATAAACTCGTCATAATTGGTTTGAACACCAAAAAAAGCCATAATTTCACGTAGTATTTTCAAATGTGTTTCATGATCAATAGGTGCTAAAACTAAAATTACATTGGCTACTAACTCTTCAGAGAAGTATATACCCTTTTTAAAGATTCCCATCGCTAATCCTAATCCAGAGACTCCATCTTCCGGTCTTGAGTGTGCTATTGCTAAACCTGGTTCTAAATAAATATATGGGCCATTTGAAACTATGTTTCCTACCATTTTATCAATATACTCTTGAGATATTTTATTACTATCCAATAATGGTTGTGATGATAATTGTATCGAAGCACGCCAATCTTTTTCTTCATTAAATACTTGAATATCACTCTCACTCATAATATCTATCATGGATGGGTTTTTAACAATAGGTATTTCAAAGTTTCGATTCATTTGAGATTTAAAGAAAGCCGTTAGTTCATTTTTTAGCTGTTTATAATTTGAAGGTGCAACATATTTGGAAATAACCGAAATAACACCGTCTATAAAATCAGGATTGATACCTAAATTAATGTACTTGGATAAAGTGACAACGAGATTTGCCTTATCTTCTTCTGTTAAAATTGGATTCACTTTAATTGTGGGTATTTTTTCTCGTAATGTCACTGTAGATATGATGATATTTACATTTTTATCCGCTTCACTTAGTTGCTCTGTAGACACTATCTGATGGACTTGAAGGTCTGTGGATAAAGATTCAATTTCTTTTTGTAACATTTTTGATGTCGCAACACTATCTGGACAATAAATACCTACTTGAAGCTTAACACGATGGTGCTTTCCTGCTTTCATATGACCACCAAAATGTAATGTTAAGTACGCAGCTTCATTATCTGAAATAGGTACACCAATACTCTTACTTACATATTGCATTACATCTTTTGTTATTTGAAAAAGTTCTGGATAGTTAGATTTGATTTGATTAACTAATGGGTTTCCAATTTGAACTCCATATCGATACCGATATAGACTCATCTTTAAATGTACAAAAATGGCTCGTTCTATCTCCTGACGTTCACTAAATTCAATACAAGCGATACGCTCAAATTCACTGATCAAATTGCGAGTTAGTTCAAACATCTCTTGGTCCATTTTTGATGAAATTTTTAAATTTGGTGTTACTTGAATACGAGATCCAAGTAAGTGAATAGCAATATAGATAACTTCATTAACATCAAAATCATGGAAAATTTGACGAGTATACACATACTCTCTTGTATCAATTACACTTTGAACATCAATATCCTTAAATGCATTTTCATTTAGTGGCTGTTCATTTTGACTTAAAAGTACAGCAAGTGATAATAATGCCCCTTCAACATAACGTGTATCAAGCAAGCATTCTATCTTTTTTAAACGACGTAGATTTTCATTAACATCTTCGACATTAATGGCAATTAATACACCTCGATGATAGAGTTCAATAACTTTGTTAAAGTGAAAAAGAAAAACTGAACGCTTTTTAATTGCATTACCACGCACTCGTATACCATTACGTTTTTCTGTCACAACTTTTAAATCAAAGTTGTTTAACTCTGTTTTTACTACATTCATATCTGCAATAATCGTATTTCGACTCACCAAGCATATCCCCATTAGTTCATCAACATTAACTGCATCTTTACTTGTAAGTAAACGTAAAATAATAATGCTTATTCTTTCCATAGGCAAAAACTGAAAATAAGGTTGTGGTATATTTTCAGTTGATAAACTATGAATGGTGTCTTTTTGTGGCTCACTTAAATACAAACCCTTGTTTCGTTCGATTTGTATTTCATCCACATTTACTGTCACTAACCAATCGTTAATCTTACACAAGTCATAATAAATGCTTCGTCTAGAAACATTCAACAATTGTGCTAACTGGTTAACAGTAATGTAGTCATGTGAATTTAAAAGTGTATTTAAAATTGATTGACTACGTGAATCTAGTGGAAAGTTTTGTGTCATCTCCATCCCCTCACTTAATCAGTAGGAACCATACTCATATATGATGTGTCACAAATTGATTGTACATCAAACTTGCCATCTTTTACATGTATTTTTGTTAAACTAGCACCTGGAATGTGTCCATCTGACCAGTATTCTTTCCAAGGTCGACCTAAAGCATGCATCACAATTGAACGTACTACTAAACCATGACAAACAATCAGGATATTCCCCTTATCATGTTTACTTAAAATTTCGTTTAAACATCTTATAACGTTATTATGAAAATCAGTTATAGGTTGTACTCCTTTTATTGGAGTCTTATAAGCTTCTGGATTATTGTAAAAATCATCAAATATTTCTGGATGGTTTGCTATGGCTTCATCAAGGTTTTTACCTTCAAACTCACCAAAATGCAGTTCAATCAAATGATCACAAACTTCAATTTCTGTGTAGTGGTTTTCCAAAATTATTTCTGCTGTTTGTTTTGTTCTTCCGGTAGGTGAACGATACGCTTTTTCAAACTTCACATTTTGCAAATGTTTCGCAAGCTGTGCTGTAACTTCAAGACCTTCCTCGTTAAGTTTTGAATCCGATGTTCCTTGAAACAAACGTTGATCATTCATCACTGTTTTCCCATGTCTTGTTACATATAAAGTAATCATTTCTTACCTTTGTTTTTCCTGTTTCTTGCTCGCAAATCTTCTATGGTTAAGTTTTCTTCTTCAATATTTGCTAGTTTTAAATACCCTTTTGGTATTGTCATATACTTAAGATGAGGTTTTAATATTATCGCAATGACAAACGCAATGGCAAGCATAAATAAATTATCTGTTAAGAACCCTATGATTAAGTTTGCTAAAGATATAATAACTAATCCATAAAACTCAATCGGTTTCATTCTGGTTCTTTTCTCTTTATTCTTCTGTATTGTAATCATGTCCTTCCGTAGACTGGAACGTATGTCCACTAGCCTCTAACACTTTACACTGTACATAAGTGTATGCGTTAGTTTCTAATCTTTCTAACATATCATAACATTTTTTAAGTGAAACATCCGCTAAGATAACCCCATGTTCTCTTAATGAAGTACCATATGGTAACGTATGATTTTCTTTAACTAATTTTTGTACATGCTCTCTAACTACTTCTGCTAACTCTACCGATGTAGCTGGTGCATAACGTAAGCAAGGAAAACTACCCATTTTTTTACATGCTTCTGTGATAAGTGGCATTTCGATACCCATAGTCGCAAAAGGCATTAATTCTTTTGGATGTGCATGAATGATTGCTTTAACGCGAGGGTCAGTTTCATAAATGGCCATATGCATGTTTGTTTCACGCGTCATTTTACCATGCCCCTCTACAATATTCATATCTTGATCCACAACTAGAATATTTTCTGGAACTAAACGGCACCATTTATCTTGAGACATCAACGTAGGTGTCATTATCCAATGTTCATCATTAACTTTAACCGTTACATTTCCCCCAGCTGCGTTAGTTAACCAACGATCATACATCAACCTAACTACATCACACAAATCTTGTCTTTCTTGTTTATATAGCATTTTATACCCTTTCTATTTTGCATTCATTCATAAGCTTTAATGCATCTTCTACGTCAAAATGAGAAACTTCTCTTTGTTTTGCTTTTGAAGCCCCAACAGCTGTACCATAACGAAGCACTTCTTCAAGTGGTGCATTTTCATGAATCTTCGCTACTAACCCAGACACAAAGAAGTCACCAGCTCCTGTTTCATTTACCTCTTTGATGGTTGGAGGTGTGACCACGATTATCTCATCACCTTTTTTTGCAATAGATCCTTTTTTACCTAACGATACAACCCAAAATTCAGCTAAATCATCCATTTCACGAAGTGCTTGTATATAATCATCTTGTGTATGAAGTTCTTTTCCCAAAAACTCTTGAAACTCAAACTCATTGGGCTTTACGAGTGTTGGTCTAAATTTTAAAGCAGTTGCTAAGTAGTCTTTTGTAGTATCCGCAATAATACGAGCTTCTCTATCTTTCACGATTTGCATTAAATCGTGATAGTCTTCTAACTTAAAACCTTGAGGTGGAGTACCACTAAAGACAACGATGTCATCTTTAGCTACATTGTTTGCTAGAAAATCTTTAATTTTTTGAATACTTAATTCTGATAAAACAAAACCACGTTGAGTAATCATGTAGCTTCCTAGCCCTGTTTCATCCACAACAATAATAGATTCTCTAGTTTCACAATTTTCTTGTTCAACGAAATGACATTCTACTCCTTTTTTCTCAGCCAAATCTACCATCAACTTACCGTTACTTCCACCAACAACACCTGTAGCTTTGTTAGGTATGTTCATATAACTCAAAGCAACCGAAACATGGATGGCTTTACCACCAATATCATAAATTACATTTTTTGTTTTATTGTTTGCTTTACGAGTAAGTGTTCCTTCTACCTCAATAATATGATCAATTGCTGTGTTTAATGTCACTGTAAATATCATTCTTTGCTCCTTTGTGTTAAAGACGACCTTGATTTAAGATCGTCTTTAGTAACTTAGTAAGTTTTATGCTTCTTCTTCGTCAAATGCTTTGTTTCTAGCTTTAAACTCTTTAACATATAAGAACCATAGCGCTAACCAACCAACAAGCATTGCAATTCCTAAGAAATCACCATTAATAACGTTCGCTGCACGTGAGAACACGAAGCGGAAGACAGGCATTTCCATTCCAGACCATGAGATCATTTGTCCAGCAGGAACATTGTATGTTCCTGTTGTAATGGCTAAGTCTGTGATAATTGGTGCCAATAAAGTACCAACATATAAGAAGATAGGAACTGACATAGCACCCATAACGATCATACGAACAAGGTTTCCACCTGTGATAATTAATAGAGGTACTACTAAACAGATGTTGATAATACCACCAAGAGGTAGTACGTTGTTTCCTGGTAAGATAACTGCATATAATAGTGTAATAGGTACTAAGATAATTGCAGCAACCCATAATTCTGGAGAACCAGCTAAGAAAGGCCAGTCAAGTCCAATAAAGAATTCACGTCCAGGGAAGCGTTTTTTCATAAATTCACCAGCTGCATCAGAAATAGGTGATAATGCAACCATGAATAGTTTAGCTACCATTGGGAACAATGTTAATGCTGTACCTGTAGATACACCAACAGTTAAAGCACCTTGTACATCATAACCAGCAACTACTGCGATAATAACACCAATGATGAATCCCATTACGTGGTTTTCAGCAAAGATACCAATTTTGTCTTTTAATACTTCTGCGTCAATGTCAGCTTTTAATCCAGGAATCTTTTCCATTAATTTATTAAATGGGTTAAGAACCACTGCAAACATTGTCATGGAGTGTGGACAAGAAACTCCTGGGATACCTGTGGTTTTGTAGATTTGCTTTTGTGTTAAATCAGCATTCCACAGTTCAAATACTACTTGAATAGCACCTACAACTAATGCTAGAGGTACTGAACCAGAAATAGCTGCAACCATAACTGCTGTTAAAATCTTATTCCAAACATTCCACAAGTCAACATTTAATGTGCTTGTTTTGTTAATTGCAATCATAAACAAGTTGATAGCAATTTGAATTGGGAATAGTAAGAACGCATATGGCCAAGCCCAAGCAATTGCTGCTAGTGGTGCCCAACCTACGTCGATAGCTGTTAGTTGAATACCTGAGTTCTCAACTAGTGCCTCTGCTGCAGGGCTTAAAAATCCAAACATGAAATCAACGATTGTTCCCATACCAATGAAGGCAACCCCTAATGTCAAGGCGGCTGAGAATGCATCTTTGAATTTCATTTTTACTAGTAGACCAACAAATACCATTACTAGTGGTAGGAAAATGTGTGATCCAAGACCTAGTACATAATCAAAAATCGTTTGTAAAAAATCCATAAAATCCCCTTTCTTTTCTTTAGCGTATTACGCTATTTATGATGAATTGGATAAACAACGATAACTTATTTTTTCAGGATTTCAATAAGCTTATCTAACTCTTTATCCATGTTCATTCCGGTTAAAAATGCTATGCCATTTAATACTGGAACTGGATAATCTGTCTTTGGTGCAGTAATGGCAATGTATGCATCACATTGTTTGATATGAGTAGAGATCGATTTGATATCCACCGCATCAACGTGAGCATTAATCTTCTTTTCTTTTAAAAGACGTGCTACTTTTGATGCAACCATTTGTGATGTTGCTACACCAGATCCACAAGCAACTATAACTCGTTTCACTATGCTTCCTCCTTTTCTAGATGTATGTATTGTTTCAATACATCCATAATTTGGTTGGATGTATTTGCTGCTTCAAGTTTCTTCATTGCTTCTTCATTCATAAACATATCAATCATGTTTTGAAGAAGTGTGATTTGACTATCCGCTTTTTTAACAACAAGCATAAAGATGTACTTTGCATTCACAGTGGAATCCAAGGTCCCCATTTCTCCAAAAGTTATTGGATGATGAGGTCGAGTTACTACGATACATGGTTTAATTACATGTTCAGGATCACCATGTGGTATTGCGACAGGAAATGGTTCTGATGGCAATCCCGTTGGATACTTCTTTTCTCTTGTTAGTATAGCTTCTAAATAAGTTGGACTCACATAATTATTTTCAATCAAGTAGTTCGACATTTTTTCTAAAAAGTCATATTGATTATCTGCATGATAATCTAGAAATATCAATTCTTCACTAAACAGTGTCATCATTCCCTCCCTAGCAACAACCTAATTTCATTATAGATTTTACGTGTCCAAATGCAACCTTCTTTGAATCTAATTTTTGAACATGCAAAAATGCAAATTTGATATATTGTGTGAAAAAACACATATTTGGGGGTTTTGTGCAAAAAATAGCATAAACCACCACATAATATGATTTTTCTACTATTTAAGGCTTTTTTTGTCTGTTGCAGTTGATGATGCAAAGTGCTAAACTCACATTGAAAGGAGCTATTATTATGTTATTACAAAAAGAACGTGAAGAAATTGTTGCATTTGGAAAATTAATGCTATCCTCTGGTTTAACTCGTGGAACAGGAGGAAACCTAAGTATTTTTAATCGTGAAAAAGGACTTATGGCTATTTCTCCAAGTGGTATTCCGTATGAGCAAACTGAAGTTGAAGATGTTGTAATCATGGATTTAGATGGAAATATTGTTGAGGGAGATCGTGTTCCTTCTAGTGAAAATGTGATGCATGCGATTGTCTATAAAAAAAGAGACGATGTGGATGCGATGGTACATGTACACTCTACGTATGCAACAACCATTTCATGCTTAAATGAATCATTACCAGCCGTTGATTACTTAGTTGCATTTGCAGGAGGTAAAGAAGTACCATGTGCAAAATACGCGACATTTGGTACTCCTGAACTAGCTGAAAATGCCATCGAAGCGATGGGTAGTCTCAATGCTGTGTTGTTAGCTAATCATGGTATGAATTGTGTCGCTAAAGACATGTCTACTGCTTTTGCAATCGCCGAACAATTAGAGTTTTGTGCTGAACTGTATGTTCGTGCTCGCTCTATTGGTACACCTGTTATCTTAGATGATGCTGAAATGGAACGCATGTTGGTTCGCTTTTCCAATTACGGACAACGAAAAAAATAAAAAAGACCACTAACAAATTGTTAGCAGCCTATGGAGAGTTTGAAGAAACTCTCTTTTTTATTTACTTAAATAAATGTGGGAATTTAATCCTGTCAAACTTTTCGATTTCATCCGGTTGAATTTCAACTAGTGGTGCTAGTGGTAATGTTGTAATTAACCCTTCCGCTGTTGCTTCCGCAACTTCTAAACGATCATAAGCCAACATGATAGAAGGTGCCGTTACGATATACTTATCATGTTGAACTAAAAGTGTTGGTTGTTGTTCATTAAAGTATGATGCTACTTCTTTATTGAATGTTTCACCAACATTAAATGGAATGCTTTCAACCTTTGTTAACATAAAATAACACTCTGGAATAACTCTAGTCTCTAATGTTTGAGAAACAACACCATAGCTCATCATGTATCGAGGTGATGCCATAACAACAGATGATACATCCTCATTTTGTGAATATATTTCCACATGCAACATAACATCATTGGATGGTAATGCGTTGTCACTTGCAACATTGTCACTAATACGAACAATATCGTTCACTGTTAGTTCACTAAGATCTACATTTTTTGGTGTAATCAAAATCGCATCATTTACTTTAACTGAATAACTACCACTTAAACAAGTTGTTAAATTTCTACGATACATACGCTTTGTAAATGCAACAAGTTGTTTTGCGGCTTCTTCTTCTTGTGTACTTAATGTCATCTTCGTCGTTTTAAAACTTGGTGACTCTTCTTTTAAAAGTGCATCGATGTTTTCATCAGATAATGATTTAGCACCATTAGCATCGATCAATTTTGCACTCATTTGTACTTTTGATAGTAAATCAATTTCTTCTAATAAATGATACGCTGTCTTTTGATCCTTCTCAACAATAAACAAACCATGATTTTCTAATATTGCAATTGTGTTTCCCTTTGTCAGTGTATCTGCTGTAACAGTCGCTAGAGATGGGGTTCCTGGCTGCGCATATTTTGCCATTGCAATTTTGTCTTTTAATAAGCGAACACTGTTTGCCATAATTGTTGGATCTGGTAAGATGCGTGCAGCACTAAATCCAAGCAGTGATGGTGGGTGTGCATGCAAGACAGCTTTTAAATGTGGGTTGTTATCAAGAATGGCTTTATGAACAACATACTCAGATGTTAAATCATTATATCCTGAAACATTTCCATCATTATCCACAACCATCATGTCTTGAGGTTTTAAGAAAGCCTTATCTAAGCGAGCTGGGGTAACGTACGTACCTTGGTCATCTCTAAGTGATAAATTGCCTCCAGACATGGTTGTCAAACCTTGGTCATACACGCGTTTGATTGTCTTTTGTAATACTTCCTGAGGTGATAAATTCATTATGTTTTTCTCCTTTGTTTCTTCGATATTATTATACTCCTGGGATATTAATAAAGAAGTCCAATTTTTGTATGGCTCTGTGCAACCACTGTAAAAGTCAGTTTTACTTCACTACTAGTTAAAATCTTCGCTATAATAAGACATATACACAAGGGAGAGTTAATCATGAAATTTCTACATACTGCCGATTGGCATTTAGGTAAAATTGTGCATCAAAAAAGTATGATCGAAGATCAAGCTTACATTTTAGATGAACTTCTAGAAATCATTAAAAAAGATAAAATAAAAGTTCTTATTATTGCAGGAGATGTTTATGATCGCTTTATACCGTCAGTTGAAGCCATGAAAGTGCTTGATCAATTTCTAAGTAAAGCCATTAGTGATTTTAAGTTAACTATTTTTATGATTGCAGGAAACCATGATCAAGGTAGTCGCTTAGACTTTGTTAGTAACATTGTCGATGCTTCAGGCTTATACATTGCAGGTAGTGCCACAAAAAAGTGCAAAAAAATAACTTTAAGTGATGAGTTTGGTCCACTTAACTTTTATTTACTCCCTTTCTTTAAACCATCGTTTGTTAAATACGAATGTGAAGCAGATGATGTGGTGGATTTTAATAGCGCCATGAAACAGTATTTAAGTTTTCAAGATATCGATTATTCTGAGCGAAATGTGTTAATAACTCATCAATTTGTAGCAGGTAAATTTGCTGTAATTGAATCTGAATCGGAAATGCCTTTATCTGTTGGTGGTAGTAGTCAAATTGGTGTCGATGTGTTTGATGGTTTTGATTATGTGGCTTTAGGTCATTTGCATGCTCCACAAGCAATCGAAAAAGAAACAATTCGCTATAGTGGATCAATATTAAAATACTCTCTCGATGAAGCCTTTCATAAAAAATCAATCAGTATTGTAAATATTAAAGAAAAGAATAATATTAACATACAAACCATTCCTTTGATTCCTTTAAGGGATGTAAAAATCATTAAAGGGTATTTTTCTGATATTATTCATAACCATCAACCTTCTTTAGATTATGTTGGTATTGAACTTCTTGATGAAACAATGGTATTTGATGCAATGGAACGCATACGTAGCATTTATCCAAATGCATTAGCCATCAACTACACCAACAACAAGCAAAGTGAAACCATGGAATTAAACAATGTTCACCTTGAACATGTAAAAGACCCATTAACCATTTTTACTGACTTTTACACGAGCAGTGTTGGACAAGAACCTACCGATGAGATATTGAATGTTTTTAAAGATGTCGTAGAAAGTGCAAAGGATAAAGAAAATGAAACCCATTAAACTCGAGTTAAATGCTTTTGGACCTTATATAAATCATACAGTTATTGATTTTACTAACTTAGGACAAGATGGATTGTTTTTAATAACTGGTCCTACTGGTGCTGGTAAGACCACCATTTTTGATGCCTTGTCTTTTGCCTTGTATGGTGAAGCAAGTGGTTCTGTACGAAGCATGGAGGACTTTAGGAGTGATTTTGCGACAAGTGATCAAGAAACATTTGTGGCGTTAGAGTTTGAACTTCATCAAAAACGATACCATATAAAACGTCAACCTAAGTATTCTCGTGAAGGATACAAAACAGATAAGCCTCACCAAGTCATTTTACATTTTGCCGATGGTCGTGTTATTGAGGGAGTTAATGAAGTAAAAGCAGAAGTTGAAAACCTCATTGGGTTATCCGCTAGTCAATTTAAGCAAATTATCATGATTGCTCAAGGGGAGTTTACTAAACTGTTGTTTGCTAAAAGCACAGAAAAAGAAGAGATATTCCGTAGAATCTTCGATACTCATTTGTATCAACTCATTGCAGATGAGATAAAACTTAGAGAATCTAAAAAAAAGGAAGAAATCAACACAAGTAAAACTGTACTTACTGAAATAAAAAAAGCCTTTGTTTTTGATGAACAAGACATTGATATTGAATCATTATCAGAAACACAGATTGTAAATACACTCACTAAAATCATTGAAAAAAACAAAGAAGCTCTTATCGACAACAACAAAGCATACAATAAACTTAAAGAGACTTTAAGTTTAAAGCAAAAAGAACTCACCGAAATCGAAAGTAACAACCAGAAGTTTGATTTAGTCAATCAATTAAAAGATAAATTAGCACAGTTAAACAAACAAAAACAAGATATTTCTAAACATGAACATACCTTATCTTTAGCACGTCTTGCAAGCGAGTTACAAGCTGACTATCAGCTATTAGAACATCTTAATCAAACAATATTACAAGATGAAACTAAAATTACAGAGCTAGCAAAATCACATCATGATGCAAATGAGCAACTTAACAAACTAAATAAAGATTTTACAATAATCCAACAACAACACAAAGAACTCGATACCATTAAACAAGACATCTTAGAGTATAAACAAACAGTCAAAGCAGCTACAACTAAATATAATCTTCAACAAGAGTTAAAGACAATTCAAGCAAAACAAGTAACGTTGCTTGATGATGTTTCAAAAGAAAATGATACTTTAACTAAAATAAACAACACCATCAACGAGTTAGCGATAAACAATGACCAAGAAAGTGAATTAATCGAACAATCATTCTCACTAAAAGAATCACTATTTGAACTGACAAAAACACAACAAGATTTAGATAACCAACAAAAACAGTTCAAACAACTAGAAGTTACACAAAAACACCACGATGAGCAACTGCTTATCTATAAGCAACATGAAGATGCCTATCAACATGCTTTAGCTACTGTTCATGCAAATGAGTTAGCACTTCGTCAAAACACGGCTGGTGTGTTAGCGCAAAAACTAATTGATAATACTCCATGTCCAGTTTGTGGTTCATTAGATCATCCTAACCCAGCAACAACCACAGAGGTCATATCAGAAGAACAGATCGATAAAGCGAAAGCAGATAAAGATAAGTTAGAAAAGCAAATGAACAAATCTTATACTCTACTTGTTGAAATAATCACTACATTAAAAACACAAAAAGAAAGTTTAAATGTCAATAATTCACAAACTTCATTTAATCATCAACTCAATGAGTTAGCCAATAAGCAAGAAAGCTTACGTCAAGAAAAACAAGCATTAGAATCTTCATTAGAGAATGTGCATGCAAAATTAAAGAAAATTAAAGAAAACAAACAACAACTTGTGGAGCTACAAGCAAAAAAAGAACATTCTACTCAAGCATTAAAACAAAAACAAGAAGCACTGGATGCAAATAAAACTCAACTTGCAATACAAGAAAACATGATTTCATCCATAGAAATCGTCTATCCATTATCAATTACATCTTTAGAGCAGTTGATTGAGCATATCCATGAAAAAGAATCGTTTGCAAAAGATATTCAACAACAACATGAACGCATGTCTAGCCAAATACAAGCATTAGAAAAAAAGAGTAATGCACTAGATATCGAAATACAACTAGTAAACAAACGCATCAATCTTAATAAACAACAATACGATAGCTTGTTTTCAAGCTTTATTACAAACTTAACTAACAAAGGTTTTGAAAATGTGGATGCCTTTAATCAAGCAAAACTTTCATCAGAAAGCATGAGTAAGCTTGAAGAAGCAATTTCACTCTACAACAACCAAGTTTCACATGTAAAGCAACAACTATCTCAACTTCAAAGCGAATTATCTACCAAAGAAAAAGTAGACACCAAACCTTATAACGAGACCATCACTACCCTTGAACATGACATAAATGAGCTTTTTAAAACAATGACAAACAAAGAGACACAAATCAAACAAAACCAACTTACTTTAAAACGTCTCATTAAAGAAATACAAGTTATTGAACAAGCGATGCATGACTATGCTATCTTGTCTAAGTTAAGCGATTTAACAAGAGGAAAAGGAAAACTTCGATTATCAATGGAACGGTATGTGTTGGCACTTTACTTTAAGAAGATATTAGAAGCTGCTAACTATCGTATGCAACGCATCACTCAAGGAAGGTACAAATTTGAGTGGAAAAAACCAGAAGAAGGTCAAGCAACACAAGGACTTGATATTAATGTGTTGGATTATGAAAGTGGAAAATTTCGTGATGTTCGTTCTTTATCTGGTGGAGAATCCTTTAAGGCTGCTTTATCATTAGCACTAGGCTGTTCTGATGTTATCCAAGCAATGGCTGGCGGAGTAGAGCTTAACACACTCTTTATCGATGAAGGGTTTGGTTCATTAGATGTAGAATCACTATCTCAAGCAATGAAAGTGTTGTTTGATTTGAGAAATGACAATAAAATGATTGGTGTTATTTCTCATGTACAAGAGATGAAAGAGCAAATATCTTCTAAGCTCATTATTGAAAAACTACCGAAAGGAAGTAAGATAAAGATAGAAGTATTTTAAAGCAAAATTAAAACAGATGAAGTATTTAAGAAAATAATTGAGCATAGTGAATGGTTATGTATTACTTCAATTATATTGCATTACATAGGTATTACTTTTCTTATGCAACAAATAACACAGTTGTAGTGTTCTTATACCATAATTCAGTTTTAAAGCCATATCAGTACTAATCGTTGGTTAACGGTTTCTTTATTATTTCTTTTTTTGTATTGACGACTTTCATTACTAACTGCTATAATATAAGCAATTGCTTATATTGTAAGCAATTATAAAGGAGGTTGTATGAAAGCCTTAACATCTAAGGAACAAGAAATCTTTGAGTTAATTTGCAAAAACCCGCAAATCAGTCAAGATGAACTTGCAAAAGTGCTTAACATCACTCGTTCTTCTGTGTCGGTTCATATATCAAACTTATTAAAGAAACGATACATTGAAGGAAAAGGATACATCATCAATCGTAAAGATAAGGTTGTTGTGATTGGAGCATCCATGATTGATATTGTAGGGCGAAGTTTTGATCCTTTGCTTAGTCATGATTCTAATCCAGGAAAAATCAAAGTATCTGCAGGTGGTGTGAGCCGCAATATATCCGAAAACTTATCCCGTATCGGATGCAATGTTTCTCTAATTAGTGCAATTTGTGATGATTCTTTTGGACAAGTAATTAAAGAGTCCTGCTATAAAGCTAATATTGATATTAGCGACTCATATATACTCGCTGATAGTGTCACTACAAGCTATCTAGCCATCTTAAACAATGAAGGTGATATGAACCTTGCGTTAAGTGATACTACAGCTCTTGATGAAATGCCAGTATCTCATTTAGTAGATAAATCACATGTGTTAAAAAGTGCACGTGTCATTGTAGTAGATGCAGCACTTCCACGTGATGTGATGGATTATATTCTAGAGAATTTCAAAGATATCCCTATTTTTTTAGATCCTGTATCCATTGGAAAAGCAAAAAGCATCAAAAACAAACTCACTAAATTTCATACTATTAAATGCAATAAACTTGAAGCTGAGTTTTTAAGCGGAATATCCATTAATAATGATGATGACATTATTGAAGTAAGCGATTATTTTTCAAAACTTGGTGTATCACAAGTGTTTATTACATTAGGACCTGAGGGTGTTTATTACAAGACTGCTACTGATAAAGGATTTTATAGAGGACCAGTTATTCAAGTAGAAAACGCTACTGGAGCTGGAGATGCCTTTATGGCTGGTCTTGTTTATGGATTTTTAAAAGAATACGACACTAAAGATACCGTTGTATTTTCACATGCAATGTCATCATTAGCATTGCAAGCAAATACAACCGTTAATACAAACATTACTGCATCAAAGGTTATTCAAGAAATGGAGAAAGCAAACAATGAATAAATATTTAGTAATCAAAAAAGAGGTACAAGAAGCACTTGCAAACAATAAACCAGTGGTCGCTCTAGAATCAACCATTATTTCTCATGGGTTTAATTATCCCGAAAACTTAGAAACAGCACGTGAATGTGAACGTATTGTTTTAGAACAAGGAGCCATTCCTGCCACCATTGGTATTCGAAACGGCAAAATTCTCATAGGAATGGAAGATAGCGACTTAGAATACTTCGCTAAAAATCGAAGTATTGCTAAAGCAAGTCGTCGTGATGTTGTTTCCCTATTAGCTATGGGTAAAGATGGTGCTACCACAGTTGCGACAACGATGATGTTTGCATTTATGGCCAACATTAAAATGTTTGCGACAGGTGGAATTGGTGGTGTGCATATTCATGGTGAAGACACGATGGATATATCCGCTGATCTAATTGAACTATCCAACACCAATGTAAATGTTGTTTGTTCAGGTGCAAAATCTATATTAGATATCGAAAGAACAAAAGAGTTTCTAGAGACTCATGGAGTTTCCATTATTGGTTATCAAAGTGATGCATTCCCAGATTTTTATACTCGTGATAGTGGTTTAAAGGTAGACTTTAGTGTAGAAAATGCTGAGCAAATGGCACAAATTATACAAACAAAAGATGAATTAAACATTCAAGCAGGAACACTTATCGCCAATCCAATTCCTAAAGAATTTGAAATGGACCCAGCCTTTATCAAGCGAAAAATAAAAGAAGCCATTGAAGCTTCAATTAAAGATGGCATTAAAGGAAAAGACGTTACTCCATATCTATTAGCCTACTTACACAAACATACTGAAGGTAAAAGTGTAGTTGCTAATAAAGCACTTGTGTTTAACAATGCCAAAGTTGCAGCACAAATTGCTTTCGCCTTAACAAAACAAGTTTAAAAAACGACCTCATGGGGTCGTTTTACTTTTTATCTAACAACTTGTTTACTTCATCTTCAGTTGGAATAGAAGAAGAAGCACCTACTCTTGTGACACTAATTGCTGCTGCAATATTTGCCTTTTTGATTGCTTGATCTAATGGTATTTTGTTCATAAGTGAAGCTACAAAGTATCCTAAGAAAGTATCTCCAGCAGCAGTTGTATCTACTGCTTCTACTTTTTCACTTGGTTGATACAATAATGTACCTTTATCAATACAATACACACCTTCAGATCCCAGTGTTAAAACAATTGTTGTGTCAATATACATGGTTGACAGCTTTTGTAAGCTTTCTTTAGGATCTTCAATATTCGTTAATGCTTGTGCTTCTACCTCATTTACAATAAGTACACTAACAAGTTTAAGAGGAAGTTGCAATACATTGTCTTCTATGGGAGAAGGATTTAATACGACAGGTATGCTACGATTATTTGCTTCTACTAAAATCGTTTCTAAGTGATTAATCTCATTTTGAAGAACAATTATGTCTTCTTTAGTACACAAATCTAATACTTCAGTAATCTTTTCAGTTGTAAACTCATGGTTGGCTCCTTTATCAAGTAAAATACAGTTTTCCCCTTTTGGATCTACTTGAATAAATGCGGTTCCAGTATTAGTATCTACAAGCGATACATGCTCAGTATAAATATCGACTTCTTCCATTTGACGTAAAATTGCTTGATCATTTTTGTTAATGTTTGCAACTAACCATACATCAGGATAAGCTTTTTTAAGAGCAACAGCTTGATTCAAGCCTTTACCTCCTAAAAACTCCTCCATTTTCTTTGAAGTCAACGTTTCTTTTGCTTGAACAAACCGATCTACACTAAAAACGATATCTTTATTAACAGAACCAATAACAACAATTTTACTCATGCTTACCTCCATCTTTATATTGACTTAAAGAATTAACAATTTTTTCTATAAATCCATTATGATCTAATTTAGTCGCGACTACACAATGACGATTTTCAAGTGGAGCATTTTTTCTTACATCGGCAATTGTTTTACCAACACTATATTCTCCAGATGTTTCTACTACTACATGAAAGCTTTCAAATTCAAATAACTCTGGATCGGTAACTGTCATAATTGTTACAGGGTCATGCAAACTTTGATCAACCGACTGATATTTTGATAAAATCTTGTGCATCACCTCTGATGCCTTATTTGGTATCTTTTTAAATTTATCTAGTTCTTTTTCTGTTATAATTGCTTGATCAGTTATATCTAAGCCTGACATGATTAATTTCACTCCACTTTGCAACACAATTTGCGCAGCGTGTGGATCACAATAGAAATTAAACTCAGCACTTGGTGTACGATTACCATAGTAAAATCCACCACCCATAAAACTAATTGCTTTAATCTTTTCTTTTAATTCAGGAAAAGTAACTAATAATATCGCTATGTTGGTCATTGGTCCTAAAGGAAACAGCACTACAGGTTCATTTGAGTTTTCAATGATTTCTTTCATTTTAAGAACAGCATTATCCTTAATGTCATTGTTGGATGTCAAATGTTTGTATGATTGATAGAAATCTCCGAACCCATCTTCACCGTGTACTTTTGCGGCTGATGCGATTTGATTTACAAGTGGCTTACGTGCTCCACTAAATACTGGCGTGTCTTTTTGCGCTAATCCAACAACAAGTTGTGCATTCACACTTGTTTTATCGAGTCCGACATTACCATATACCGTTGTTATGGCTTTAACATCCAAATTTGGATGATTAAGAGCATACAATAGTGCAATCGCATCATCAACACCTGGATCACAATCAATAATACAAGGAATGATTTGTTTACTCATTTGTTAATACCTCCAATGCAACTGCGACAATATCATCTCTTGATTTTGCCGTCACTAATAAACTGTTTGGTTCTTGTCGATTGAAAGAGCGTTGATCAAAAACAGTTTGCCCTTTAGTTATCTTACCATCTAATTCCACATCAACATGAAGTGGTATAAACTCAAATAATTGTGGATTAGTTACTGCCATAACCGTGACCATATCGTGAAAATAAAACTTACTATCTTCTTCTTTACTTTCAATATTATGTTTTGCATTTACAATATCGTATAGAGTTTTTGCTTTTAATGAGGAAGATTGTTTTAATGTTTGTAAAAACTCTTTATCAAAATAACAGTATTCCGTTGTATCTAAAGGAACAATTTTACATGTGAGTCCAGCATCAAACACAACCTTAGCAGCTAAAGGATCTGCCACAATATTAAACTCAGCACTACTTGAATAATTACCCTTAATCACTCCACCACCCATAACTACGACTTGATCTATTTTACCTACTAAATCAGGATAAGCTAACACTAGTTTTGCTATGTTAGTCAAAGGACCAATCGCGAATATTGTGATTGGTTGTTCACTACTTTTAAGAATACGTGCCATGTGTTCAATACCATTACCTTGTTGAAGGTTATTGGTATATTCTTTTTTAAACACATACCCACCTAGTCCATTAACACCGTGTGCATATTTTGCTTCAATAGCATCTCCAATAAGAGGCCCATCACTACCAGCAAAAACGGGAACATCACTATTAACCAATCCTAGTAAATTGCATGCATTGGATGTTGTCATTGATAATGGGACATTACCCGCAACACTTACAACGGATAACACATCCAACATCGGTGAATTGAGTGCATAGTAAATCGCAAAACTATCATCGATTCCTGGATCACAATCAATAATCACAGGGACTTTTTGTTTGTTCATTAAATCACCTCTATTCGCGGATTAAGCCGCAAATATTTCTTTCTAAAAATTATCGCCACTGCAACAAGCGCAAACAATGCAATAATGGAAAAATAGAATAACGACGATATACCAAAAAGATTCAATATTCTACCCGATAAAGCTACCATGACCGTATTCCCAACCATATTAAGTGTACCTACTGCACCTGTAGCGCTACCTGCTTGAGCATAAAAGAGTTCGCCTCCCATGTTAATACATAAAGAGAAGTAAACACCCATCATAAATCCATATACAAAGACAAAGGCAAAGAGCAGTGTTACATTAGTCGTAATTAAAACACCAACCATCATCAAACCAGCTATTAATGGATTAATCACCATTAACGTTGTCGTATGTGTCTTTCTTAAAATCCACGCAAACACAAAGGCTCCAGAAACTGCACCTACTTGAAATGATGTAAGTAATCGAACGGCATTATAATCCGTAAGACCTTTAATACTCGCTGCATACGTCGGTAGCCATGTCATCATAATAGCTTGAGCAACCGCAAAAAGTAGCACACTAATACCTAAAAGAACCCCTTCTTTTTTAATTTGTGGTAACTCATCAAAAACAATTGTTTTACGCTTTATTTTGCTCGATTTATCCCTGACAGGAAAGTTCGCTTTTGCAATTAAAAACATAAGCAAAGCTATAGCAACTAAATACACATAAAACAAGTGTTGCCAAGGTAAGTTATTTGCGATTAAAAAACTTGCAAACAGTGTGGTTAATACACCACCACCTGCAAAAAAGATTTGCACTATACTCATAGCAGGACCTGTATTTCCAGGAAATGCATCAAAAAGTAAAGATAATGCTGGAGCATCCATTAAACCATGTCCTACTCCCGCTAAAAATGCAAATAACAATGCAAACATGTAATTCGAACTTAAAAGTAGTCCAATGAGAAAAGCAGTAAAACTAATAGCTCCTATTAATATAATACGTTTTCGACCATAACGATCGGATAACCTTCCACTAGTATAAAGGGTCAGCATTGTACCTAACCCTTTAGCAGAAACTAGTAAACTGATTTGTGCAATGTCACGATCAAGATACTTGCTTAGCATAACCATGATCGCAACAATTGCAACATTAAGTGCTCCTTCAAACATCATTGCCAAATAAGTTACTGAAACAGCTCCCAAATATGGAAATGATTTAAGCTTTAATACCATCTAAAAACCTCTACTATCTAATATTTATGCAAGTTCTTCTTCTGAAATTTGACCTTTAGCTAATTTTTTGTTTACACGCTTTTTCTCTGTCATACGACGATGGGAGAAATACGCAAACATTACAATTGTCGCAATATAAGGAATCATATATATAAATTCATTGGGTATTGAAAAACGTTGTAAATTATTTCCTAGGGAATCAAAAAAACCAAAGAGCATGGATGAAAACATCGATCCAATTGGTGCTCTACCACCAACATTAGCGGCGGCTAAAGCGATAAACCCACGACCTGCAACCATTCCACGAGTAAACACAGTCATATAACCAAGCGACATGTATGCACCTGCAAAACCAGCTAACATACCTGATAGTGCAAGGCCAATGTATTTCGTTTTATGGACAAACACCCCTACCGATTCAGCAGCGTGTTCATTCCCACCAACCGAGCGAATTCGTAAACCTAATGGTGTTTTAAACAATAAGTAATGCATTACAAATACCATGATAAAGGCTATATACACTAACACATTGTGTCCTGATAATACTTGACCTAAAAATGGAATGCTACGAATAATTGGTATACTAATTGTCGGTAGTACTACACTATTTAATGCTGCAGAAGTAGATTTATCTCCTGTAAGCATAAAGAGAATAAATATTGTTCCACCAGTTGCTAGCAAGTTAATGGCAATAGCTACCATAATCTCATCAGCTTTCATTTTTAAATGGAAATAAGCCAAAAATAGCGCTAAAATAATCCCTACTATAATTGAAGTCATCAATCCAATCCAGGCATTTTGTGTAAGCCATGAACCAATAACCGCAAACAATGCACCAAAACTCATGATGCCTTCAATAGCCAAATTTGTAATACCTGCACGAGAAGCAATTAGTGCAGCCATTGCCGCAAATAGGATTGGTGTTGTTGCACGTAACACACCAAACCAGAAACTAGGATTTGCAAATATTTCTAGTAATTCCATATTATTGTCCTCCTGCTTGTTCAACTACCGTTGAAGTCTTCACAATTTGTTTTTGCTTTTGCTTACTTAAGAATGCTTGAGCAGCAATTAATGTAATAATGATTGCTTGCACTAATGAAATGATTTCAGCCGGTATATTTGTTGTTCGATTTAAAATATCAGCTCCGGTTCGAATATAGGCAAGAAACAATGCCGCGAAAGGAACTGCAGCAGGATTACCTCTTGCTAAGGTTGCAATAATAACTCCATCCCAACCATAACCTGGGCTCTCTAACCAACGAAAACGAGTGTATAGCCCCATCATCTCAACAGCACCACCAAATCCAGCAATACCTGTACCAATCGCTTGAGCTAACATTACTACTCCAGCAACTTTAATTCCTGAGTATTTTGAGAACTTTTCATTTAAACCAGTCATGCGCAAAGCATAACCCCATTTTGTTTTATACAGTACTATAAAGGCAACAATAACGACAATAACCATGAGTATTAACCCATAGTGAATACGAGTTCCTGATACTAAATTACCTAGATTAATCCCTTCTTGCATTGGATACGATTGCAAAGAAGCACTATATGGATCACGTACAACATAGTTAAGTAAATACTTGACATAAAAGCTAACGATATAATTTAACATTAATGAGACAACTAGCTCGTTGGCTCCAAATTTGAAGTTTATTAATGCTGGAATAAAACCAACAATCCCACCTGCGATAAAACCAGCAATCAATCCAATAACAATCGTTGCATATGGTGGTAGTGGTGAATACATACCAACCATTAATGTAACCATTGCACCAAGATAGAAAGCACTATCGGCAGCTAAGTTAAATCGATGTGTTTTAAACACCATCGTTATAGCTAGCCCAGTAAAAGTTATTGGAATTGCTGCTTCAATAACATTTCCCATACGACGTAAAGAGGAAAATGGTCCTAGCAACATTTCACGAATAGCAAATAATGGATCATCACTCACTAAAGCAATAATAAACAATACAACACTTAGTGCAATGATTAACGCTAGACCAATTCGTAAAAACTCAAAACGTTGTTCAATTTTTCGAACTTCTTTTGTTATATTTAACTGTTTTTCTACTTTTTGTTCTTTTGTAACTCTTTTTATTTTTGGAAATTTCATTGTGAAACTCCTTTAATCTCTTCTGAGGACATTTTTTTAATGCCTAACATATACAATCCTAATTCTTCTTCGCTCACTGATTTTGATTCTTCAAAATAAGCAGCAATTTCACCTTCATACATTACTATTAGACTATCTGAAACTTCTAATACTTCATTAATATCAGCAGACACAAGAAGAACTGCAACATCTTGATCACGAAGTTCTACAATACGATCATGGATAAATGCAGCAGTACCTACATCAATACCACGCGTTGGCTGATCTGCAATAAGAACTTTCATATCCGTACTCATTTCTCTTGCAGCCACTACTTTTTGCATATTACCACCAGAAAGCATGCGAACAAGTGTGTCTTTACTATCAGTTTTAATTTGATATTGTTTGATCAATTCTTCTGATAATCCAACTATTTTTTTTCTGTTTTGCAGAACATTTTTATTGTATTCTTTTTTGTCGTAACGATTTGCAATAATGTTGTCTGAGATAGAAGCTTCTGCGGAAACACCATAAGTAAGTCGATCTTCAGGAATATGATTCATTCCATGCTCACGAAGATTTTTTACATTGACCTTAATGTCTTTGTCCATACCTTCTAATGAGATTTTTCCTTGATACTCACTTTCAAGACCCGTTATACAGTCAATAAGTTCTCTTTGACCATTACCTTCTACTCCAGCAATACCTAAGATTTGACCTTTTTTGACCGCAAAATTTACATCCTTAACGACAACCTTTAGTTCATCATTAAGCACACGTAAATTTTCAACTTTCAATGCAATATTCTTAGGTTTACTTGGCTTTTTCTCAATATTTCTAACAACATCACGACCAACCATTAACTTTGATATTTCTGCGACGGAAATGTTTTTTACTTCATATTCTCCTTGATAATGACCAAGACGCATTACCGTAGCTCGATCACATATTTCTTTAACTTCTTTAAGTTTATGAGAAATAAACACAATCGAGTGTCCCTGATCTTTAAGAATATTAAGCTGTTCAAAAAGTTCTACTGTTTCTTGAGGAGTTAACACCGCAGTTGGTTCGTCCAATATTAAGATTTTAGCTCCCCGAATTAAGGCTTTTAAAATTTCAACCTTTTGTTTTTTCCCTACTGATAAGTCCATAACTAACTTATTTGGTTCTACTTTGAAGTTGTATTTTTCTGAAATGTCACGAACCATTTGCTCAGCTTTTTTAAAATCTAAACTAAGACCTTTCTTTGGTTCCATTCCTAATATAATATTTTCAGCAACCGTTAATTTTTCATCCAACATAAAGTGTTGGTGAACCATTCCGATACCTAGTTCAATGGCTTGAAGTGGACTTTTAATTTTTACGTTTTCGCCATGTAAAAAAATATCGCCACTTGTTGGATGTTCAATCCCAAATAGAATTTTCATCAAAGTTGATTTTCCAGCTCCATTTTCACCAAGCAGCGCATGTATTTCTGAATGATGTAATTTTAAGTTGGCATTTTCATTTGCCACTACTCCATTAGGATATACTTTCGTAATATCCTTCATTTCCAAAACTACTTCTTTTGGCATATTCTTCCTCCATAAATGAAAGCAAGCACTGATATTGAATCAGTGCTCACTTAAAGTACAGCTAAATTAAGGTCTTACAGATTCTCTTAATTGATTGATTTCGTCTGAAGATTTACCATAAGCAGTATCAACAACGATTTCACCATTTGTTACTTGTTCTTCTAATTCCGCAACAAAGTCACGAATTTCTTGATCAACAAGTGCTTGGTAATACTCATTATCAGCTAGGCCAACTCCACCTTCTTTAATTCCTAAAACATCTGTTGTACCAATTGCTAATGTGCCATCTCTGTAAAGTTCGATTGCACGATACAATGAATAATCTACATTTTTTAATACTGATGAAGCAATTACAGAAGCAAACGCTTCGTTTCCTGCTTCTTTATAAATCATCGCTTGGTCAGAATCTACTCCTAATACTAAACGATCACGCTCAGCACCAGCTTCGATAAGACCAACACCACCACCACCAGCTACATTAAAGATCATGCTAGCGCCTTGGTCGTACATTGCAAATGATAACTCTTTTCCTCTTGCTGAGTCTGTCCAGTTACCAACATACCCTGTAGCTACTTTAACATCAGGATTTGCTAGTTGAGCACCTTGAATATATCCAACTAAGAAGTCACTGATAATTGGTTGATCAGTTCCGCCTAAGAAACCGATAACTCCTGTTTCACTTGTAGCAGCAGCAACATAACCGCCTAAGAATGATGCTTCATTTGCTTTATATAGAATAGCATAAACGTTGTCTAATCCTCCTTGTGAGAAATCAACTTCAGTATCAAAGATTACGAAAGTTGTATCTGGAAAATCAGCAGCATGTGTTTCTACATACTCCTGTAACGTTGTTGCAACCATGATAATATCATAGCCTGAATCTGCAGCATCTAATAAAGTAGGTTCGTAACGGTCAGCTACATCACCAAATTCAATAATATTTACGTCGACATTGTCGAAGTCTTGCGCTGCTTGATTTACTCCACGAGCAGCAGAGTCATTAAAGGACATGTCTCCTAAAAATCCTACTAGTAATGCAACACGAATTGTTTCATCTCCATTACCTGATCCGTCACCATTTCCATCACCATTATCACCCGTAGTCGTACAACCAACAAGTAATACTAATGCAAAGATTAATGCTAATACTTTTTTCATTTATTTTCCTCCTTTTTATATTTTAAATAAATGATTTATTCAGGTGCGATTTCTAATGCAAGCTCCATCATTTGAGTATAGCCTTCTTGACGTGCTGTTGCACTTTCTTCTTCACCAGTTAACGCACTATCACTGATGGTAAACATTGCTAGAGAACGTTTTCCAAGTTTTCTAGCCACAGAGTATAATCCAGCAGATTCCATTTCTCCTGCTAAGACTCCATATTGTTGTAGACGTTTAGTGTACACTTCATCTTTTTCATCATAGAAGTTATCACCACTAATTACAGTACCAAAATGTGTTTTAATACCCATTTCTTCAGCTTTTTGATGTGTTTGCATTAATAAATCAAAATCTGGAGTTGGCGCAAACGTTACATTTGGTCCAAAACGTCCTGTATTAATATTCGAATTGGTACATGCAGCTGTTGCTACAACAATATCACGTAGCTTGATATCAGGTTGCATTGCTCCTGATGTACCTATACGAATGATTGTTTCTACCTCATAATATGCAAATAGCTCATGATAATAAATCATAGCTGATGGAATTCCCATACCAGAACCCATCACTGACACACGCTTACCTTTATAGTAGCCTGTGTACCCTAACATACCACGCACTTGATTGAATTGCTTTACATCAGTCAAGTATGTATCCGCAATAAACTTTGCACGTAGTGGATCTCCTGGCATCAACACAGTGCTTGCAACTTCATTTGGATCTGTTGCTTCAATGTGTGGTGTCGGAATTGAATTGTGAATCATAAAATAATCTCCTTCTTTCTATTTAAATGCCGCTGCGATTTGTGTCGCTACAGCAACATTTTCAAAAATTAGTTGTTTATTTGCTTTTCTACTTTCACCTTCTGTGATTTCATAAACAGCTTGAAGCAAATAAGGGGTTAAATGCTTTCCAGATATTCCTTCTGATTTCGCTTTTACTCTCGCAACACTTAATGAAAACTCAAGTATCGATTTATTAATGGCATATTCTTCAGAAACTGGATTTACAACTAACAAAGCTTGCTTTTGATTTAACATACGATTACACTCAAGTATATTTTTAAACTCTTTAGGATCATCTATTCGATAATCGACAGGAATATCAGTGGTTCTTGTAAAGAAACCAGGAACTACATCACATTTATAACCAAGGACACTTACACCTTTTGTTTCTAACATTTCAATTGTTTTCTTTTGATCTAAAACCGCTTTAGGACCAGAACATACAACAATCATGCTAGTACTTGCTAATGCTTGTATATCGTTTGATATATCAAACTCATCCGCAACATCATAATGAACACCACCAATACCACCAGTCGCAAATACATCAATATTAACTAAGCTTGCCAGCATCATTGTTGAGGCTACTGTGGTAGCTCCATCTCTTTTTAACGCAATTATTGTAGCTATATCACGAGTCGACACTTTATCAACACCTGTTCTCGCTATATAGTTTAACTGCTCATCACTTACACCTATTTTAATTCGACCGTCTAATATCGCAATCGTTGCTGGAACACAACCATTTTTTCTTACAATATTTTGCGCATGCAATGCACGTTTGAAGTTGTCTGGATAAGACTGACTTTGCGAAATCAGTGTACTTTCAAGAGCAACTATTGGAATATTGTTGTCTTTTGCATACTCTACTTCTTCACTATAATCGATATACTCATGTAAGTGTAATGGTGTTTTCATTGTATCTTTTCCTTAATTATGATTTCATTTCTTCTTTTTTAAACCATAAGGTGCGGTTGTTTGGCGAACAATAAGTTCTACCTCTAACTGATCATAATCAACCGGAACTTGTTCATTTTGTAATTTATTCACCAACTCTTGAACCGCAAACCAACCCAACTCATATTTTGATTGACGAATCGTTGTAAGTGGTGGATTACTAAACTCAGATAAATAAACATCATCATACCCAACAATACTCACATCATTAGGTATCTGATACCCTAACATCGACATTGCTTTCATCACACCGTAAGCAATAATATCATTACCACAAACTACTGCACTACATTCACTGGCTTTGTAGTTTTTTAACATATGTTGATAAGCCAATTCAGTATTAAACTGTGGTAAGAAATGCACATACTTTTCATTTACATGTATGTTTGCATTTTGTAGTGCATAACGATAACCGTTGTATCGACGTAATGAGTAAGGTAGGTCTTTAGGACCAGAAATAAAATATATGTTTTTATGACCTAACTCTAATAAGTGTTCAGTCGCTAGCTTTGTTCCTTTTTGATAAGGAATTTGATGCTTATCATAGTCCCAATAAAGAATATGATTGGCAATTGAAGTGGATGGTAAGTGGATTTCAACTTGACGTTGTTTCAATCGCTCAAGAATTTGAAGTCCTGCTAGTACAATCCCATCTACTTGCTTTGCTTCTAAAGTACGAATATAAGAAACTTCTTTGTCTCCATTATTATCTGTATGACAGATAAGCAATGAATACCCATTAACTCTTGCACAATCTTCAGCACCACGCACTACTTCGGTATAAAATGGATTGCGAATATCTGGCAATAAAAAACCAATGGTCCAAGTATGCTGCGTGCGTAAGCTTTGTGCTACTACACTAGGATGATAGTTGTTCTCTAACACAACTTTTCTTACTCGGTTAATGGTTTCTTGGGAAATGTCTGAATCTTTTCCGTTAATAACTTTAGATACGGTGGTGATAGAAACACCTGCTAGTTGGGCAATATCCTTAATCGTTATGCTCATATCCTTATTTACTAAATCCTTTTACTAAATCGATTTAGTAACTCCTAACCCGATTATAACAAACATTCATTTTCAAAGTCAAGCGCTTACAAAGAATATGTGAAATCTTTTTTCACATAGCGTAATCAATCAAATTTTTCACACATTAATCTTGGTATAAAAAGGTAATTGTACGTAGATAGTGTATAATTTTTTTATTAAATGATTCATTTTCCGTGGTATGATAAAATTATTATTAACTATAACAAGGAGTTTCTATGAAAAAATACTTTGATTCTACACTAAACATGATGGATTCGATGATAAAGTGGGAGAAAAGATTATTTGACTCACCAGAACTTGGTTTTAAAGAAGTTCAAACAAGAAAAATCATCGAATCTTTTTTGTCAGAACATAAAATTTCCATAACAAATGACTATGGTATTAACGGCTTTTCCGTAAGTATTGGACAAGGAAAACCACACATAGGTTTGATTGCTGAGTTAGATGCATTACCAATCCCTTCTCATTTTAATGCTAGCCAAGTTGATGGTGCCGCACATGGTTGTGGACATCATCTACAAACAACCATGATGATGCACATCATGGCTATCTTAAAACAACAGCAAGATCAATTAAACGGCAAAGTAACATGTTTTTTTGTAGCAGCAGAAGAGTACGTTGATTTAGATTATCGTAAACAGCTTCAAAAGGAAAACAAAATACAACTACTTTCTGGTAAACAAAACTTGCTATTACAACAAGCATTTTCGGATGTTGATGTTCTTTTATCAACTCATACTATGGGAGAAGTTAAAACTCCTTCAATGGAGGTCAATGCTTCATTAAGTGGCTTCATTTATAAAAAACTCATCTTTCATGGAAAAAGCAGTCATGCGGCTGTTAATCCTGATCAAGGAGTAAATGCTCTAAATGCTTTAGTGTTAACTCAAAATGGGATTGCACTACTTAGAGAAACATTTAAAGAGTCTGATCAAATACGAGTCCATTTAATTACAACTCTTGGTGGTCAAAGTGTTAATGCTGTTCCTGAAAAAGCTATCTTAGAGGGTTATGTTCGTGCTGTAAAAACAGATATATTATTAGAGGTGAGCGATAACATTGATCATCTTGCTTATCACATGGCTTTAGCAATCAAAGCTAGCGTTACTGTAGAAAACTCTGTTGGTTATATACCATTTAAACAACATAGACCTCTTAATGATGTGCTTCTACCATATATTAAAGAAGTAGTGAAACAAGAAAACATTGTAGATCATCAAAAATCTTTTGCTGCTGGTGATGTAGGAGATTGTTCATTGTTTTATCCCACCATTCAACTAGGTTTTTCAGGCTGTATTGGTAGAGTTCATGGCAATGACTTTAAAATGAAAAACGCTTATGAAGCTCTTTTTAATCCAACGTATGTAATGCTATGTGGTATTGATGAATTACTAAATAATCCTTTATCGTTAGAAAAAGTCACTTCTAGTTTTTCACCGTCAATGACTTTAAATGATTATAGAAAACTTCATAACATTAAAATCATTTGAAATTTCATGATTTTATACTTTCATTTACTTTTTTTAATGTTGTATTTTCACAACA
The DNA here is from genome assembly GCA_964479585.1 of uncultured Erysipelothrix sp. Lineage (GTDB taxonomy): Bacteria > Bacillota_I > Bacilli_A > Erysipelotrichales > Erysipelotrichaceae > UBA6182. Next base: position 29,161 of record CAYZMP010000004.1, read on the forward strand.
ATCATTCACATATTTTAAATTATTAAACATGCATTTTGATATACAATCAGAAAACATTAAAAAGGTGAGTTTTCATTGATTGATGACTAACTAATAGCACTGATAGTGTTCAATCTGTTAACTATCATTGCTTATCTGTATCTTGTTTTCTCTTACTAGTTTCATAAGAAAACCCCATAAATTCTAGCCCGAATCATGGGGTTTAGCTCAACTTTAAAAGATTGAATCATTTCTTACTTATCATATGCAGTTTGTTTGAGTAAGTTATTTGGATACCGTTTATTTTCACTACTTTAACATTAATAATCTTTGTCTGAGTTAACCACACTTACCGTAATAAGTTTAGCATTTCCCTTTATAGTGATAGGGTGAATGCCTGCTCCAATAAAAAAACTATCCCCTTTTATTCCCTTAACACTGTAATCATTATAAGAGATCGATACATCCCCATCAATGACTACCACTACCAAAAAGGAGTGTAGTGAGTGTTCAATAGTGCAACGATTGTTAATGTCGTATTGCTTTGTTATGAAGTATTTATTCGATACTAACGTCTTGAAACGACAATCATCGGTAATACTCTCATCATATCCATTTTGTAACACAGATGGATATGGGTCTAAGTTTGATACGTACACCCCTTTGTCGATGTGTAGTTCCCTTGTGCTTCCATTATTATCTTTGCGATTATAATCGTACAAACGATACGTAACATTTGAACTTTGTTGGATTTCACAAATAGTAATCCCTGCACCTATAGCATGAATTGTACCTGCTGGGATATAGACAACATCACCTTGTTTTACAGGTACATAGTTTAGATGTTGTTCTAATGTGTTATCCCTAATGGATTGTTCAAGTTGCTCAGCTGTTATGACTTTGTTTAAACCAACAACTAGTTGAGCATTCTCTATTGCATCTAAAATAACCCACATTTCGTTTTTACCGTTGTCATTTTCATGTTTTTGAGCATAAGCATCATCGGGATGCACTTGAACAGACAATGGTTGGTTTGAATCGATAAGTTTAACTAAGACTGGTAATTGTGCATATTCTTGATTGTTGCTCCCTAAACTCATTGGATTATTTTCAATGTACTCTTTTAAAGTTGCTTCATTAATGTCTGTATTTTCAATAAATGAAGGGCCATCTTTATGTGTTGAGACAACCCAACTCTCAGCCATTATATCGCTATCACTATGTTGGTTGTACTCATCCATTAGTTTTGTACCACCCCAAAGATAATCTTTGTGTGACCCTCTCAGTTTTAATATCATATACTCACCTTGTTTCCTTTAATTCAAATAAACAGTTCCTTTTACATTGACTTTTGATGATCAATTTCAAATTGTTGGATGTCTTTTTCTACGGTTTCATCGTACACTAATTGTTTATAAATATCCAATGAAATTGTCAATAAGTGTGCACCTGCTTAGTAAGCTTCTTCAACTTAAGCAGCACTTTAAAAATTAGTTGCTATAATTCTACTAAAATGATTATCTAGAACAATATTTTACGTTTTGATACCCTTTGTTTTAAACCTTCATATTTAATCATTCACATTAGTTTTTTTCACATCAAAATAATCCGTTCTCTTATTACCTTCTTTTAAACTTAAGATTACAAATTTCATTTGGTTTAAGTTCCACTAATGAAATTTTACCTGTTTTATGTAGTTCACCAGAACCTTCATACTCTTCACCAATGTAATTGTAAGCAAACTCCTCTTTAACTCGATCAATGCATTTTTCATTAATCATGTTCACTTCACAAACATAATCATACAAAATACTATTGTATTCTAAGCTTACTTTATTAAGTTGCTGATCAGACATGTTTTTGATTCTCCAAATGATATCATCATCATAAGGATTTTTCACAAGTGCACTTGTAGCAACATAATTATTCATTGATTTAAAGAATGTAGTATGATCAGAAAGATAACCATTTTTTTTGTTTTTATGGCGATAGAATGATCTTAAGGGATTTTGATACTCTTCAACAGATTTATGGATGTCACCTTGATTATTGCTTAGTAAAATTCTAAACTCAAAATCATGTTTGCCTAAAAGCAATGCATCTGGGGTGAATATTTTACCACCTGATCTTCTCCCAGGTCTATGTTTTAAGTTTTCTTTACCCATATAATCCGTTGTTGTTAGTAGATGTACTTTTAAGTCCTTTTTATTGTCGATTTCATAACTTAACACACCTTTGTTTAGAAGTGCAAACTCACCATCTTTGTCATAAACATATCGTTGAGTTGAGTACGTTGGATAATAATGCTCTTTCCAACCCTTATCTAATGTATTGTTAACTATTGCTTCATTATCTGTCAATAAGTCTCCAAAACTACCTTCTCTGTAATGATTTTCTTGACTAAAGTTTGGAATCACTAGCGAAACTCTGTGGTTTTCAGCAGTATTCTTTATGTTTACTTTCAAGTCAATAAAATCATCTTCAGCGTTTATAGTAAAAATCATTTCTATCGGTAAAGATACCTTTTGCGCTGATCGACTAACATTATCTGTTGTTTTGTTTACTAATAAGTTTTTCTTGATACTTAAACTAGCTTCATATTTGTTTATAAAATAAACATTCACTTCAGATTCAAAATCACAACTTGATATTACCTCATCATTTTTTGGAGGTGAAAAATCATAACTATCACCTGCATTTCCTTGATCTAAAATAGAGATAATATTATTGAATGATTTTTTTGTTTTTTTACAGTAAATATTTACTGTTCCATCTTTGTTTGTTGTTATCTCAATAAATTTGTTAGCAATTGAACTTTCCGTTATTTCAATGCTGTTTAAATCTGCTTGAGCCAAACTTTCTTTATCTTCCTCAATATAATAAGTATTAAAACCCAAACCTTCCACAGATGCTCTAAACTTTATTTTTGTACGTTTTACAATATCACTTGGATTTTCCTTTAACCAAAGTCTGTAATCTTTTAAATCGATCTCAGTTTCACTTAAAACAGCGAAATCAACATCTCTTCCATCGTGTGTTGATACTCTAAACCCCGAATAGACATCGACATCCGCTTCAACGAAACCTTCTTGTTTTAAACTGTTTGAATTAAAGACAAGAATTGGTCTTTTATTGTCTTTTAGATCAAATTGAATTTTGTCAATCAAGTTATTTGTTCTAGCTTGATAAAGTGAGTGATAAATGTCATCAACTTCATCTATTCTAGTAAACATATCCTTGTGAGCTTTGTCAGTACAAACATTGCAAATCGAATCATGAGCATGGCTTTCTACGACTCTTTTCCAACAATAGTAAATCAAATCTTCCTCATATCGATCATTTAGTGTATATCCCATAGCACTGATTGGTTCAAGTATTTTTTCAAGTTTTGTTTGTATATCATAATTTCTTTGTTTGAAATCCGTTCTAGATCCTGCAATCGAAATATGAACTCTTTGCTTTTGACCAAATCTGAATTCACCTTTAAATCGAGAATATTTATCTCTTTTTTCGCTCACCAAACTGATGTAATCACTAAGTTTTGCTTGTTTGACAATAATGTCACTGTACTCATCATTAAGTCTATTGATTAACTCTGGTATAAATTTCTTTACCGTTGATTGATCTGAACCAGCTAAGACTAAAATATTGTTTTCGAAGGACGATTCCCCTAGTATATCAATATTTGATTCAATGGTTTTCTTTGATATTTCTAAATCTTGTGAAAGCAAATACCCATTGTTGTACCCATTCCAAAGAACTGAACACACTACTTCACTTTGAGAACTTCCTTCCCAAATAAACTCATTATCTTTTATAATGGCATTATCAAAGCCACGCATCGCTACTACTGTGTAAATACCAAATTTATTTAAGATTTGCGGCATAAATACTGATTGTCCAAAGGAATCAGGAAGGTATCCAATGTTCATCTTATTTCCATACTCTTTACTCATCAAATCACCAATGAGCAAGTTTCGCAACAAAGATTCTCCACTTGGTAAAAATTCATCTGGTTGTACATACCATGGGCCAATGATAATTCTCTCAGTTTCGATTAGTTTTTTTAGTCTTGTCTTCATGTTTGGTTTAATGTTCAAATAATCATCGATTAACGAAGTTTGCCCATCTAACATAAACGTTTCAAAATTATCATCTTCTTCTAAAGTATGAATTAAATCATCCATGAATTTTATAAGACGTGTTCTATACTCATTAAATGTCTTTTGCCATTCTCTATCCCAATGCGTATGACTTACGACATGTACTATTGTTCTTTTCATATAACCCATCCTTACATATTTAAACTATGATAGAAAAGGAGTCGAATGACTCCTTTTAAACTTCTTTTAAAAATCAATTTCGATTTCAAAATCACTGTTTTCTGCATTGTTTTGATTTTCATCAGTTACTGGTTTTTTCCATATAACTTGAATTATGACAGAAATTGCAGTACCAACTAAAATTGCAAGCACAAACATCGGTATGTTGCTAGCCATTGGTAACCCAAACACTCCTGATACTCCAGCTGTAGAGATTCCAGAACCCATCATAATTGCTCCACCTACAGCTGCACCAATCATGTTTGATGTAATAACTTTGATTGGATCTCTAAACGCATATGGTAATGCAGCTTCAGTTATACCAACCGCACCTGATATAATACTTGCTGGTGCCATTTTAATTTCTGATTCCGTATGTTTTTTCTTAGCTATTAACGATGCAATACCCACTGATAATGCTGGAACCATAATCCCAGGAAATACTGCTGCATTTACAATGAAACCAATTCCACTTGGATCAGCCCAAACTGCAAATACAAATGTAATAGCAATTTTATTTAATGGTCCGCCCATATCAAACGCACACATGGCACTTAAGATTGCTCCAAGCAAGAATGCATACTCAGGCATTGTCGATAAGGTAATTAAGTTTTGAATAATAAAATCGTTTACTACACCTACAGTCATCGCTAATGGATATGCAACAACGAAATAGATAATCCATGATGAAATAACTGGTATAAATAAAGTAGTTTTAATCGAATTTAGTACACTTGGTAGACTTATGCTTTTCATCCAATTTACTAAATAACCTGCTAAAACCCCTGCAATGATAGCTCCTAAAAATCCACTAGCGACACTACCTTCTACAATTGGATTAGCAGCTAAATAACCACCTACAAAACCTGGTGCAATACCTGGTTTATCCGCAATCGCAAATGACACATAACCTGCAAACACTGCTGGAATAAATCCCATGACAGTCCAAGCAAAACCATTAAGTGTTGTTACCCAAGCATATTGTACTCCTAAATACTGGTTCAACATACCAGTGACTGCGATTGTCATACCTGCAACAACGATAAATGGAAGCATGTATGAAACACCAGTCATTAATGCTTTTAAAAATTTCTTCATAATTTCTCTCTCCTATTGGTTTAATTTTTCTTCAATCTTTTTTATTACTGCGTCTGCTTGTCTAATAGCCGTAGCTATCGGAATTTCTACTTTTTTAATGTTATTAAATCTTTCCCTTTTGCTAATACCTACTTCAACCGCAAGTATCAAAATGTCTGCATTAAGTACATCTTCTTCAGTAATCTCGTTTTCAATGCCTGCAGCCCCTTGAGTTTCAACTTTTATGTTATGACCAAGTTTTTTTGCTGAATCTTCAAGAGCTCGCTTTGCCATAAAAGTATGAGCAACTCCTGTAGGACAAGCTGTAATTGCAATAATGTTCATAGTCGCTTTCTCCTTTATCAACTAATCAGTAAACATCTCTTCGATCACATTTCTTAAATTTTCACTGTTTTTTTCATTTTTAATTTTTTCTTGATATTCTGGGTCCATTAAGTTATATGACAGTTTTGATAAAATCTTTAGATGATTGTTCGACTCATCATTTGTTGCCACCAAAATAATAAAGATGTATTTTGCTGGTTTCTCATCCAAAGAATCCCATTCAATGTCATGTTTACATCGAACATAAAACAAGCAAGACTCTTTTAAATTAGCTACTTTACCATGTGGAATGGCTAAACCATTTCCAAAACCTGTTGTCCCCAAGATTTCTCTTTCTAGTATTGCTGATTCGATTTCTTTAGGCTTAACTTCATCCATCAAACTCCCAGATATCAAAAATGATACCTCATGAAAAAAATCACTTTTTGATTTGCTGACATTATCGAAATCTAGAATCGTGAACACGCTTACATCATTAGTCATAAACCCACAAAAGACTTACAGTCTTTTCTCTCCTTTCTGAACTTCACTAAACGAATAGTATCATATATAAACATACATTCCTATAAAGCTCATCTTTTAGACACTTTTGACACTTTTTAAAACCACAATACATTGTACTGTGGCTTTACTAGTTGTATCTCATAAAATAATGGGGTGAATAAACGTCACTAAAGGACAAGCTTTAATAGATCAATTAGGATGATTAAGATAAAAGAAGGACTAATTGTTTTGCTCATTTTTAAGTGTACTAAGTTAGGAAGTATTAATGAACTGCTTGATAAATTTTTAATATTGGCGTTTCCATAAGATGTAATCAAATAACTGAAAACGTCTTTTTTATTTAACAATTTAAAAATATGCATCAAATTATTTTCTGAACATTTATGAGATAACACTACAACCATTGATTTCGAACTAAATTGTTTTGTCATCAGTTCCATCTCAAAATCGCTAGCGATATATTCGATTTTAAACCCTTTTTTTCTAAACACTAGTGCAAACTCTTTTGCAAGTATTGAAAATCCACCTGAACCAAACACAAATACTTCATCAAACTTTTTTATATGGTTAACCATATCAATTAACTCTTCTTCTTTTACAAAACGTAAAAATCGATCGAGTATTTTTTTATGATCAATAATTGAGTCAGTTAAACTGTTTTTCTGTTTGCTTTCGATTAAACTATCATTTTCTTCAATCATTTCAATTCTTAGCTGATTCTTTAAATCAATAAATCCATCATATTTCAGTTTTTGACAAAAACGAATCAAACTAGCTTTTGAAATATATAGTTTTTCAGTTAGCTCACTTATTTTCATGGTTATTACTTTTTCTGGGTTAGTAATTATATAACGAGCAATTATTTCGTCACTAGAAGTAAGTTTTCTACTGTATTCATGCAGTCTTGAATTAAAGTAATCTAACTCATTTTTAATCATAGCAATCCTCCAAGTTTGTTTGTCCTAATTAATCTACACTTATTTATGCATCATTACTAATCACCTTATCCTATTGACTTTTGATGATCAATTTCAAATTGTTGGATGTCTTTTTCTACGGTTTCATCGTACACTAGTTCTTTATAAATTTCCATTGATATTGTGCATGAGTGAGCACCTGCTAAGTAAGCCTCTTCAACTTGAGTCGCACTTTTAAAACTAGCTGCGATAATTCTACACGAAAGATTTTGTTGATCAATAAACTTTCTTACCTTCGCAATCATCTGATTTGGATCATCTTGTTTATTTTTAATGATTCGATTGTAGTAAGGTGCAATATAATCACAACCTGCAAAGCACGCTAATAGCGCTTGTTGGACAGTGTAAATGGTTGTACCTAAAATCTTGTTGTTTTTATCTTTCTCTTTGATTATTTTTATGATTTGTAATCCAACATCTGTAATAGGCACTTTATAAATAATCTTTTTATTGTTGTTGGCAAATTGCTCTACTAACTCAAAGTCTGTTTTCATCTCTTGAAAGGTTGTACCTACTAGTTGAATAAATAAATCACCTTCTATCAACGCAAGCATTTCCTTTAGATGTAAAAAACGCTCATTAGCTTCTCTAGCTAAAATAGTTGGATTGGTAGTCACCCCTTTAAAACTAGGGTATTTTCTTATTTCTTTTACATCGTTTAAATTTGCTGAATCTAAATATAAAAACATGGTTTTCTCCTTTTTTTCTACTTATCGTTTTTATTCATGACATAATTTGATGTTATAAATTCCTTTGGCGAAGTATGCACATATTGCATAAACACATGATAAAAGTATTTGTAGTCTTTAAAACCACACATTAAAGCAATTTCATACAGTTTGTATTTGTCTTGTAATAACAAATCAATGGACTGTTGCACACGAAAGCGATTAATATATTCATTGACATTAAATGATGTTACTTTTTTAAATGTTCTACTTACATAGCCTGGACTCATCTCTAAGGCCTCTGATAGACTATCTAAAGATATTTTTTGATGGTAGTTGCTATGAATATAATTCAATGCTTTTTCAACCATACGATGATTGGATGCGGACAATACAAGCGATTGTCTACCCTCAAAAAGATCGATGGTTGATGTTTTATTTATGGTTTGCTTAAAATGCTCAACTTGTTGTTTGTTTTCAATCGATTGCTTTACTTTCACTAATATGTCTTTTAGTTTTCTTTCATCAATTGGTTTTAATATAAAATGAGAAACACCCAGTTCAATGGCTTTTTGAGCATATTCAAACTCCGCAAAACCAGTCATAACAATAGTTTCAAAAGTTCTATTTTCAATCGATTGCAACATTTTTAAACCATCCATAATTGGCATTTTTATGTCAGTAATAATTACATCCGGAGTGGTTTGTTGTATTACTTTTCTTCCTTGTGCACCATTTTCTGCTTCATCAATCACAATAAAGCCATGTTGTTGCCATGGAAAAGTATATATTAATCCTTTACGTAGGAGTTCTTCATCTTCAATAACAACTACTTTTATCACTTCTTTTCCTCCTTACTTTGAAATGGAAGTATTATATCAATTTTTGTTGTTTGGTTTTTAATTGAGTCAATACGCAGGCCATACTGTTTTCCATATTGAAGCATAATTCTACGATGAACATTGTATAGTCCAATATGTTCACTTTCATTATGTTCACTATTAAGTAAATCATTAATTTCTTGAAGTCTTTCTTTATTAAACCCTATACCATTGTCAATAACAGAAATAATTAACTGATTATCCTCTACTTTACTTATAATTTCAATTTTCATATCTTGTTGGGTATACCCATGATTTAAACTATTTTCAATAAGGGGTTGAATCATCAGTTTTGGAATAATCGCTTCTTTGGATCGTTCACTAACATCAATATCAAAAGATAAACGTTTACCATGTCTGAATTGTGATATTTTCAAATAATCTCTTATATATTTAATGTCTTTTTCAAGAGTCACAAATTGTTGCCCAAACTCAATACTGTATCTTAGTAACCGTGCTAAAGATAAAGTGAACTTCTCTGCCTCTTGGGTATTCATTCGAATCAAATACTTTAAAGACTCAAGTGCATTAAATAGAAAGTGCGGGTTAAACTGTGACTCTAATTGTTTGATTTCAGAAAGATTGTTTCGAGTATTTAGTTCGTTGTTTTCTGCAATTAATGACTTAACATTGGACAACATTTCATTAAAATACACACTCACTTTATTAAACTCATCATAAGTTTGAATATCAAGATTCACATTTAGGTTTCCTTGTTTAACTTCATCAATGGCATTTAGTAGTTCATCTAAAGATTGTGTATTTTTATTGGAGAAACGATCTGCAATGGAAAATAAAACAATAATGGACAAAATAACCACAAACAATTGAACTGCTAGTCCTGTATAAAACAGTGAATTTAAAAACTGCATGGATGATAATGTATATACTTTAATCCGTTGATTCGCAACATTATTGACATGTATGTAATGTCTTTGATTGCGAATCGATGTTGTGTATCGTTCATCTTCAATTTCTGGTTCAAACTTCGCAATAGGATTAAGAACAGTGGTATCTGTGGAAATAATGGAGTTTTGATATCGATCTGTAATCACTAAAATATCAACAGGGTTTTCTTGAATAAGAAAGTTTAACTGCGATTCAATAATATCAAAAACAAGATAACCTATAACTTCTTCATCAACCATGATTGACTTACCAATGGAATAAAGGGTTCTTAAGTTGTTTGATAATTGTTGTTTGTTAACTCTCATTACTACTTGCTCATTATTCGCATCCATTTGACGAAAGATACCAGAAAGAAACTTATATTCGATATCGTATGGGTTTTGAGCATACGAGTTAGTCAATAGTAACTCCCCTTGATGATCAAAGACGTAAAATAGACTATGAATTTCCTGTTGATCAATAAACCGATACAACTCTTCAAAGAGTGTTTGACGACCATCCACTACATCTAAAATTCGAGACGAAAGTTGAGGCTCAAATACTTCCACAATGTAATCTTCATACATAAGTATTTGTTCATTTACTCTTTCACTTACGTAGTTGTTTACTTTTTGATTGGTGGTTGACATAATGTACAATCCAATAACATTAATAAACACATAAAATAACAATGAAAAAACCACCACAAGGCTTATAGAAACAAGTAGTATGGAGTTTCGTAGTTCATCTTTAAATCGTTTGTAATTTCTTTGTATGTTCATCTTTATTCACAATCAATAGTATGTTGCTGAAACTCCTATATTATACAACAAAAGGGCGTAATTGCCCTTTAACTTTTATATTTCATCTATAAAGTTGACACCTTCTACCGTTTCAATGCTTTCTAAAATGGTTTTATGATGTGTTTTATGAGGCAATCGTAAGGAAATAAAGTAAAACTTACTATCAATTGACTGTTGATCAATGCGATCGATTTCATTGACATGGCATTGTTGTTGTTTTAATTTACGAACAATTCGTCCGATGTTTGTCTCATTGCTAAGCTCGACATATATGTCCATTACAAAGCTAGAACTTTGAAGATGATAGTCATAAATCGAGAAAATACGTGTTATTAAAACAAAGAGGATTACTGCACTAAGTACACCGCTATAAAATCCAATTCCAATCGCTAAACCAAGGGTCGCCGCAAACCATAGACCAGCTGCGGTTGTAAGACCTTTTATTTGGTTACGACCAGTAACCATGATTGTACCTGCTCCTAAAAAGCCAACACCACTAATTACTTGTGCGGATAAACGACCAATATCGGTGCCACCATTAGACACAAGAAACAAGTATTCGCTTGTAAGCATAACTAAAGCAGACCCCATACACACCAATGCATGTGTTTTAATGCCTGCAGGCCGACCTTTTTTAACTCGATCAACACCAATAAAGGCTCCCATAAAGGCAGAAAGCATGACACGAAAGAATACCGAACCAACCATAGCATAATCAATGGTGAAACTATCTAACATGTCTATGCCCTCCTTTTCTTATAATACGTGAATCGAATTTTGATCAAATCCAATCATCATACTTTCGCCTGTTTCATACAAACGTTTGCCGGTTGGATTGCTATCACTAATCTCAATGAGCAACCCATTTAACTCAACAGCATACTCATGAATTTGACCCATGTATATGCTTTTGTCTACTTTAACTTCATGTTTGTTTTCATTAATAACAACACCTTCAGGTCGAATAACAACACGTACTTTTTGATTTGGCTCATACTCTTTAAGAATATTCACTTCATATTCAACACCAAATATTTCAATAATGGCTTTTTTATCCTTTACTGATACTATCGTTGCATCAAGAATATTTGCACGACCAATAAATGTCGCCACAAACTCACTAACAGGATGTTGATAAATTTCTTGAGGAGTTCCTGCTTGTTCGATATTACCATCATTCATAATGACAACTTTATCTGAGATCGCCATTGCTTCTTCTTGATCATGGGTAACATACACAGAAGTGATTCCTACTGTTTTTTGAATACGACGAATTTCATCACGCATGTGAATACGTAATTTTGCATCTAAGTTAGAAAGTGGTTCATCAAACAACAAGACTCCAGGTTCCATTACTAAAGCACGAGCTAAAGAGACTCGTTGTTGTTGTCCACCAGACATTTGAGCAGGAACACGCTTAGAGAAATCTTCCATCTTCATCATTTTCAAAATCCGACCGACACGTTCTTTTACTTCTTCTTTAGGTCTTTTTTGAATCTTTAAACCATACGCAATATTATCATACACATTCATGTGTGGAAACAGAGCATAGTTTTGAAAAACCATCGCTGTATCACGTTTATCTGGTGATTTACTTGCAACATTTTCTTCTCCAATAAACACTTGTCCAGCTGTTGGCATTTCAAATCCTGCAATCATTCTTAATGTGGTTGTTTTGCCACAACCTGATGGTCCTAACATCGTCACAAACTCACCTGGCTGAATGTCTAAGTCAATGTTGTTTACAGCCACTACTTGATTATTTTCAGAAGTAATAAATGTTTTGTTTAAGTTTTTAAGTAATACTCTTTTTGGTGTTTTCATACTTACGCATTCCTTTCTAAGTCAGAAGAATCAATTCCAAACTTCGATAACACAAACTGCAATAGCCATACTACAGCCATTACGATAACAATTAGTACCGTGGAGTAAGCAGAGGCAACTCCAATTTTACCTACATCAATTTGACTCATAACCGCTGCCGTTAGTAAGTTATACCTTGCAGATATTAAGAAGATAACGGTACTAACTAATGTCATGCTTCGAATAAAGGTATACACAAGACCACTAAAGAATGCAGGGCGAATCATTGGTATTGTTACAGAGGTAAATACTTTAGCACTTGAAGCTCCAAGTACACTAGCAGCTTCTTCTATCGAAGGATCAATTTGTTGTAAGGCTGCCATGCCTGATCGAATACCAATGGGCATGCTTCGCATAACAAAGGCAATAATTAAGATTGTTGCAGTACCAGTTAATACTAAAGGTCTAGTGTTATAGGATAGAACATATCCTAAACCAATAACAGTACCTGGTATCGCTAAGGCCATCATGGTTGTAACTTCCACAAATCCTCTACCAACAAATCGTTTACGAATAATAAGAAATGCAATAATCATGGCTAGTACACCGCTTATAGGAGTAGCTAGCATAGCTAAGTATGTTGTATCAAAGATTGGTTTTGTACCTAAATCAAACACATATCGATAATGATCAAGGGAGAATGAGTAATCAATACCCCATAGTTTAATAAAGGAGCCAATCGGCACTAATGCATAGAGCACACCTACAAAGATACTGATGGCTAAAACTAATGCATAGATTGGTCGAACAATCTTTTTAGAATCAATTAACTCACGAGCACGGGATGCTTTTCCTGTAACAGTGATGTAAGTCTTTTTATCAACATAATATTTTTGAACCATAAACACGGTAATAGATATCATCAGCAATACTACAGCAAGAGCAGTCGCTCCACTCATGTCGTAGTTTCCTATACCTTGAAGATAGATTTGCACAGCCAAGGTTGTGTAGTTTCCTCCAATTACCATTGGATTACTAAAGTCCGCAATCGATTGAATAAATACTAATAAAAAGGCATTAGCAAGTCCTGGAACCATTAGTGGTAAGGTTATTGTTTTAAACACTTCCCAACGAGATGCCCCTAAGTCACGAGCAGCTTCTTCTACTGAAGGATCAATACTCTTTAATAAACCGACAAGCAATAAGTAAGCAACTGGGAAAAAGGTTAAGACTTGTACTAAAGCTAAACCATGAAATCCGTAAACATTCGCTTCTCGCATTCCAAATAGTCCACGTGTGATAAAACCATTACGACCAAACAATAAGATGGTTGATAAGGCAATTACAAACGGTGGTGAAATCATAGGCAAAATTGCAATGGCATTAAATAGTTTTTTAAATTTAATTTTTAAATACGCAGAAGCGTAAGCAAAGAGAAACCCTATTAATGTAGATACAACACTTACAAAGAATCCTAGATTTAACGTATTCCACAATACTTTAGACAAATTTGGGTTTTCAAAAATTCTAAAGTAGTTTCTTAATGTAAATCCATCTCCTGTAATAACACTTTGTTTAAAAATGTTGTACAGTGGAAACAGCACAAATAAAAACACGATTGCAATAACGCCTAAAATTGCGACAGTTAAAATCGGATCGCGAAAATTCTTTTTGGCCGTGTCAATTTCAGTTTTAACGAATAATTTAAAGTTTTTTCGAAATTTTGACATTTCAACTCTCCTTTTTCTTACATCTTTGAATGAAAGAATTCATGAGAGACTCATGAATTCTTCATCATTTTACCTTTACTCAGTTGGAGGGGTCGTTTGAGTAGCTTCGTTAAACTTTTCAACTAATGCAGAGCGGTTTGTACCAGCCCATACAAAGTCGTAGTCAATTAGTTTTGTGCTTGCTAGTTCTTGTGCTTCTTCTGGAGGTTGTGCATTAGGATTGGTTAAGAATTGGTATGAACCAACAACACTTCCTAATTCTTGTGCTTCTTTTGTTAGTGCCCAATCAACAAACTTTTTAGCAGCTTCTTGATCTGGTCCACCAGCTAGAATTGCAACACCACCGATTTCAAATCCTGTACCTTCAGAAGGTGCAGAGATTACGATATCTTTAAATCCTTCAATACGATATTTTACAGCATCATGTAAGAATGTAATTCCAATAGGGATTTCTTTTAAACCAACCATACGACCAGGAGCTGTTCCTGATTTTGTATATTGACGAATTTGTTGGTTGAATTTCGAAACATATTCCATCGCTTCATCTTCACCCATCAATTGGATAAGTGTGGCTAACATTGTGTACGCTGTTCCAGATGAACCTGGGTGAGCTGTAACGATTTGACCTTTAAATTCAGGTTTTAATAAATCTTGCCAAGATGTTGGATAGTCATAGTTGTTTTCTTCAAACCATTCTTTATCCAATACAAATCCTAAGTAACCTGAGTAGATTCCAGTCCAGTAACCTTCAGGGTCTTTAAATTGGTCAGGAATTTGATCCGCATTTGGTGATACATAAGGAACCAACATATCATCAGCCATTGCTGCGATATATGCATCAACAGGTCCACCATACCAAATACTCGCACTCATGTTTTCTTTTTCTGCTAAGATACGAGCAAGTGTTTCACCACTACTCATACGTACGAAGTTTGTTTTAACTCCTGTAGCTTCTTCAAATTCTCTAGCTGCTAAAATAGCATGATCTTCCATTAACCCAGCATAAATAGTCAATGAAAGGTTTTCGTTGTCGCCATCTCCGTTATTGGATGATCCACCGCTACATGCAGTGATTAGCATAACAACTAATAGTAATGAAACAATTTTAAATAATTTTGATTTCATTATATTTCCTCCTTTGTTTCTACATTAATTGTAGGTTTGTATGTAATCGTTTTCAATGGGCCTAATCGGACAAAACATCCGATATTTTGACCTTTTAAGCGCTTTCAATATTATTTTGTGCCAATTATATGTGATGAAAAATTGTGTTTTCACATATTGAGTTCATTACTGCAGCATAAAAATCAGAACATTAAACACAGTCAATCAAAATTTCAGACAGTCAGGGAAATTATACATGAATTATTTCAATAGTAAACTAGTTAATTTTGTAAACGATAAAAAGCTTATTATCACCAAGTTAAAAGCACTTGATTGATGAAATCAAGTGCTTTATTTCTGTGAAGATTCACAGAGCTCTTTGGGGGAAATTTTAGTATATTCTTTTAAGCATAATCTAAGAAGTCATTTTAACTTTATTGGTTCTCTTAAATAAATACTTATACTTCATAAACATAGTAGATGAAAATAGAATCAAAATAGTTATAACATATGGTACGGCTAAAACAATTTGTGATGGAATATTTAATGCTTGTAAATTTACAGATAATGCTGATGTATAACCAAAGACAAGCGCTGCTAAAAAGACAAGAAATGGATTACCATCACCAACCATGATTGCTGCTAACGCTAAGAATCCTTTACCATCTGACATATTTTCAGTAAACATGGATGCACCACCAATGGATAAAAACGAACCTGCAACACCTGCAAATAATCCACCTAGCAAAATAGCAATGGTTTTGTATTTTATTGTATGTACACCAACAGTCTGAGCAGCAACCTCTTTTATGCCCACTCCTCTTAACCGTAAACCAAATGGAGTTTTATACATAACTACCCACATTACTGCTACCATTATAAAAGCAAAGTAAACTAAAATATTATACCCGCTTAATATACTCCCTAAATAAGGAATGTCCTTTATAAAAGGAATCTGAATAATTGGAAAACTCTTTATACGTGGACTCATAAATACACCACGAACTCCAAAGTTTAAATCAAGCAAAAATGTTGTAAATCCCCAAGCTGATAAGTTTAAAGCAATCCCAGTTATGATTGGATTCGACTTAAAATACAACACAAACAACGCAAACACACATGAAGCTATTATTCCAGATGTAACTCCAAACAATAAACCTATTATTGCACTTTCAAACAAGTAACTTCCAAACATCGCAAAGAACGCACTAATTAAAGTAAAACTCTCTAAACCAATATTTAATACTCTTGCTTTTTGACCAAAGGATCCACCAATAGCGATAAGCAAAATGGGAGTCGTAAGACGTATTGTTGATGAAATAATTATTGGGCTCAAAAAGGAATCAAGCATGAACTTCATCCTCCTTTCGTGTTTTCTTGGAAATGAAATTCTTAGCTTTCACTAATAGTTCTCTTAAATCGACAGTGATAAATAAAACAAATAGTGCTTGTACTAATGTAACTAGTATTCTATTTACACTTGTTGTTCTTTCCATCGCTAAAGAACCAGCCTTAATAAGACCCCAAATTATTGCAACTACAAACGTCGTCTTAGGATTGTCTTTAGCAATCAATGCTACCATGATGCCATCCCAACCAATATTGCTAGAAAAGTTGCTTCTAAATCGAAGATGGGGACCAAGAATTTCAACAGCACCAGCGAGGCCAGCAATAAACCCACTTGTCATAAATATAATAATGTAATTCTTTAATGTTTTAATACCACCATACTTAGAGAATGAGAAGTTTTGACCAATCATTTTCCATTCATATCCACGTTTTGTAAACTTATAAAACAAAAACAATACAACAAATACAACAATTGCAATAAAGATTCCTGTTGTTGCTTGATAAGGAGGCATGATTTGAGTTAATTTAGCTGTCTCTAAAATCTCAGGCGTCGCAATCATTTCAGGGCGAATATCTGCATCTAAGTTCATAATTTGCATTGTTAAATATTCTGTCATTAAAATCGCAACATAGTTGAACATTAACGTTACAACCATTTCATTAATTTTTAATATTCCTTTTAATAAAGATGGAATAAATGCAAATAGTGCTCCAGAAATTCCACCAATAAGAATTGCCACTGGTATATGCACGACACTTGGTAGTGAAATATACGCACCTGCTAATGCTGAAAAGAAAGCCCCAACATATACTTGCCCATCAATACCTAAATTAATGATTCCGGAACGATGAGCAACTACGGCAGCCATAGATGCGATTATTACTGGCGTAATCCATCGAATACTGCGAGCAATAGCAGCACGACTTCCCATTGAGCCTACAATTATTTGTCTGAAAGCTTCTATAGGATTACTACCTTGAATCAAAATAAGGATTGACGCAATAATTAAAACCAATACCATTGCAAGAAGGTAGTTTGTGACACTAGTGTTTTTTATAGATATACGTTTAGTGACTTTCTTTTTCATGATCATTACCTCCTAGCATATAGTATCCTATTCTCTTCTCTTCAAACTCGTTTCGCTTAAACTCCTTAACGAATCTACCATCATAAACTACAATGATGCGATCACTTAATGACATCGCTTCATATAAGTCATATGAAACAAGCAATACCGATACATTATCTTCTTCAACAATCTTCTTTATTTCATTCCAAATAAACTCAATAGAACCAATATCAATTCCCCTTGTTGGATCTTCAATAATTAAAACTTCATTATCTTGAGAAAATTCTCTTCCCACAATGAGTTTTTGTAAATTACCACCAGACAATGATGATGCTTTATCTTGAATTGATTGTGCTTTTACAGAAAATTTTGTAATGACTTCTTGAGCGTATGAATTCATTTTGCTAAAATCCATAATACCTCTTTTACTGGTAAAGTCGGTAAGATGTTTCCCCATAACAATATTATCAACCAAACTTGTATTTAAAGCACTCCCAGTAATAATTCTATTTTGAGGTACATATCCAATTTTCTTTAATCTGTTATTTCTAGGATTAGCCTTTACTAAAGGTTCATTCTTAAACAATATTTCACCTTCAGAATACTTAGACAACCCTGTTATTGATTCTATTAATTCATTTTGACCATTTCCTGCGACACCAACAATACCTAAAATTTCTCCTTTGTTTAATGAAAAACTCATGTTTTTTACTCTAGCAATGTGTTTTTCATCAAGTACCGTTAAATCTTTTATTTCTAAAATACTCTCACTGACAGCTTTTTCATTTCGATCAATATTTAAAAACACTTCTCTACCTACCATCATTTGAGCAAGTTGTTCTTTTGAAACACTTTCGTTTTCAATTGTATCTACAACCTTACCATCTCTTAAAACAGTAATATAATCGGAAACCTTTAATACTTCATTTAGTTTATGTGTAATAAATAATATTGTCTTACCTTGTTCAATTAAATAGTTCATAGCTTCAAACAAGCCGTCTATTTGCTGTGGCGTTAACACAGCTGTTGGTTCATCCAATATAATTATCTCAGCCTGCTTAAACAATACCTTAACAATTTCTACTTGTTGTTGAAGTGCTATTGGTAAGCTACTTACTTTTTTATAAAGAGGGAAGTTGAAATGATATTTTTTACAAATTTCAAGAATACGTTTTTCACTACGTTTAAGATCGAGCCAATACTTGGTTTTTGTATCTTCATGTCCTAAAACTATGTTTTCAATAACTGTAAGATTGTCAAAGAGCATAAACTCTTGTTGAACCATACCAATACCATTTTTAGTTGCATCATTTGGATCTTTCATGTTTAATGACTTACCATTTAAAACGATATCTCCACTTGATTGTGTTAAAACACCTGATAGAACATTCATCAATGTACTTTTGCCTGCACCATTTTCACCAATAATAGAATGAATGGTACCTTTTTTTACTTCAAAGTTTATATCAATATTAGCTGCAAAATCACCATAGTATTTATAAATATTCTTAAACTGCAGTAAAGTATCCATTTCAACCTCCCAATTGACTCTTAGTCTATTTCAGTCGGAACTTCAATAGTTCCAGCTTGTAACTCAACTACTAGGGCATCAACTTCTGCTTTTAGTTCAGCGGATAATTGGTTGTAGTCACGCTCATCATAAAGAGCAACACCTGAGTTAATATCATAGTTTGTTATACCAGATTCAAAGTTACCGCTAATAGCACTTTTACCCGACTCATATACTGCACCCGCAATATCTTTTAGCGCAGACCAGAATACTGTACCTTCAGCAACTCCACCTTGCCACTCATCTACACCTATCGCTAATACACCAGACTCTGCAGCAGCTTGAATGACACCCAATCCAGCCATATTTGCTGAATGCATCACAATATCTGCACCTTTAGAAATAACTTGTAAAGCCATTTCTGATCCTTTGTTAGGGTCATCAGCTGTACCTAAATATAATGACTCAATTTCAATATCAGGATTTCCATATTTTGCACCTGCTTCAAATCCAGCTCTGAATCTATCGATAACAGGCATTTTCATACTACCAATCCAAGCAACACGATTAGTTTCAGTTGTTTTTGATGCTACAAAACCAGCAATGAATGCGGCTTGTTGTGGTTCAACAACTATTGTTTTTACATTTGGTAAGTTTGTTGTTGCGTAAGTATCCACAATAATAAATTTTGTGTCAGGAAAATCTTCAGCAATCGGGAATGCTTCTTCTGCTAAATCATCCCACATGACATAAATAGGGTTGGCCCCTTCTTCAGCCATAGCTCTAATCTGTTCGCTATACTCTGATTTGTCCAATGCTTCGATAAGACGAGTATTGTAACCCTCTTCTTCTCCAAGTTGTTCAACTCCTGAGTAAGCAATTGCAATAAACGGATCCCCAGCAGGGATTGGAATGATCATGGCAATTTCTTTCTTCTCTTCGCCATCATCACTTGGTGAACACCCTACCAAAAGTACGGATAGGATTAGAAGTGCTAATGCACTAAATTTAACGATTTTTCTCATAAGTTCCTCCTTGTTTCAATCGTTGTAATTACTAATAAAATTCAAAACTTCTTGTTCGTTTGAAACGCCACTTCTTGGACCAAGTTCTAATATTGACTTTGCAGCAGCAGCATTTGCAAATTTCCCAACAGTAACTAAATCCCACCCTCTTGATAATCCATATAGAAACGAGGCATTGAATGTATCTCCTGCACCTGTTGTATCTTTTGGATTAACTTTGAATGCATCAATCGTAATATTATCTTCTTTTGTTTTGATGACACTACCATTTTCACCTTTTGTAATAACCACAAGCTGAGAAGTTTCTAAGAAGTGTTCTACATAGTCATCTCCATATTGTGACTTGAACACTTTGTGAGCGCTTTCATTGAGAAAAATAATGTCAGCTCTCTTTAAGTACTCATAATCCGCAAATTGCTCATTTAGTAGATTAGCCTCTATATCAAACACAAGTTTAGCTCCACTTTTTCTTGCGTTATCAATAACATTCAGACTATTATGGATTCTTTTTAAATCCATAATAGTACTGTAAATAAATTCAGATTTGTTTAATTCATCAATTTGTTTTTCTGTGAAATATAGTGGTTTTCTTTCATTCTCAACAACAAATATAATCCTTTCCCCTTTTGATAACATAATGATGCATTTCGCATCTGGAATATCTGGGTCTCTAACGATTAGAGAGGGATCCACACCGCAGTTTACAAGATCGTCTACCAACAAATCGTTTTGTGGTTTTGTATTAATAAAATCAATCATGAATGTTTTTTGACCATAACCAGCATAAATTGCTGCAGCATTGCCAATCATACCACCTACTTTGCTATCCAAATAATTCACATTTATTTTTTCGCCTAAAGCCGGTGTATTATCCATTGAGTAATATTCATCAATACAATTAATACCAATTGCGATGAGTGATTTTTCAGACATGTTATTTAAGAAGCCCTTCAATATCTTTTGCTGTTTTCGCTAAATCATAGCCATTTGCCTCATCAAGTAGAGGTAAATAGTTTTCAGGGAATGCTTGAATACCATGCAATGTTCCTAGTATCCCACCAATCATCGTTGCCACCGTATCTGTGTCATAACCGATATTTACACCAGCTTGAATCGCTTCTACAGCATCACCTTTCGCTGCAACAATTAATCCAAAAACTGCAGGAACAGCTTCAGCAGCTGCTAATCCACTTCCGATATAATCAGCAATTTCATCAATCGCTTCACTTAATGTCTCTGTACGAAGTGCAATATCAATCGCAAGCTTCATACGTTTGTATACTGAAGGTCCAGCATACGTTTGAGCACGCTCTCTACCAATCTCATCGCCTTTTTGTGCACCATATAATCCAGCTTTAACCACATCAAATAGTGTCGCATTAACATCCATGGCTTTCGCTGTTGCAGCAGCAACTGCAGCAGCAGCTGAAATCGAAATATTATTATCATGAGAAATAGTTACAATTGTAAAGGCATCTTCAATTGCTTTGTCTACATCACCATTACTAAATAAGGCAATTGGAGATATTTTCATTGCTGATCCATTAGATGCTTTTGCATTATCATTTACAACTTTAAAATCGTACTCCTCTACAGTATTCCCTTTTAAAGCATTAATAGCTGCTCTAGTTGTTGGTCCTGCAAATCTTGAAAAATAGTTATCATCACTAGACCACGCAATTAATGATTCCACCCCGACATCACGATTAATCAAACCATTGTTTTCAACAATCTTTTCAACTGTTGTAAGTGCAAGACTAAAATCATCTGTTACTTGACCTGCTTTATTTCCTCTAGCAAAAGTGTCTTGTGGTGGAGCTAAAAACTCTGTTACATATCCACCAAAAAGCTCTTCAATTTGCTGGCGAGTGCGCATTTCAGTTGCTGCACCCATTGCATCACCTGCTGCTCCTCCTACTAAACATCCTAAAATCTTATCAAACTTAGTCATATTTTCCTCCTTCGACTATTAACTCACTTAACTTCTCTAAATCATACTTGTTCACTTTATTGATGATATCCAAATAATCATCAGGAAATCTACTCGCTCCATGATATGCACCAAGAATTCCACCAACAATCGTTGCAATCGAATCTGTATCATAACCAATATTGACCGCCATAATAATGGAATCCATTAGTTCACCATCACAAGCTACAATGATTCCAATAGCAATCGGTAAAGTTTCATAAGCCATAGCGCTATTACCAATTACATCGCTCAGTTCTTGCATTGCCTCTTCTTTAGTTTTACTGTTTATTGCAATACTTATTGCTAGTTTTACTCTTTTAACAATAGAAGGACCAGCGAGTGTTTTATAGTTTTTTCTTCCTATCTCATCACCTTTAACTGCTCCATAGATTGCAGCATCGACAATTTGCTTTAAAGTTACATTTTCATGCAGTGCTACATTTGTCGCAGCAGCAACTGCTGCTGCTGCCGATACTGAAAGATTATTATCATGAGTTACGGAAGCAATTTTCACTGCAATATCGATTGCTTTATCAACATCACCCAACGCAAACAATGAGATCGGAGACATTTTCATAGCTGCTCCATTTGTTGCTTTGGAATTATCCGCAAAGAGCCAATCCAATTTTGTTGCCTCTGTTTTTTTACCCTTGAATCGATCAATTGCTGCTCTACTTGTTGGCCCTACAAATTGTTCAAAATATCTCTCATCTTCAGACCAAACAATCAATGCATCCTTTGCTGCTTTATCATAATCTTCAAAACCAGTGTTTAGCATTTCTAAGCAAGTAAGATATGCCATACTGAAATCATCTGTAACCTCACCAGGTTGATTTCCTCTTGCAAATACATCACTCGGCGGTTTCACAAAAGTTGTTATGGGACCACCAAATCGTTCAATAATCTGTTGTGTTGTGCGCATCTCTGTTGCAGCCCCCATGGCATCTCCAGTTGCTGCACCTATTAAACTACCTAATACTTTTTCTTTCATTTATACCCCCGGTAAATTGGATGTTTTATCTCTAACATAGTATTTATAATATTTGGCATTGTAATACATAAGAACATATTCAAACGGTTCATTGTGTATGTCATATGTGATTCGTTCTCTAAATATAATCGCCGTTTCATTATCAAGCTCAAGAATTTCAATTAACTCCGGAGTAGGAATTTGTGCTTCTATCATTTCATCACACAATCCAATGTCTAATCCATTGTCTTCTAAAAGTTGAAACAACGAAGTGTTTTCATTAAACATATCTCTTGTTAATTCAATTGGTATTGTATTTTTCAAGTAACTAATGGATAACCCTATTTTCTGGTCTCCAATAATCCTCACACGTTCAACTACATATACTTCTTCTCCAACATTTGTCTTTAACATTTCAGCAATCTTTGCAGTAGCAGTAATCTTTTCAACCCTACGAATAATCGATTTAATTTTCAAACCTTGTTTAGTCAAATCGTGTGTGAACCTTGTAGCCTCTGATAAAAAGAATACTTTCTTTTTTGTAGAAACAACCGTCTTTTTACTTCTAGCTTTTGATATCAAGCCTTCTCCCTCTAAGGCTTCAAGTGCTTTTCGAATAGTTACTCGACTAACATCGAACATTTCACAAAACTCATTCTCAGAATAAAGATGATCACCATCTAAAAACTTCTTGTTTTCAATTGAACTTTTTAACAATAAGTAAATCTGGTGATAGATTGGAATTGGTGAACTTTTATCAATCATTTTTTCGTTATACATGCCTATCGTACCCTCCCACTTGTATTAAACTTGTACTAATGTATTCTTGTATCGTTGTATTCATTATACCATGACATTTTTTTATGTAAACGCTTTATTTGTTTTTTTATAAGAAAAAATATAGTAGTAAAATTACGTTAATACTCAAATTGAAAATACCGTTGATTTACTTATACATATTTATCTTTTGAGTTTTCAAAATCCGCTAAAACATTGATTAATAAATAGTAAACACAAAACACCACTGCCTTAGGCATTATCAATTTACAAAAAAAGTTCAATAAATGAACTTTTAGTCAATATATAAAGTTTTTTGAGTGAACAGCCTAACTATGACAACAATCTACCTAATCACTTCCCTAATTTTATCAAGTGCAAAGTCTAGTTCTTCTTTTGTTATTACTAACGGTGGAGCAAAACGAATCGTGTTTGCTTTTGTATCTTTACAAAGCACTCCTTCTTTTGCTAGTGCTTCACAAATAGGTCTTGCAACCTGGTTGAGTTCTAAACCAATAAACAAACCTTTTCCTCGAATATCTTGAATCATAAGACTGTCAATCTTGCTTAGCTCATCTTTGAAATATTCACCTAATACACGTGAATTTTCAACTAGTTGTTCTTCTTCAAGTACCTCTAAAGCAGCTATAGCACATGCTGCACCAAGAGGATTTCCACCAAAAGTAGATCCATGAGAACCAGGGTTAAAGACACCTAATATCTCTTTGTTTGCGGCTACAGCGGAGATAGGATAAACTCCTCCTCCAAGTGCCTTTCCTAAGATATAAACATCAGGAACAACACCTTCCCAATCACATGCAAAATTTTTCCCTGTTCTACCAAGTCCTGTTTGGATTTCATCCGCAATAAACAATACATTGTTGTCTTTACAAATTTGATACGCTTCTTTAAGGAATCCTTCCGATGGGATATTAATTCCAGCCTCACCTTGAATAGGCTCCATTAAAAAAGCTGCTGTTTTTTCATTAATTGCTTCTTTAAGTGCTTTAACATCACCATAAGGAACAGTTGTAAACCCTGGAGTATAGGGACCAAAAGCACGTCTTGCGTTTTCATCATTAGAAAAAGAAATAATAGTGGTAGTGCGACCATGGAAATTATTATGACAAACTATAATTTCTGATGTATTTTCAGCTATCCCTTTAACATCACTTGCCCAACGTCTTGAGGCTTTAATTGCAGTTTCTACAGCTTCAGCCCCAGTATTCATGGGTAATATTAAATCTTTCTTTGTAAACTCTGCTAGTTTTTTATAAAACTGAGGCAATATATTGTTTTCAAATGCACGAGAAGTTAACGTAACTTTATCTGCCTGATCTTTAAGTGCTTGGATAATCTTTGGGTGTCTATGACCATGATTCATTGCTGAATATGCAGCAAGCATATCCATGTAGCGATTACCTTCAGGATCTTCTACCCAAACACCTTCTGCTTGTGATATAACAATAGGCAAAGGTTTGTAGTTCTTTGCCCCATATTTTTCATTAAGTTCTAATAACTGTTTACTATTTAGCATTGGTTCACCTTACTTACTTTCTTTGATTTGAAACTTCATATTGTTAGTCACTTGACTACAAAAAAACAGCATAGAGTACTTTCTCTGTTTTTGTTTATTTGAGTATAATAACCCACTAAATCTGACACAGTGACGTGAATAAATTATAGCATGATGAACGATGTTATGTAAGTCAAAAATATATGTCAAAAGTATATGATGACCCGCATGAAAGTGAAAAATTAGCATACTCTCAAGTAGAGAATAGTTTAATTTTTACACTCATATTAATTATCTAAACATTGCAAAATAGATTTAAGTTTATGTGTTCGTATAAGCTACATTTTTAATCCGTTATACTTTAACCACTTCAATCTCAACACCAGCTTCTCGATACTCTTCAACTAAATGTTGATTGTTTTTACTATCTGTAATCAGTAGATCCACCTGCTCCTTTTTAGCAAAGGTACCTGTTGAGTTTTGACCAAGTTTTGTAGAATCTATAAGACCAATTACTTTTTCAGATCGTTTTAACATTATCTTCTTTAACTCTACTTCATAAAAATTAAAATCTGTTATACCTGAATGCAAGTTAAACCCATGACCTGAGAAAAATGCCACATCAATATTAATATGACTTAGCATTTCTTCCGCTAAGACACCCTCAATTGATCCAGATCCTTTTGTGACAATACCACCAACTACAATGACTGTTACATTAGGCATTTCTTTTAGTGCTTGTAGCGTATAAATACCATTTGTTACAACAGTTAACCTTCTAAAAGAGGAAAGCCTTTCAGCAAGTGCCAAACATGTCGTAGACGCATCCAAAGCAATAGCAGAATCATGATTAATGTATTTCAAAGCTTGGTCTGCAATTGCATTTTTAAGTTCCATGTTCACTTGCTCTCTAAAATGAAAATTAGTGTAATTAAACGGTTTTTGCTCAAACAAAATAGCTCCACCATACGTCTTTTTTAAAAGCTGTTTTGCTTCTAAATGCGTTAAATCATTCCTCACAGTAGCAGGAGATACATTTAACTCATCTATTAAATCATTAGTTAGGACACTTCCATTTTTTTCAAGTTGTTTTAGAATATACTCATATCGTTGATTGGCTAGCATATTTTTCACCTTCTTGTGATTATTATACAGAAAAAAATAATAAAAGAACAATAAATACACAATGTTTCTTTATTGTTCTTTGTTATTTAAATATCTTTAACGTTCATGTCACGTGTCGCAATGATATCAATGTTTAAACCAAGAATGTTTTTAACTACAACATCTCCACATTCAACTGGCGCTTTGACTAAGACATGTTTTAATTCTCTCATAATATTAAACATCTCTTGTTTTGGCACTTCCATCGATGATTTAATTGGTAATCGATGATGAATTGCATTTTCAATAGCTATGGTAGCTGTTAGAAATCGAGTTGGATTAGTAAGTTCCTTTTGAGCATAGATTGGACCTCGTTTGCACTTGTGATTGCTTACTTGTATATCTTTTGTCTTGTCATCAATATCCACAAGTAATCGACAACCTTGTGGACACACAATGCATGTCATCTCTTTTCTCATTATGCCACCTCACTTTCAATCAAACGAAGGGTAATATGATTAATGGGTACAGATAAGTCTTTTCGTGTAATGCGAATCTTCTCCATTTCCCCTGGAGCCATGTTTAATCGAGGTATTTTCTTAATAATCTCGCCTCGTTCATCTTCAAGCAATACAGTGGCTTTTTTGATGACTTTTTTGACTCGATACATAATGTCAATCGTATCTAGCGAAGTGTTTTGATGAACATATTGAGGAACACAATAGCTGATTAAACCTTGAGGCTCAACTTGAACAACTTGTGTTTTGGCCATGCTTTTCGTTAAGTACTCAGCTACGCTTTTACCTGCTTTTTCAGCTTCCATTGAAACATAGTCAACTAAGTCATGAATATGAACAACATTACCGCAAGCAAAGACACCTGCAACACTTGTTTCCATGTATTCATTGACGATCGGACCTTTCGTAGCAGGATCAATGTCTAATTGTATCGTCTTGGATAATTCATTTTCTGGAATTAAACCCACTGATAAAAGTAGTGTATCGCATGCCACATATTCTTGTGTACCTTCAATAACACGTTTATCTTTATCCACTTTAGCAATCGAAACACCTTCTAAACGATGGTTACCATGAATTTCAATCACAGTGTGCGATAAAAACAATGGAATATTATAATCATCTAAACATTGAACAATATTACGAGTTAGTCCATTGGAGTGTGGTTCAATTTCCACGACTCTTAGTACTTTTGCACCAACAAGGGACATCCTTCTTGCCATGATTAACCCAATATCACCAGATCCTAAAATAACAACTTTTTTACCAACCATCTTACCTTCAATGTTTATGTATCGTTGTGCTGTTCCTGCAGTAAGTACACCTGAAGGTCTACTGCCTGGTATTTGAATCATAAAGCGAGTACGTTCACGAGCACCCATCGCAAGAATGATGGTTTTAGTGTGAATGTGTTGATAACCATGTTGTTTTGATACTGCAATAATTTCATGATAATCATCACTTTGAATCATTTCTAATACCATCGTGTTTAACTGATACGTTATTTTATGGTCCTTTACAAGATCAATAAACTTTTGAGCATATTCTGGACCAGTTAATTCCTCGTTAAATCGATGTAAACCAAATCCATTATGAATGCATTGATTTAAAATACCTCCCAATTCAACATCTCTTTCAAGAACGAGAATGTTTTTCACTCCTTGATCGTATGCACTAACCGCTGCAGAAAGACCTGCAGGACCTGCACCAATGATGACACAATCAAACATTACTCCACCTCCTGATCAATCAATACTAAACTGTTTTCTTCTTCTAATAGAATTTTTTCATAAGGTATACCCAATTCGCGAGCAAGGATATCCATGATTTTTGGTTGACAAAAACCCCCTTGACATCGTCCCATTCCAGCACGTGTGCGTCGTTTTACACCATCAAGTGTCCTTGCTCCACAAGGACGATGAATGGCATCTAAAATTTCTGCTTCACTAACCACTTCGCAACGACATAAGATATTTCCATAGTTTGCATCTTTTTCAATTAATCGTTGTTTTTCTTGATTGCTTGCTTCTGAAAAATCGACGATCCTTTTACGATAGGGATTAAATGTTTCTTTTAATGTTAGCGTTTGTTTTTGTTTTAGTAAATCAACAACATACATTGCCACAGCAGGTGCTGCAGCTACTCCTGGTGATTGAATTCCAATGCAATTATAAAATCCTTCTGCAATGTTTGACTCTTCAATAACAAAATCATTATTCGAATGTATTTCTACTGGTCGTAATCCATTAAACACACGAATAATGTGTTCTCGTTTTAAATTAGGTACCATTTTTTGTGCTGAATTAAATAAATCGTTTACTTCTTCTTTGCTAAACTTTTTATATTCCTTATCGTCTTGCATAATTGCCGTTGAGCCTACAATGATGTTTCCAGCACACGCAGGAATCGTCGCCATGCCTTTGGTGTCTTTTCTTGGCACTGGAAATAAGGAAGCATTGAGTTGTATCCCGACAGCTTTTTCAATAATTAACAATGCCCCATGACGTTGTGTGATTTTGTAATTGTGATCATTCACTAGCTTAGCCACTTCATCTCCAAACACACCTGAAGCATTAATTATGCTTCGACTAAAAAACTCACCTTGCTTACTTATTACACGATATCCATTTTCTTCTTTGTAAATGGCAGTAACTTTTGCATCAACAAATACTTGCGACCCATTTTCAATTGCATTTTCAACACAAGCAATCGCAACCTCATAAGGATCGGTAATCCCAGCACTAGGAGCATACAACGCACAAATCGCCTCTGGATTAATATTTGGTTCTATAGAAAATAGCTCATCTTTTTCAATAATCCTTAATCCCGGAACATTGTTTTTCAAGCCATTGGTTAGTAATTCTTCAATTGTCTTTCGATCTTCTTCGTTAAACGCTACCGTTAACGTTGGTTTTGGTTGATAAGCAAATTCTAGTTGCTTTGCTAACTCAGGATACATTAGTGCACCCTTTACATTCAATACTGCCTTTAAAGAACCATGGTGAGCGTCGTACCCTGAATGTACGACGCCACCATTTCCTTTTGTTATTCCTGATCCAATATCATTATTTGCTTCAAGCAGTACTGATGACAGTTGATATTTAGAAAGCTCACGTAGGATGCTTGCCCCTGTGATGCCACCGCCAATAACAAGTACATCAGTCTTAATCATAATCTCTCCTAACTCTTATCGTTTGTTGATTTGGAAGTATCTAACCAACCTTTTGCAAATTTTACAGCGCGTTTCCAACCTGCGTATAATTCTTCACGTTTTGCTTCATCCATATGTGGATAGAAACGTTGATCTACTTTCCAAATTTCTTTTAATTCTTCTTTGCTACTCCAAACACCTACTCCTAATCCTGCCATGTAAGCAGCACCAAGTGATGTTGTTTCAATATCTTGTGGTCTTTCGACAACACAATTTAAGATATCAGCTTGAAATTGCATTAAATAATCATTTACAGTTGCACCACCATCAACCTTCAATACATTCAATTTCACTCCTGATTCACGTTCCATTTCGTCAAGTAAATCACGTGTTTGATATGCTATAGATTCCAATGTAGCTCGTGCAATATGTGCTTCATTGACCCCAGCAGTTAAACCGATGATCATACCACGAGCATCCATATCCCAATGAGGTGCAGCTAAACCACTAAATGCAGGAACAAAGTAAACCCCTAAAGTATCTTCAACCGATTTGGCTAATTCTTCTGTTTGTGATGAAGACTTAACAATCTTAATACCATCACGTAACCATTGAACAGCACTACCTGTTGTTAGGATACTTGCTCCCATACAATAAGAAATTTCATTATCCATATGCCACGCTAAAGACAATAATCCTTTTTCAGAATGAATTGGTTCATTACCAATATACATCATCGGAACATTGGATGTTCCATATGTATTTTTAGCATCCCCTGGTTCAAAACATACTTGGCCAAACAAAGCAGCATGTTGATCACCAGCTACACCAGCAATCTTAATTGGAGCACCAAACAATCCAGGATCACACTCACCAAATAAGCCAACAGAAGACTTAACTTCTGGGAAAATGTTTTTAGGAACATCTAAAAATTCAATCAACTCTTCGTCCCAAACACCTTCTTTAACATTAAACAACATAGTTCTTGATGCGTTAGAATAATCGGTAGCATGTACTCTTCCACCTGTTAAGTTCCAAATCAACCAAGTATCAACTGTACCAAACAATAATTCACCTTTTTCAGCTCTTTCTCTAACACCATCAACGTTGTCCATTATCCAACGAATCTTCGATGCTGAATAAGTCGCATCAATAACAAGCCCAGTTTTTGGATTTACTAAATCTGCTCTTTGATCTGCCATTAATCCTTTACAAATGTCTGAAGTACGACGGCAACCCCAAACAATGGCATTAGTAACAGGAGTCCCTGTTTTCTTATCCCAAATTACGGTAGTCTCACGTTGGTTTGTGATACCTAAAGCACTAATTTCATTTGCAGATATGTCTGCTTTTGAAATAGCTTGTTTGGCTGTGTTTAAAATACTTTGCCAAATATCCTCCGGTTTTTGTTCCCACCATCCTGCTTTTGGATAATACTGTTTAAACTCTTCTTGGACAAGCGCTAACTTGTCACCTTTTTCATTATAAATTGTTGATCTAGAACTCGTTGTTCCTTGATCTAATACTAAAATATACGC
Organism: uncultured Erysipelothrix sp.; assembly: GCA_964479585.1. Taxonomy (GTDB): domain Bacteria; phylum Bacillota_I; class Bacilli_A; order Erysipelotrichales; family Erysipelotrichaceae; genus UBA6182. Next base: position 60,242 of record CAYZMP010000004.1, read on the forward strand.
CATAGTTTCTCTCCTTTCACTGTAAGCGTTTACTACGACTCCATTGTAGCATTTGCACTAGTAAAGTCAATTTCTTTTTGTTGTTTTTTGTTATTGTTTGTTAAATATTATTCTTTTACTATTGTTTGTTTGTTTATCTAATAAAAAAATCTAGTTTATCACTAGATTTCTTTTCTGCTATCAACATTTCTTTACTAACTTTATGTTTAGTCTAATAAAGTTTTAACAACTTTTGAAGCAGCTTCCATAACCATGTTGTCAATAGCTGTTCCAATAACAATAATATTAATTCCTAACTCTTTAAATCTTTTGAAGTTTGTTAAGTTAATCCCGCCTTCTGCTAAGGTTGGAACAGAAACACTAGAGACCAAAGCCTTAACTCTTTCTTCAATCACAGGATGAACTTCTCCAGCTTTAACACCTTCATAACTCATTCCTGTCATCAGTCCTATAAAATCAACACCTATTGTTTCCATTTCTTTTGCTACTCTAGCAACATCCTCAGGTGTTTCTGCTGGTACACCAAAGGTATGTAAATCATCAGGATGACCAATGTAAGCGTCTACCAATAATCCATATTGATGAGCTTTTTCAACCCATTCTTTTAAATCCTCAATACTTGATTTGTGTGTGTGGAGTCCATCTGCACCTGATAGTGCAATCCTTTTAAAATCATCGTCACTTAACTCAACAGGCATTACTTCGGTAAATCCTCCTGGAACTCCAACAGTGATAAAGATATCCTCACCAACAACATTCCTAACGCCTTTTGTTGATTCAAGCATTTGATCAAGTAATATTTCATGGCGCACCATTTCTGCATCATGCATGTTAGTAACACCCTTATATCCACGTGCTAATGCCAAAGCAGGATGATTTGGTTCTAACAACCTTGCCCCTGCATCAACTGCTGCTTTTGCTAATCTAGCATCATCACCAGTGATTCCTGTGCTTAACAGAGTTGTCCCATTGTGTTCTTTAATTGCATCAAGCACCTTAACACGTGCTTTCTCCATTTTTTGTTGCATATCATTTTTAATCATCAATTTTCTCCTTCGTAAACTTATTAGCTAATATCGTTAACCCCATTGCTATTAGCATTGAAACAATCATACTAGCTGCAAATCCAAAAGGACTATTTGATAAACCTGGCGCTACTAAGGAAGGTACATATGCCGTTCCATACACACCCAACACACCTACAAGTAAACCACCGATTGCTGAAGCAAAAACAGCTGCTCCCATAACAAACTTATTAGAGAACATAAACGGATATGCAGCCTCTACAAATGTACCAAACCCAATATTAATTAAAAATCCTGGTACAGCAAGTGAGCGATTTTCTTTTCTTCTTGGAGCCACAATATTCGCTAATGTTATTCCTGCCGAAACCATAACCAACCCAACCATGTCAACAGCTCCTAAAAAGCTCATTCCAGTTGTTTCCATTTCAAGAAGTACAATTGGTAATATGGCAGCATGATACACACCACCCATGATTGCAGGCCAAATCAATGCTCCAGCAACCAAACCTGCAAGCGCAGGACTTAGATTAAGTGCACTTTCAATTAAGTTACGAATTCCATCTCCAGCCATCAACGCTATTGGAGCAATTAAGAAATAAACAACCAAACCCGCAAACAAACCAGATAAACCACCAGCAATTATGTTTGCTGTTGTTCCAGGGATTTTCCATTCAAATGCTTTTTTAATCATAAAGGAAGCAAGAATACCTGCCAAGATACCACCGAGTATACCACCAATGATTCCTCCATTAACCGATAAAGCACCTGCAATAATACCAGCAACAATCCCAGTTTCATCCAATCCAGATACTTGCTTTGCTGCAATTGCCGCAACAACAACAGGCAATACAGAAATTAGCGCTGAGAAAATATCACCAAACATATCCAGTGCAGGAATCTTACTTATCGCCAACACCAATGCCATAGCGATAAAACCAGGCAATGAAGCTAACATAATCCCACGAACACTAATACGATCTTTTAGACTACCCTTATCTTCAACTCCTGATTGAGTTGAACCAATGATTGGTTTATACTTCAAACCAAACTCTTTGCTCAATGTAGTAATTGCTGAAATAGCACGAGTTCTGTTTGTTGTACCTGTAGTACCTGATACAGCCAATACTTTTGCTCCTGTTGATTGAATATTGGCCATAGATGTTCCGCCAGTACCAACAATTGGTACACCTTTTTCTGCTGCTGCTGAAAAACTTGCTTTATTTGTTTTTTTAGGATCTGCACTCATTACTACAATTCCATCATAACTACCTTGTAAAATGTCTTTCGCTAGCTTTTTATCTTCTTCAATAGCCATTTCATTTACTTTGTTTAATAGCTCTAAATCAGAAACAACAATTTCATTGTCACTGTACGAATACAATCGAGCTTCAGTATTCTCTTTAATATTATCCATGGATACTGTAGCACCAACAAATACAATACTACCAACTTCAATACCTGCTGAACTTGCCTGAGTAATTATTTCTCCCAGTAATTTTTTTGGCTCTTTCCCGCCTGAGTTAAATAAATTACCACCAGAACTACCAATAATAGCAATTCTCTTCATTTTGTTTTCTCCTTTTTTTATTTTTTTATGTGCGCACATGTAACTATATTTTAACACTATGTACGTACATGTCAAGTACTTTATGTAAACGCTTCCCTAAATAGTTTAGCAAGAAATTACATAAACTTAATGATATAATAAGTTCAGGGTGAAAATATGAATGAGAAAATATTTCTACATGATCAAATATACAACGATTTAAAGCAAAAGATTGCGGATAAACATTATCCTGAAAACTCACTACTTCCAAAAGAAGTGGATTTTTGTGACATCTACCAAGTAAGTAGACATACGATTCGTAAAGCCATGGATCGTTTAAATAACGAAGGTTTTATAAGAAAAGTAAAAGGTACTGGAACATTTGTTAATGAAGTTAAAGCAGATTATTCATTGTCAAACATGGCTAGCTTTAGTGAGATTCTTACTAACCAATCAGGAGACCCAAATAGCATTGTCCTTTCTGCTAAACTTATGGAGGTAGATGATTTTTATTGTAACAAATTGAATCTTCAAACAGAATCCAAAATATATGTTATCGAACGTTTAAGAAGAAATGGCGATGTTAATCTTTGTTATGAAAAAACCTATGTCAATCCAAACTATTGTCCAAAGATAGACATGTATGTTTCTCCAAACACCTCACTTTATGATTTGTATGAAAACAGATACTCTCTACAACTAAAAGAGGGATACTACCAATTAGAAGCAACCAATGCTACAAAAAAGATATCCAACTTATTGGATATCCCTATCAACTCTTCTGTATTATTCATGAGAGCATTGATTAAGTTAATCGACAATAGTCCCTTATACTATGTGGAAGCACATTATGTTGGTTCTAGATATGTATTTTCAACAAATTTGAAGCGATGAAAGTTCATAATTGGCACTTGTACAATTATTAAAAAAATGCCAAAGTGAAATGAAAAAATATTATTTCAAACTTATTGTCTTTTCCCTTATTAATCTCTCCAATAACTCATTTAATCTATCAATTGCATTAAAAGCTAACAAAATCTCATGCTCAAACTGCTTAAAACACTGTTTAAAATCAATTATTGGAACATCTACTCTTATAGCTAAAGAGTTCCCTGTAATAACAAAATACATGTCAGTATCTAAACATTTGTTAAGGGCTTTTTGATTAATTAAGTCATTTTTTGTATACCCAAAAAACGTCAAATCTACAAAACTCTATCTGATTTATGAGCAATCTTTATTTTTGAACAATCAGTATCAAACCATGGCCAAACTGCTCTTGATCCTCTCGGTCCATCAATTTCGTTTAGCTTTAAATATGGAAAGTTGTCATTTTTATACTGGTAGTATTCTTTCCAAAACTGGGTTACAATAGAATCCTCTACTGAAGTATAGCCTTTGAGCCTTTTTTCTATTCCTAAAGTTATAAGGTGTGATTTATATTGAGAACGAGAATCATTAAACTGATTGAAGTAGCTTACCATCTTTTCATAACTAATAGAATAAGGATATTTTTTCGCTTCTTGATTTGTCTGAAAATATTGATTTGGTGCAACAATAAAAATATAATAGGCATCTAACTCTTTCTTTTTTACTAAATCACTCGCTCTTAATTCATACCTAAAGTATTGATCCTCCATCGCTTTGGCATCTATCTTATTTTCAATGAGTAAACCAATTGTTCTGTTGTTGCTTTTTATATACAAAACTATATCAGACTCCCCATAAACATTATCCATGACTGAATGGGATATGTTGAATAGGTCAAAATCATAAATATCTATTTCTTCTGTAAAAAGACGAACAAACTCATCATTGGAGTACATTTCTTCTATCAGCAATAAATCTATATCTCGCTTTAATACATAATTTATATTTACAGATTTTTCTTTCATCATATTATTCTTCGACTCTTTCCTCCCTTTAAATCAATCTTTTATCCTTGATTATTGTTTAAAACACTCTTCATATACTCATTCAATTCTGAATCTACACAATAAACATAACAACCCTTTAATCCTCGAGTCATTAATGTTTTGTATGTGTTTCTTATAATTTCATCTGCTTTTTTAAGTGCTTCATCTTTAAGATTTGGATCTTTTAATCTCATTTTCAATCCATTGAGTGATTTATCAGTCTTTGCACGTTTATTATAGTCTGTAATTATTCGATTATCCTCAAATCGTAAATCCTCTCCTATTATAACTCCAACATAGTCAAACTCTAATCCTTGTACTGTATGTATACATCCAATTTGATCAATTGAATGATCATCTATGGCATAAGTATCTGTGTTGGATAAGTTCCATGACATTTTAAAATCATCATTTAATACGATATCAAAGTGATTTGGGTTAGCTCTATTATCTTTATCCCAGTCCCAACAATAACCAGCAACTAATCTAGATTTGTTATTTGCTTTGTTTTTTTTGTTGATTGCTTCTTTTAAAAGAATTGGATCATCAAACACTTTAAAATCATAATCATAATCATTGGAAAAAGTCTCATTCGCAGTTTCTCTAATTTCTAATAAGTTATCCAACCACGCAATATATCCGTCACTACCATTGCATCTAAACTGAGAATCTAAGACATCATGATATACAGTAGCATCATGATGTTTTGCCCATTTTCTTATTTCAGCTATTGACCCTATATCACTAAATGTTACACGTTGTGTTTCATCAATAAAGAACACAGTGAATAATGAGGCATTAATGATTTCTTTAATCTGGTTTTCTCCACCTTTTGCATATTGAGAACGTAGTATTAATCGATGTGCCTCATCCACTAAAACACAGTTAATCTCATTGCTTTTTGAATGAACAAAAGATGATGATCCTTTCATTAACATATCAATGTATACTTTTTTATACTCACTACCTTCTGATAGTTTTCTTTTCATTACATTTTTAGGAGCAGCGTTTTTAGTGACATACATACACGTTTTATCTTGGTTTAGCATATATGATAAGGATTGAATAGCTAGTACACTCTTTCCAGTTCCAGGACCACCTTCTATAATAAACACAGCTTTCTTAGCCTTGTTAAAACTAGCTTTTGCATAAGCTTTGATTTTTTCAAAAATAACTTTTTGAGAATCAATCATGATGAACTCTTGATTACCTAAAACCATGCTCTTAATCTTATCTTGAAGAGATTTTGATGGTTTTATCTTTCCTTTATCAATATGATAAATAAGCTCTTTGTTATCACCTTTTGCAATATATCGTTTAATGAAGTCTCTAAGTCGTTGAGCATCTCCTTTAACAAAAGGTTGTGCTTGTTTTAAGTAAAATTCATATTGAGAAGCAAACAACGGATCATTTTCTTCTTTCTTTTCATAATTATGCAAGTACGCACAAGGATATAACTCAATGTCATGATTATAGATATTTTCATTGTACTCTTTTATCAGCACTGAATATGACCACGCTTGATAAGATGGGTGTGTTACTTCTCGCAAACTTTGACCTACAAAAGTCTTTACAACACCATCTCTATACTCCATAGATTCAACACTGCTCCATTGTTTTAACTCCACAATGATAATATTCGGTTGTTCATCTTTATCGTAACCTGAAATAATAAAATCAACACGCTTTGAGTTATTAGGTATTTTATACTCAATAGCAATCCCGGTAACATCATCAATTTCAGAAGTCTCTAGTACACTTTTCATTTGATGTAAAGAATTAATAAAAGAAGTAATTTCACTAGGACTTGGTTTAATACCTGCCTTGTTTAATAATGCTTCTTTTACTTTGTTATCAATTCTATGGTTGAATACATCATCGATAAACTCTTTTTTAATTGACTCATAGATAATCATATGACTTCTCCAAATCTAGTTACTTTCAGTATACCTTAAAACAAGTTAAATACGAGTATAAGCACAAAAAAGAAATACATCATTTCATACTTCAACAAGTCCATACGATGCTTATTAAAGTAATCAGCAATCATATCAAAAACAAGTGGAAACACACTCATGCCTAATACAATACCAAATACTTTTAAATTAGCAGGAGCTTCTAAATTAAAACTTGATATGATAATAATAAAACCAACGAGATATTGAACACCTTTAAATAAGTCAGATAGTGTTTTGTTAAAAACAATGTTTTCTACAGGACGAACCACTCTTTGCCTTGATGATGCTGACTTACGTAAGTACTCTAAAGACTCTTTGTATGATCTTTTATCAAGATTATCGTCATAGTAAGTGACAATTCTTTTTCTTGGTCTGAAATTAGATTCATGCATCGTTCCATAACCTACAAATGAAAGAACTACTGGTAGTAGCATTTCTAAAAATGCCATAAAGAACAACACCAAAGCACAAGAATAAAGAATAGCACTAACTAAAGCAAAGGTTTTGTGGTTTTGAACATACGCCAAAACACCAAATATTAAGCCCAATACAACAAGCAAAAAATGAGGAGTAACTAATAAACCTGTTGCATATCCTGCAAACTGGCTGATTGGATCTTCAGAACTAATAAAACGATACAGTTCTAGACCATTTCCTATCAGATAGAAAACGACATAAATACTAGAAATTAATAATGCGATACTTTTTCTCATAACAGCCCCCTGCATGTTATTTTAATTGTAACTTCTCGTTGTCTATATAATACACTATTTGAAATGTTGTTTGAATATTTACAATAGTAAATATGATTGCCCCTTAAAAAACACATCTTCCTGTCCATTTATTTACCCTTTAAATTATTGGAGTTGGGTATTTACTATTAAACTGTTGCAATATATACAACAGACGATTGTCTAAATATGGTAAAGCTTGATCAATAATTTCAGCTGGTATTCCATAGTACATGGCAGCTACACCACCTGTTATTGCCGCGACCGTATCGCTATCACCACCAATTGATATTGCATTACGTATTGCATCTTCAAAAGAAGTTGACTCAAAAAAAGCTTGGAGTGCTTGTGGTACTGTTTCCTGGCACGTTTCATTAAACTGATAATCTACTCGTATCTCATCAAGTGATTTTCCCATTGGATAATAATGTTTCATTAAGTAATCTTTGATAAACTGTTTGCTTTTTTTCTCCTTTGCAAAATACACTGCAATTGCCGTTGCTTCTGCACCTTTTAATCCTTCAACATGATTATGCGTTACTTTAGTAACCTTCTTAGATAACTCTTTTACTTGATCAATAGTTGTTGCGACTAAACCAACTGCACTAACTCTCATAGCAGCTCCATTTCCATAAGAGTTATATGGTTGAGAATCATCACTGTACATCCATTGATAAAAGCTACCTCCATATCCACAATTAGGATATGGTTGTCGAATATCCTTCATATTAGCAACCGTTACTTCACTTAAAAACTCATAGTCTCCATCACAATCAAGTAGTGATTTAGCGACAGCAAGTGTCATAACTGTATCATCTGTAAAGAAACAGTCTTCTGTTAATAGCTTAAAATCTTTTGTCTTAATATTATTCCATTCAAAACGAGAACCAACAATATCTCCTATTACTGCACCAATCATAGTCTCTCTCCATTTCATCTATTCTTCATGAACTACTCAACAAAATAATCCATCATATCATCATGTAACTCTTCTTCAAATCTCATATCTACTCTTACAACTGAAAGAGTTTTTCCCTCATCATTTTTCATAACTTCAGGCGTGAATGTATCTGGTATTACTTTACCAACATAAAAGAAATCAGTTTCATCCTTGTCTTTTTTAATAAATAAATCCATTCTCATGTTCGTCTTTTTGTGATCTTTCATCATCACAACTTCTTTTGAATTCAAGTTTAACCTATTTCTTGTATACCACTTAAACCTCTCTTTATCGATGATTTCATCTTCATACATCGTTGACTTACCATGACCTTCATCTTTGTTATATGTAACAAAAATCGGTGTTGCATTTTCTTTTACAGTATATCCATACATTGTACTTGAAACGTCTTTTTCCCATTCTAAGAGTTTACAAACATCTTTTCTTGTGTATTTCTTATAAAGAATAAATGGATCATCCACACTCTCGCTATACTCATTTTCAATAATCGCTTTGGATGTATTAATTAAATCAATTACAAGGTCTTTATAGTCTTTGTCTTTTAGTAGCGCTTTAAACTGAGAACCAATCGTAATGGTTCGATTGTCATTCTCAATTAATGAAATTCCACCATATTTCTGTTGATCTGTACTTTTAAAGAATTTTAAACTTAACACATGCGCTGCATGATTAACTGTTTGAAATGAAGATCTGTGCTCATTAACAAATTGATCATAGTATATTGTTTCATCATTAATTATAGCTTCAAGAATCAAAACCTCATCTTTACGTTTGTTATATAAGATTTCTTTCGATAAAAATGTAAGTATTTGGTTTTGAATACTTGTGATTATGGTAGTGTAATTACTATCAATAACCTTTAGAAAATCATAATAAGATGGTCTATACTGCATTATAATTCTTGGGTCAACTGACCCAATTTCATAAAAATCGAGTAGCCTTGGAATCTTATTTAACTTAAATTTTAAATCGTCGTATGCTTCTTTTAAAAACTTCTTCGTAGCAAAATTGGTTTGTTTTACTGAACTAAGTATTTTCTCTTCAACAATGTCATCAAAATGTATTGTTGATTCACCAGGTAATGTATGATTGCCTTTTTTTACAAATTTGTACAACGATTCTTTATCTAATGTTTTATCTCCTGATAATGCAATTGGTATAAAGAAGTTATTTTTGTAATTTCCAATAAAATCTATAATAACAACATAGTCTTTATCAGGTCTCTTTCTTAATCCACGACCTAATTGTTGGACAAACACAATTGCGCTTTGAGTTGGCCGAAGCATTACTACTTGATTTATCTCTGGGATATCAACACCCTCATTAAATATATCAACTGTCAGTATGTAATCTATAGGATTAGGATGATAATCTGAAGTTAACTGTTCGATTGCTTCTTCTCTTTCTTGTTGAAAATTACTACCAGATAAAGCAATTGTATTGTATCCACGTCTATTTAACTCGATGGATAGTAATTCTGCTTCTTCTACTCTGCTACAAAACATCAGACCTTTAACACGAGTTCCACAAAAACCATATAGGTTACACTTATCTATGATATGCTCTACTCTTTGATGCGAAACTAGTTTATTAAATTGTGTTTGATCATCAATCAACTCTCCATCTACAATTAAATCTGAAATACCATAGTAATGAAATGGTGCCAACATTTTTTCTTTTAGTGCTTCATTTAACCTAATTTCAAACGCAATATTATGATCCATATACTCATAAATATTGTTGTTATCATTTCTTTCTGGAGTAGCTGTCATTGCTAAGGTGAATTTTGGAGTGAAGTAATTCAGTATTTTTTGATAAGAATGAGCACCTATATGATGGGCTTCATCATATACAATATAATCGAAAGTGTCTGGATCAAACTTCATATGGTGTTCTTCCTTTGATATTGTTTGAACTGTTGCAAATAGAAAATCAGCATTCATTTCTTGTTGATTACCCGTATACATTCCATATGTTTTTTCATCTTGAAACACATGCATAAAACTCTCTAATGATTTTTTAGCGATTTGCTCTCTATGAACCACAAACAATAGTCTTTTTGGATCTACTTTTCTTGCATCAAATGCAGCAAGATATGTTTTCCCAGTTCCAGTAGCGGAGATTACAAGCGCTTTGTTGTGTTTTAATTCTCTTTGAAGTTGTAATGCATGCAGCCCTTTAACTTGCAAGTTATTTGGTATAAGTGGTTTAGTACTCTTTGTTATTTTTAAACTCTTTTCAACTTTTTTGACTCTTTGTTCATAATCTAATAGCCATGCTTCATCAATCTTTTTTGATATTGCTAACAAATGACTAATTTCTTGTTCAATCTCTTCAACTACCTCTTCATTACTATAACCATTAAAATGCAAATTCCATTCTAAGTTTGTGGTTAATGCTTCTTGAGTAAGATTAGAACTACCTATAATATACTCATTGTGGTTTGATTGCTTGAAGATATAACCTTTAACATGGAAATTATGTTGATCAATAACTCGTAAATCAATATTTTCAAACAACATAAGCCTCCTTAATACAGAGGGCTCATTAAATGCTAAATAATCTGTCGTTATTATTGTTCCTCTTTTATTTAGTTTGCGACTTTCTTCTAGTTCATGAATAATTGAAGCTAAACCACTATTGGTTATAAAAGCAACTGAAAACACAAAAGAATCACAATCCCTTAACTGTTTTATCAGTGATGTCAATACTTTGTGCCCTTTTTTATAATTGTTTGTAATTAGTTTAATGTTCTGATTTTTATAGTTGTCCATTTCCCCGCACTACCTTCTACCTATAAGAATACAATAAAACTTAGCATTATGGGGGGAGTTTATGGAAAAAAGTACGATTTTTCAGATTTTCATGAACAATTATAGTCATAAGTGCTGTAGCAGATACTTAAAAATCTCAACTTATCTCAGTCAGTCTCATAAACCTTTCCAACATCACGTAGAAGATTTCGACTCATATTGCTAAAGACTTTTCTCTTTAAATGACATATCTATTTCAGCGAGTGAAGTAGATTACATGCATGATTACTTTACTCAAATAATCTTTGTTGTCCTTAGATTATATGCAAACTTACTATATACATGATTT
>CAYZMP010000005.1:0-52849 GCA_964479585.1 uncultured Erysipelothrix sp.
ATTTAGTAAATAATATTTTTAAAACAAACCAAACTTTATTAGATAAAATCAAAAAACAAGGTAGTGAAATTATTGTCCTTGATGAAGAAGGGCTAGTATATGTGAATAAATACCAATACCTAAAACGAGTACCTAAAGAAAATCTAGATAAGATAAACAAATTTTTATGCTATGGGAAAGAACAACATGACTTACTTGTCAAAACTTACCCTGAACACAAAGATAAGTTTGAGATTACAGGTAATCCTCGTATAAATTTACTTAATAAAATGTTTGATAATATTGAGATTGAAAAAGTAGAAAATATAAGAAGAAAACACGCACCATACTTTCTCATTGTATCAAATTTCGCTAAAGTAAATTTATTTGGTGCGGACAAAAAGACTGAAAGTAGATATAATAAAATCTTTAAAAAGTACCTAGACTTGGAATTCTTTAAAAATGAGAAAGATGTCGAGGAATTCAAGTCTTCATTTGATCATATAAATACTATCTTTGAGTCGTTTTTGGAAATTGTAGAATTATTGGTTCGGAAATTCCCAACATATAAAGTAGTTGTAAGACCACACCCTTCAGAAGATAGAAAAATATGGGATGATATTGCGAGAAAATACACAAATCTTGAAATTATTTATGAGGGGAATTTAACAGAATGGATAAAAGGATCTGAACTAGTAATACAAAATGGTTGTACGAGTGCTATTGAAAGTTTGTTTATTAATAAGAATTGCATATCTTACCGTCCATATATAAATGAGAAATTTGATCCACCATTGATAAATAAGTTATCAAAAAATGTTTCTACGACATCTGAACTTTTGGATATTACAATGAGGATCCAGACCAATTCTGATGATGAATTTATTACCGACGAATATGATAGATTCAGAGAGATGGCTACAGAGAATATTTCATTTTTCAAGAATGATGAGAGTATAGAGAAAATAATAGATGTCATTGAAAAAGTAGATGTTAAGCCTATTAACTATTCCAAAGCGAAATTTAATACCAAACGAATTTTGTCGAGATTATCCTTCTCCAATTTATATCGTTTTGCGAAACGAGGGTCAGGGATATTTGTTCATAAAGCGTTATCTTTCATTGGATTTCGAAAGAATAAGTTTTTTAGGTTTTTAGAAGAAAAAATAAGTAGCATAGAATACGCTAGGAGCTATCAAAAGAATAAATTACAAACATTGAGTGTAGAAGAAATAGAAGAAATTATGAATAAGTATAATAATATTTACTCGACTGATCAGAATATTAGGGTTGAGCAACTTGATAATGAATCATTTATAATCGAATAAGAAACGCTCAAGGATGGCGGTGAAAAATGAATAGAGCTTTATCTGGAATGAAGTTTAAAATAAAAAGATTGTTAAAAAACAAGTTTGTAAGAAGTGTTGTTTTAATAAGTGGTGGTACAGCTTTTGCTCAAGTCGTAGCGATGCTATCTTCCCCAATTATCACAAGAATTTATTCACCAGATGAGTATGGGGTATTTACCCTTTTTAATTCTACATTAGCAATTCTTGCTTTGGTAGGTTCACTAAAGTATGAATTAAGTATTCCTATAGCTGATGATGATGAAAAGTCAATTAATGGCATGGCATTAAGTTTTTTAGTATTAGTATCTTTTGTAATGGTGATTACTTTAATACTAGCAATTTTTGGAGAAGCTATACTCCCAGTTGTCGGAGCTGAAAAAATAATCGAATATTGGTATCTGATACCATTAGGTATACTGCTCACACAAACATATAGAATTTTTACACAATATGCTTATAGGCAGAAAAATTTCAAAGGTATAACTCAAACTGTGGGTATTCAAAGTGTAGCAGGGAATTCGTTAAAAATTATCACAGGTTTTTTTGGTTATGGAGTTATTGGTTTACTTTCTTCAAAAATATTAAGTGAAAGTATAGGAATAACGACACTCTCAAAACCGGTTTTCCAGAATAGAGAATTGTTAGGGAAGATTTCATTCAGTAAAATGAAATGGATAGCCAAGCGTTATATAAAATTTCCTCTGTACCAATTTCCAAGTACCTTGGTTGGACAGATCAGTTTAAATCTACCCGTGTTATTTTTAGGGTTTATTTATAATAGCCAAGTTGTTGGAGCTTTTGGATTAGCTAATACTATTGTAAGATTACCAATGAATCTAATTGGTAAGTCTGTAAGCAATGTGTTTTTTGCTGAAGCAGCAAGTATGGGAAGAGGTAATCCTAAAGAATTAAAGAATTTATCAGATAAGCTTCTTAAGAAATTAGTGATGATAGGATTATTCCCACTAATAACCTTATTGCTATTTGGGCCATTTCTATTTACATTAATATTTGGCGATTCATGGGTTGAAGCGGGAAATTTTGCCAGAATACTATCAGTGTTAATATTCTCAGATTTTATATTTACTCCAGTAAGTAGAGTCTTTGAAATATTGGAAAAACAAAGAGAAACATTAGGGTTAAATATTCTAAGAGTATTACTTAGTGTTAGTGCATTTGGCATAGGGATAGTTTTTGAATCATCACAATACTTTACTGTTTTAATGTACACTGTGGCGATGTCTCTAACTTATTTTACGACATATTTAATGGCTCAAAAATATATGAAAAATGCAATAGAAGAAACCAATTCAAAATAAAGAAACTGAAAGTGCTATTAAAATAAAAACAGAGAAGTTAAAAACTGACTCAGATGTCTGATTTAATTAAATAAATGAGGAATTATGAAATTAATCTAGATAGCTTTTAAATTCATGTTATTGAATGACAAGGTACGAAGAATAGAAGTGTCAAAGGTAGTATCACCATAAATTTAAAAAAGGAGAAAATCGAATGAGTAAAATATTGATAACGGGTGCAGATGGCTTCATCGGAAGCCACTTAACAGAAGAGTTAGTTAAGCAGGGACATAAAGTAAAAGCATTTGCATATTATAATTCGTTTAATTCGTGGGGGTGGTTAGATACACTTCCTAAAGAAATCATGAAAGAAGTAGAAGTATTTACTGGAGATGTAAGAGATCCAAATGGAGTAAGAGAAGCAATGAAGGGGATGGATGAAGTGTTTCATCTTGCTGCTTTGATTGCTATTCCCTTCAGCTATCATTCACCAGATACGTATGTGGATACCAATATTAAGGGAACACTTAATGTACTGCAAGCGGCTAGAGATTTAGATACTTCAAGATTACTTATTACATCAACATCAGAAGTATATGGCACTGCTCAATATGTACCAATAGATGAAAACCATCCGTATCAAGGGCAATCCCCTTATTCTGCAACGAAAATTGGAGCGGATCGTTTGGCGGAGTCATTCTATCGTAGCTTTAATATGCCGATTACGATTGTACGTCCATTTAATACATATGGACCAAGACAATCTGCAAGAGCAGTCATTCCAACAATTATTACGCAGCTTCTTGCCGGAAAAGAAAAAATTGAACTTGGCTCATTAACACCAACCAGAGATTTTAACTATGTAAAAGATACCGCAAATGGATTTATTGAAATTGCAAAATCAAACAACACAGTCGGTGAAGAAATAAATATCGCAACACAGCAAGAGATTTCAATCGGTCAGTTAGCTGAGGAATTGATTAGGCAAATCAACCCGAATGCAAAGATAATTTGTGATGAACAGAGACTACGACCAGAAAAGAGTGAAGTAAATAGACTTTTAGGATCCAACGAGAAAATCATGAGACTGACCAATTGGAAGCCTAATTATACCTTTGAACAAGGCCTAGCAGAAACAATTGAATTCTTTAAGCATAACTTAGATCAGTATAAGACAGATATGTACAATATTTAATTTGGAGGTGCTAAAATGAGTCGAAAATTCATACCTCTATCCGTTCCTAACTTAAAAGGAAAGGAGCTTGAGTATATTACACATGCGGTTGAAACAGAATGGGTATCAACAGGTGGTCCATATGTGAATGATTTTGAATTGAAAGTTGCAGAGTATGCTAAGTGCAAAGGTGCTGTTTCCTGTCAAAATGGTACATCAGGACTTCATATTGCACTTGAAGTCTGTGGGGTTACAAAAGAAGATGAAGTCATTGTCCCAACATTAACGTTTATCGCAGCAGTAAATCCAGTTAAGTATATCGGTGCAGAACCTATTTTTATGGACTGTGATGATACACTTACGATGGATGTTGACAAGCTAAAAGACTTCTGTGAAACGGAATGTAGTTTTTTAGATGGTAAACTTATCAATAATTCAACTAAAAAGCATATCAAAGCCTTGATTGTCGTTCATGTTTTTGGAAACATGGCTGACATGGAGGGTATCATTGAAGTTGCCAATAAGTACAATCTGAAAGTAATTGAAGATGCAACAGAAGCGATTGGTACTTATTATATTGTTGGGAAATATAAAGGTAAACACGCCGGGACAATTGGTGACATTGGGGTTTATTCATTTAATGGGAACAAAATTATGACTACCGGCGGTGGTGGGATGATTGTTTCAGATAATGAAGAACTTTTAAAGAGAGCGAAGCATCTTACAACCCAAGCGAAAAGTGATGAGCTTTACTATACACATGATGAAATTGGCTTTAACTATCGCATGACAAATCTTCAAGCAGCATTAGGACTTGCACAACTAGAACAATTAGAAGACTTCATCAAGGTGAAGAAAGATAATTATGATTTCTATAAAGATGAAATACAAAAGATTTCAGGTCTTAGAATTTTAGATTTCAAGGATAGTATTCGTCCAAATTATTGGTTTTATGCACTATATGTAGAACAAGGATACGCATTGAATAGAGATCAAATCATCAAATATTTAGCATCTAAGAAGGTCCAGGCAAGACCGATATGGGGATTGATCAGTGACCAAAAGCCTTATGAGGGAAGTCAAACTTATAAGATTGATAAAGCAAGGCAGTATTTGGACAAGGTAGTTAATATACCATGCAGCTCCAATCTTTCTAGAGAAGACGCTGCCTATGTTATTGAATGTTTAAAACAACCAGAGGTGGTGTAAATCGCCTTTGAAATGAGGTGCGGAAATGGAAGTTATAGAATTTTTAATAGACGAAGAATCAACAATGCTTGAAGCGATGCATCAATTGGATAAAGTTGCCAAGAAAGTACTTTTTGTTACTAGGGATAGTCATTTTGTTGCAGCCATTACAGATGGTGACATCAGAAGGTGGATCCTAAAAAAAGGAAACCTGGATGCTAAAGTCAGGGAGATTGCAAACTACAATCCAAAATATCTGTTAGAGGAAGAGAAAACCAAAGCAAAAGAATTTATGAAAAAGCATTCCATTGAAGCTCTTCCTATACTAGATAAAGAGAGTAATATCCTTTCTGTAGTATTATGGAATGATGAAGAAGTCGAACCACAGAGAACTTTGGAAGTACCAGTTGTTATTATGGCAGGTGGTCTTGGTACGCGTCTTTATCCATATACAAAAATACTTCCTAAACCACTCATTCCCATTGGTGAAATTCCAATTGTTGAGCATATCACCAACCGTTTCAATCGACATGGAAGTGATCAGTTTTATCTTGTTGTTAATCACAAGAAGAATATGATTAAAGCTTATTTCAATGAAATTGAAAAAGCATACAAGGTTGATTACGTAGATGAAGATAAGCCATTAGGTACAGGTGGAGGTCTGAGCCTTCTTAAGGGAAAAATCAACTCAACATTTATTTTATCTAATTGTGATATTTTGATCGAAGAAGATTATGAAAAGATATATAATTACCATAAGAAGGAAAAGAATTTAATCACAATGGTTTGTTCACTAAAGAACATTAAAATACCATATGGTGTTATAGAAATCAGTGAAACAGGCGAAATAGAAAGCATGAAGGAAAAACCGGAACTATCTTTTTTTACAAATACAGGGATGTACATTGTAGAACCTAAGATTATTGAAGAGCTAGAGGAAGATAAGCCTATTGGCTTTCCAGATATCATTGAACAATATAAAGCTAAAGGTGAGAAAATCGGTATTTATCCAATAAGCGAGAATAGTTGGATGGACATGGGTCAGATTGATGAAATGGAAGATATGCGAAGAAGGTTAGAGAGAGATGAATAAAAAAGTACTTTTAATTGGTGGTGGAGGCCATTGCAAATCGGTATTGGATAGTCTTCTTGAACTAAATGAATATGCAGAAATCGGGATTGTCGATAAGAAAAAGAATCTTGGTCAGTCAGTGATGGGTGTTCCTGTAGTGGGATGTGATGATGATCTACTAGCTTTATTTAGAGATGGTTACAGGTATGCCTTTGTCACAATTGGAAGTATCGGAAATCCAACTCTTAGGATAAAACTTTTTAATCTTCTTAGTGAAATTGGTTACGAAATTCCTGTCATCATTGATGATTCGGCTAAAGTCAGTAAGCATACGATAATTGAACAAGGCGTGTTTATAGGAAAACAGAGTATAGTCAATGCTGGTGCTCTAATTCAAAAGGGAGCCATCATAAATTCTGGATCTATTGTGGAGCACGACTGTCAGATCGGTGCTTTTTCCCACATTGCTCCAGGAGCTGTTTTAGGTGGAGAAGTAGTTGTTGGAGAAAACTCACACGTTGGTTCAAATGCTACGGTTAAACAGCAAATTCACATAGGATCAAATTCAATTATTGGTATGGGAAGTGTCGTCTTACACGACATTGACTCAAATACCATGGCTTACGGAAATCCATGCAAGGAGGTGAAGAAACTATGAGTGTATTCGTTATTGCAGAAGCTGGCGTAAATCATAATGGAAGCTTGGAGTTGGCAAAGAAATTAGTCGATGCTGCTAAAGATGCAGGGGCTGATTGCGTAAAGTTTCAGACTTTTGTTTCTAAGAATATCGTTTCAAAAAATGTGGTAAAAGCTGAATATCAAAAGCAACAAACTGAGCCAGAAGAATCCCAACAGGATATGCTTAAGAAGCTCGAGCTCTCCTTTGATGAGTTTGTAGAACTGAATGAATACTGTAAAAGCAAAGATATTGAATTTATGTCCACTGCTTTTGATTTTGATAGCATAGATTTTTTAGATAGTTTAGAAATGGGTACGTGGAAGATTCCTTCAGGAGACATTACCAACCTTCCTTATCTAATCAAGATTGCTAAACTAAACAAACCTGTGATACTTTCCACCGGTATGAGCACAATGGAAGACATAAGAAGTGCTATTAAAGTTTTAAAAGAAAATGGAGTGGCGGAACTTACAGTTCTTCATTGTACTACAGAGTACCCGACACCATTTGAAGATGTAAACTTAAGAGCTATGAACACAATAAAGGAAGAATTCGGTGTCAAGGTGGGTTATTCGGATCACACTAAAGGCATAGAGGTTCCTATTGCAGCGGTTGCTTTAGGTGCTACAGTTATAGAGAAGCACTTTACCTTAGACAGAAATATGGAGGGGCCAGATCATAAAGCGAGCTTAGAAGCTAATGAGCTTAAAGCCATGGTTGACTCCATAAGACATATTGAATTGGCTTTAGGTAATGGAATGAAACAGCCAGCCGAATCAGAGAAAAAGAACATGGCAGTTGCACGTAAGAGTATTATTGCAAGTAAAGAGATTAAAGCAGGTGAAATTTTCACAGAAAATAACCTTACAGTAAAAAGACCAGGTGATGGTATAAGTCCTATGAGATGGTTTGATATCATAGGAAATCCTGCGCCAAGAGATTTTAAAGAAGATGAGTTGATAGAGTTATGAAGAAAATAATAAGTATTTTAACAGCTACAAGAGCTGAATATGGTTTGTTGAAACCAATAATCACAAAACTTAATACAGTTGGTGAATTCGATGTAAGAATCGTAGCCACTGGAGCACATTTATCACCTGAATTCGGGTTGACTTATAAAGAAATTGAAAAGGATGGTTTTGTTATCGATGAGAAAATCGAGATCCTTTTAAGCTCAGATACCCCATCGTCAATTTCAAAATCGATGGGGCTTGCGATGATTAGCTTTGCTGATTATTTTGAAAATCTGAATCCCGATTTGTTGATTGTTCTTGGCGATCGATATGAAACACTGGCTGTAGCAAGTACAGCAATGAATCAGAGAATTCCCATAGCTCATCTCTATGGTGGAGAAACCACAGAAGGTGCCATCGATGAGTCTATTCGTCATGCGATAACAAAGCTAAGCTATCTTCATTTTACAAGTACAGATGAATACAGAAAAAGGGTTGTTCAACTAGGAGAGTACCCAGAACGGGTATATAATGTCGGAGCAATTGGTATTGAAAATATCTTAAATGAAAAATTGCTACAAAAAGAAGAATTAGAGAATGAACTTAATATCAGTTTATCAAAACCATATGCGGTGGTTACATTCCATCCAGTAACACTTGAAAATAACAGCTCTGAGAAGCAAATTGAATCGCTTCTTGAAGTCTGCAAAGAATATAAGAACTTAGATTTTATATTCACTAAAGCAAATGCAGATGCTGAAGGACGGATTATAAATCAATTTATTGATAATTATGCCAAAGAAAATGATAATATTTTCGCATTTACATCACTTGGAGTGAGACGATACTTAAGTGCACTCAAGTATTGTAGCGTGGTTATTGGCAATTCCTCTAGTGGATTATTAGAAGCACCTAGCTTTGGCATCCCTACACTTAACATTGGAGACCGGCAAAAAGGAAGGTTGCAAGCAAGTAGTGTCATTAACTGTGAACCAACACAGGAAAGCATACATCAAGCCTTGGATTTGGCCTTAAGTGATAAGTTTGCACAGGAAGCTAAGAAAACCGTAAATCCATACGGCGAAGGAGATACATCTAACAAGGTAGTTGAAGTAATAAAAGAATATGTGTTTAACAATAAAATTGACCTTAAGAAAAAGTTTTATGATTGCGAGGTGAAATAGATGAATATAGTCGTGATTGGACTTGGATCAATGGGGAGAAGAAGAATTCGATTAATTAAGCAATATAACTATTCTTATAAAATCATTGGTGTTGATTTAAATAAAAAGAGAAGAAAAGCATCCGAATCTGAATTTGGAATTGAAACAATCGATAGTTTAGAGGAGGCAATAAAAAACAACAATCTTGACAGTGCAATCATTTGTACTTCACCATTATCACACAGTAAACTAATTAAATTGTGCTTAGAGAATAATCTACATATTTTCACAGAATTAAATCTAGTTACTGATGGATATGATGAGAATATTCAACTGGCAGAAGAAAAAAATCGGGTTCTTTTTTTATCTTCGACATTCTTACATAGAGCGGAGATTAAACAAATAAACAATGTAGTTAAGATGCAAGATGAAAGATTGAATTATACCTACCATATTGGTCAGTATTTGCCTGATTGGCACCCTTGGGAGAGTTATAAAGATTTTTTTGTTGGTGATAAGAGAACGAATGGTTGTCGTGAAATTTTTGCAATCGAATTACCATGGCTTATTGAGGTTTTTGGTAATGTTAAAGATATCATTGTAAGAAAGAGTAAAATCAGCTCTTTAAATATTGAATATGATGACAATTATATGGTTATTTTAGAGCATGAATCAGGACATAAAGGCATGCTGGCCGTCGATATAGTATCTAGGAAAGCGGTAAGAAACCTTGAAGTTTTCGGTGAAAGTCTATATTTATCTTGGGATGGTTCAGCTGAAGGATTAAAAATGGTGGATATTGAGAAGCGGAAAGAAGAGAATATTTTGTTGTATGAAAAAGTAGACCAACTCGATCAATATAGTAAATTTGTGGTTGAAAATGCTTACTATGATGAAATAGTATCTTTCTTCGAAGTGATATCTAATAATATTGATCCTATTTACGATTTCGAGAAAGACAAAATAATTCTTAACTTAATAGATAGAATCGAGGCCTAGCTATGCAAAGAAGATATAAAATAGGAATGATTGGTTTAGGCTCAATAGGAAAAAGGCATCTAGTTAATATAGATAAGGTTCTTAGCAGCAGAGAAATTGAATATTCTATAGATTTGATTAGAAGAAAAAACAGTAGGGCTTTGGATGAATCGTTAAGCGAGCTTATTTCTAATGTATATGTAGAATATGAAAATGTTCCCGATGATTATGATGTTATTTTTATTACCAATCCGACTCATTTACACTATGATACGATAAAAGAATTTTGTTATAAGACAAAAAACATGTTTATTGAAAAACCAGTTTTTGATAAAACATCTATGAACATATCAGATTTACCATTTGACACAAAGGGCATTTATTACGTTGCATGTCCTTTAAGATATACTGAGGTAATCCAGTATGTAAAAAATAAGATTGATTTGAATTCAGTATACAGTACAAGAGTAATATGTTCCAGTTATTTACCAGATTGGAGACCTGGGTTAGATTATCGAGAAACTTATAGTGCCCACTTGGATCAAGGTGGTGGCGTATCAATTGATCTTATACATGAGTGGGATTACATGATGTATTTATTTGGGAAGCCTAAGCAAGTTCTAAATTATCGCGGAAAATTTTCTCGGTTAGAAATAGACAGCGATGACTTATCAGTTTATATAGCGGAATATGATAAGATGTTAGCTGAAATACATCTAGATTACTTTGGACGGAAGGCAATAAGAGAATTACAACTCTTCACAACAGATGAAACTATAGTGGCTGACATTATTAACAGTGAAATTCGATTTTTGAATGAAAATAAAGTAATTCGATTTAGTGAAGATAGAAATTCTTATCAACTTAAGGAAATAGAAAATTTCTTTGATATTTTAGAAGGCAAAGCGAATAATGAAAATGATATTTTTACAGCTTTAACTACATTAAAAATTGCAAAGGAAGGTAAACTTTAATGAGGATATTATTTACAATATGTGGTAGAGCAGGCTCAAAAGGAATAAAGAACAAGAATCTAAAAGAGTTCTTAGGTTATCCTTTAGCGTTTTATACTGTATCAGCAATCGATTTATTTATAAAAAACAATAAACAATATGAGTGTGATATTGTTTTAAATACGGATAGTAGTGATTTAATTGACCTTTTCAGGAATGAATTGAGAATACAAATTGAGGTAGTAGAAAGAAAACCTGAACTAGGAGAAGACAATACACCAAAGGTTGATGTAATCCAGAATAGTTATACAGTACTTAAAGAACGAATGAAGAAAGATTATGATATGGTTGTTGACTTAGATATTACCTCACCATTAAGAACCTTGAATGATCTTGAAACTTTGGTAGAAAAAAAGTTGAGTTCAGATGCTGATGTGGTTTTCTCTGTAACAGATTCTCGCAGAAATCCATATTTTAATATGGTGATGAAAACTGACAAAGGATATGAACGTATTGTCCAATCAAACTTCAACGCAAGACAAGAAGCACCAGAAATACTCGATATGAATGCTTCAATGTATGCTTACTCTCCGGAATTTCTTACAAGTGGCAAAGGTATTTTTGATGGGAAATGTGATGTTATTAAAATGATGGATACAGCAGTACTGGATATAGATCATGAAATTGATTACGAGTTTATGACTGTAATTGCTGAATATTTGTTTAAAAACAATAAACTATATAGAGATATTCGTGAAAATATTTTTAACATATGAATTGTCAAAAGCGAGGTGACCACAACCAATGAACATATTAGTAACCGGAGGACTAGGCTTTATCGGCAGCCATACTGCCGTGGAACTTATAAAAAACAACCATACAGTGATCATTGCTGATAATCTTATCAACTCTAAGATTGAAGTCCTGGACAAGCTATCTAGCATAACCGGTATCAAACCATCTTTCTATCAGATCGATGTAACGGATGAAGCAAAGGTAGAAGAAATATTCTCTTCTCATAAAATCGATGGTGTGATTCACTTCGCTGGACTCAAAGCGGTTGGAGAGTCCGTTTCCAAACCTCTTGAGTATTATTATAATAACCTTGTTTCTACTATGGCACTCAGTAAGTTATGTGTGAAGCACGGAGTAGGTAAGTTTGTCTTCAGTTCGTCTGCGACAGTGTATGGTGACCAGCTATCTCCACTTAAGGAAGATATGGAGCTTAAGAAGACAACCAATCCATATGGTGAAACAAAAGCTATGAGTGAGAGAATCTTAACTGATACAGCTAATGCTAATGATGGAATTGCGGTAAGTTTACTCAGATACTTCAATCCAGTGGGCGCCCATGAGAGTGGATTGATTGGAGAAGATCCTAATGGCATTCCTAACAATCTGATGCCTTTTGTGACGAAGGTCGCTAAAGGACAATTGGAGAAGTTGAGTGTATTTGGTGATGATTATGACACCGTTGATGGGACAGGCGTCCGTGATTATATCCATGTGGTTGACCTAGCGAAAGGTCATGTGAAGGCCATTGAGAATCTTAAAGATGGAGTTAACATCTATAATCTGGGAACAGGACGAGGTACTTCCGTATTAGAACTAGTGAATGCCTTTATGAAGGTTAATGATATTGATGTTCCTTATGAAATCGTAGGAAGACGTCCGGGCGATATTGCGACCTGTTTTGCGGATGCGAGTAAAGCTGAGAAGGAGCTAGGCTGGAAGGCTGAACTTGGGATTGACGAAATGGTCAGAGATGCCTGGAAGTTTGAGCGGAACAATAGATAATTCGGTTAGAAGAAGTTGATCTCCAACTCCTCAACTATCCCCAAAACTCCCCAAGAAACTTTTCATCCACATATGTAAATTTTGGGAATCTTATATGATAAGGTGTTAGAAGTAATAAGGATTATATACAGGGTGAGCTCAATCTAGTTGATAAATATGATTAGCTTGACATCCCAGATAGGCAGTGATGGTAACTTTTCAGATTAGCAGTGAAAGAGAACGGACAACAGATCAATATTGACATAACACATCAAAGAGAACGGGCATGAGAAGAGTAAGTTAGATAGCTTTGCCCGTTTTATTTATAAATGAATATGTCAGAATATTGTATTAATGGTTGCGATGTGGAGAGGTGAGTAACATGGACGTGGATGAATATAGAAATATGATTAGCGAGTTTTCAGACTTACCACTATTTGATGAGAAGTGCAGCTTCTATTACGATGAGACCGGAAATGTTCGCAAGTTTAGATTGACAGAGAATGGTGTGAATGCAGAAGAAGGAATTGCCAACGACTTTATTCTCGGTGGTGTGCTGTTTAAAGGAGATACTCCTCCATGCGATGTAGACAAGTTGTTTGATGAGCTGAGAATCAATGCATCAGAAATTAAGTTTAGAACATTAGCTGGAAGAGGAGCCGACTTCTGGACAGCAATAAGCAAGAAACCTATTCAGCAATTTCTTTCATGGCTTGATGGTAGCGGACTCTATGTACATTATGCTACGTTAAATAATATGTACTTTTCTGTCGTAGATATAGTGGATTCGCTATTTGCTGCCCAGCCACAGTTCAACTTCGGACTAGAGTGGGCACAAGCTTTGAAGGCTAGTTTACATAGATTTGTTATAAGCCATATGGATGAGATCCTTCCAATACTCCATGGCTATAATTATCCAAGCTTAGATAAAGAAGATATTAAGAATTTTTGCTATGAGCTGAGCGATCTCATACAATCCTACGGTGACGAAGATTTCTATCTAGAGAATTTCCGGCAATTACTGAAAGCAACTGGACGTAAGGGAGAGCTGGTCTTTATTGAAGATAACACACCTGGCTTATTAGTGGAGGAATATTTTGGCCTCAGAGATGGTAGGTGTGCATTTTATAAAGATTCCATGCATTATTTTGATGAAGAAGCTGAGGCAGTAGTAGCTTTAAAAAATACAATCTACACTCTAAAAGGTGAGAAGCTGTCCAATTTCAAATTCATTAATTCAAAGAATGAGCGACTGATACAGATATCTGATGTTTGGGTGGGATTGCTCGGAAAGATATTTGCAGAGTTAGATCAATCTAAACCAAAAATGATCATAAGCAAAATGGAATCGATTACTCGGGAACAGAAAGAATGCATCCGTATAATCAACTCTTTAATAAATCGATCTGAAAGACTTCACAGGGGATTGATTCAGAGTGTGAATAGTATTGAGATGGTGCAGCATAGAGGGCTATTATTAGGGTTACTAGGAGATTTAGCAAGATAAGATTAAAAGAAATTCCATAGGAGGGGAAGGCCCGTGTACATATCAAGGATTGATATTGAAAACTATAGAAACTTCGAGTCTGTGTCTGTGCGTTTTAAAGACGGAATAAATTTATTAATTGGACAAAACAATTCTGGAAAATCAAATTTGATTAGAGCTTTAGCTTTGATATTTGATTCATCTGTTAAAAAGCAACTCTCAATTGATGATATATACAATAATATCTCCTTAGAGAAACTTAAACAACACTCGCCAAAGATATCAATTGGTGTGCAATTAACTCAATCTGATAATGAAAATTTGATGGGTGATGAGTTGGTTACAGTAAGTAACTGGTTAACATCATTACAAGAACCATATCAAGCAATGGTTCAATATGAGTTCTTTTTACCTGAATCTGAGGAAGCTAGATATTTAGAAGATGTTATCAACGCTTCAAATGTATCAGATGTTTGGCAAATCATTAAAGCTAAGTTTATAAGGCACTATATCAACAAGACCTGGGTGGGTAATCCGGAAAACCAAGTATCAATTGATGCGGAGAGCTTGAATAAATTTGATTTTCAATTTTTAGATGCCATCAGAGATGTGGAACGAGATATGTTTTCTGGAAGAAATACTCTACTCAAGAATGTAATAGATTTTTTTATGGATTACGACATTAAGTCCGATAAAGAGTTAACTGAAGAGCAACAAACAGAAAAAATTAAAAGTAGAAGAGAGTCTTTTGAAATTGTTTCTAAGGAATTAATTGAAAAGCTTCAAGAGAGATTGAAGAGTGGAAATAAGGAAATTTTGTCTTATTCTAATGATATTGGTGCTTCCTTTGATAACTCGACACCAGATTTTGAAGGTAAAATAAGTGAGAGTGAATTATATTCTGTTTTACAACTGATTGTAAAACAAAACACTGGAATGAATATACCAATTTCAAATAACGGTCTTGGCTATAACAATCTAATCTTTATGTCATTATTGCTAGCAAAGATGCAGGTAGATTCTAATGGTAAATACTTAGGAAGTAATGCAAAAGTATTTCCAGTATTAGCTATAGAGGAACCTGAAGCACATTTACATCCTACTATGCAATTTCAGTTTATGAAATTTCTGAAGAAGAATATAAAAGAAAAAAAGGTAAAGCAAGTATTTATTACTTCACATTCTACCCATATCACTTCATCTACAAGTTTAGATGATATTATCTGCTTTTATAAAGAAAACGGCAAGACCGGAATATCATATCCAGGAAAAGTTTTCTATAATATAAATGAGCATCAGAATAGTGAATGTAAAGAGGATAGCAAAAAATATGTACAGAGATTCCTAGACGCAACAAAATCAAATATGCTTTTCGCTGAAAAAGTTATCTTTGTTGAAGGCATAGCCGAACAACTATTGATACCAATCTTTGCGGAATACTTGAACAAACCTCTAGAAGAAAATCATATTTCTGTAATCAATATTGGTGGGAGATACTTTGAACATTTTCTTTATTTGTTTGATGGTAATAAAGACGGAACAATAAAGCGTAAGATTGCATGCATAACAGATTTAGACCCAACGAGGAAAGAAAAAGATAGGAGTAATACAAAGTCAAAAAGGTGCTATCCATATGAGCTGAATATAGAGCCAATGAAGTATAAATACTCAGTGAATGATAGCATGGTTAAGTATGAAGATGATGTGCATCCCAATATTCGTTCATTCACTCAAGATGAGTTTTTTGGTAAGACACTCGAGTACCAATTGGCTTTTGAAAATGAAAATAGCAGGCTATTATTAACCCCATCACTTCAAAATTATACTGAGCTAGAGGATATTATCATGTTACTAGAGGAAGAAAAAAATATTGAAGACCTTTTAGAAAAGCTTAGAGATAGTGATGAAAACAAAAGGATTACGGATTCAATTAGAACTGCTAATAGGGATATATGGGATGAAGAATTGAAGAAGAAGGCTGTATTTGCATCAAGATATCTTAATTCTGTTGGTAAAGGTGAAAATGCTTTAGAACTATCTGTAGCCTTAAAAGAGAATTTAGAAAAAAGAGGCACAGAGGAATATCAGAATTTTAATGTTCCAAATTATATTCGTGAAGCTATTGAATGGATGTGCGAAAGTCTATGATTATAACAGCTAAAGATAAAATAAATATTGATGAGGATTTTAAAGTTGAGGCTGGGCCAGGAGCAGGGAAGACAGAGTTTTTGGTTAACCACATAAAAAATATTATTGACAACTCTGATAGGCTATCCAATTCCAGGAAAATAGCTTGTATTACCTATACGAATATAGCAGTGGAAACTATTCTGAAAAGGGTTGGTAAAAACGCATCAAATATGATTGAAGTCACCACAATTCATAGCTTCTTGTATAAGAATGTAGTTAAGCCTTATTGTTCTTTCATTCCTGAGGAATATGAGTTGTGTGCCAAGAAAGTCAAAGGGCATGATGATTTATACATCAGCACTAAATATATTCGTGAGTGGTTTGAAGACGGTGATTTTAGTGGCTTGAAGCATCCTAACTCAAAAAATCAGGTTTTAGGATTTCCAGCAATGATGCAAGCTTTACAAAGTTGGCTTTTATCTATGAAATGCACTTTTAATAACGAAGTACCTACTATTGAATGTGAAAACACAAAAGCTGTTGGATATGATAAGGATAACAACCCTGTTAGGCTAAACAAGAAAAATCTAGAAGTATTGTCCAGCAAAATTATCGATTTGAAAAGAATTTATTGGAGAAAAGGTAAGCTTGATCACAATGATGTTTTATATTTTTCATATGTGCTCATCGATCAATATCCATTCATCCTAGAAATACTAAGGGCTAAGTTCCCATATATGTTTATAGATGAATACCAAGATACCAATCCAATTCAATCATACATTTTAGATCAAATAAGAAAAAAAGAAACTGTAGTGGGTGTAATTGGAGATAAGGCCCAATCAATATATGCTTTTCAAGGTGCGAATCCCCATTTATTTGAGTCTTTTAATTCAGGTGATTCATGTCACTATACCATCAATAATAATCATAGGTGCTCTAATAAAATTATCAAATTATTGAATGACATCCGTGAAGACATAATTCAGGAATCTACGGTGGAAAAAAAATGCGATGAAGTAGTAATATATGTAGGTGATAGAATCAAAGCATACAAAAAAGCATGTGAAGAGTGTCAAGGGGGCACCGTTACTTCTCTCTCAAGAGACAATATTACTTCAAATGCAATGAAGAAAGAAATTGATAATCATAATCTTAATAAGAAATTGTTGGATCAGTTCAACACGGACGATTCTAATAATAAACGCAGAGACTACATTTTATCTTTTATAAGTGCTATAGAACTAGCTCAAAATGGGAATATAAAAGAATCAATTAAAAAAATTGAATGGATTTTCAGGAATGAAAATGATTCAAAAAAAGTGGCCTTGTTTTCTCTAACCAAAATCCTAGCGTTCTACGATCAATACTGTGATAAATCTTTAATGGATTTTTATAATTCAATTTCAAATACATTAGAACCTAGTTTACCTAAAGTTACTAGAGGCGCACCTAAAATTTTCTATGAAAGCGTGTCATATAAAGAGATAGCGATTTGCATTAACATAACAGGAGACTCTAGTAACCATGTAACTATTCATAAAGCAAAGGGAGCTGAGTTTGATGCTGTTTTTATAGTAGATAGTAAATACTTAAAGAAATTTCTACTAGAACCAGATTTAAATAGCAATGAAGAGCATAGAGTTTTTTATGTAGCATTGAGTAGAGCTAGAAATAGATTATTTTTACAATTGGATGAATTAAAACAAAGTGAAGAAATAGCAATCAAACATAGATACCCTTATCTTATTTTTGATAGGGTATAAGAGAATAGTTAAGGAGGCCTTTCAGTCATGGACAAACACACATTCAAAGGTACAATAATTTCAGTCCAGCCGTGGATCCGTCTGACGGGCTTTTTCTATATATCTTGACTACGCAATTAACTAAAGCCGATAGATCACTAACAGACATTAGCAAAGCTGCCAATGCTACACATTAATTCAAAGTAAATAACGTATATAATCTAGGCAGAGAGAAGTGAGTGCAATGCTAGAGGATAGTTTAATTCAATGGTTAAACAAACACCCAGTCTTTAAAGCACAGGACTTGAAAGTTCATCTAAATAGTGAACGCATGACTTACATAAAATTAAAACGCTTAATCGAAGAAGGAAAAATAAAAAAACTCCCATTCAAACTATATGGTCGAGTTGATGACCATCATGAACTTGTTGCATCTATTGAAGATGTAGCTTGCAGTATTAATAAAAAAGCATATATCATGGGTTTATACGCCTGTAAATTCCATAGTTTAATTTCTGAAGATATAGATACAATTATAATTGGTTTAGAAAAAGCGCTCAAGTCTGCCGAGATAGAAGGTGTTATTCTCAAAACAAAAAAAGAAGTTTTAACAAAACGGGTCTAACCCCCTTTGACCGGACACTGTATTTATAGGAAATATTTCGCGAGATATTCTAATAAATAACTGCTATATAATTATTGCTAATGGTTTATAAATTAACAGTTCGTGTAAAAGTGTCCGGTAAATAGGGGCTAAATTGTTTTATTTTGATGAGTATCTTTTTTCATAAGGCGAGCAGTTATTGTAACTATGTGGTCTTGTTAGATTGTACCAATAGATATAGTCTATAACAGCCATCGCAACATCTTCATGAGTTTCGAAATTTTCTATGTAAAGACGTTCTTTCTTCAGGTTGGAAAAAAATGATTCAATAACAGAATTTTCACATGGAGAGCTCTTTTCCCCCATAGATTGAGTGATAGGGGTTTCTTTAAGAAAGTCCTTAAGGTAAGTGATGGACTTAAAAACTCTACCTTGATCACTATGAAGAATTAACTTGGTACAATTGGATAAATCTTCTTGATTAAGTGCGCTTTCTATGGTGTTTGTGACTAAAGCAACTGTTTGATTTTTATAAATTTTATAACCAACGATAGCTTTATCGTATAAGTCAATAATTGCACATAGATATTGTCGTCCTTCATTTGAATCAATCTTAGTAATATCAATGCACCAAATTAAGTTTTTAATATCAATATCAAATTTTCGTTTGACTAGATTAGAATAAGGTTTTATACCACGATATAGAACATTCATTTTCTTTGAATGCCAAGAAGAGGATAGTAATCCAAATTTCTTCATAATCCGATAAACCTTTTTGTGATTAATCTTAAGATCATGCATACTACGAAGATGTTTTGTTATCATCTGATAACCCATTGTGTCTTTGTGTTTTTTTATTCTAATTTCAAGAATCATGTTACGAATATTAATATCGGGGTCGCCTTGCCTTGATTTTTTTAGCCAATCATAATAACTGCTTCTTCCTACGCCGAACACCTTACATAAATAAGTTATAGAATAGTAATTTGTAAACTTAAGAATATAGTTGTAATAGAACTCGTTAGTTGGCTTGATACTTGTAGATTCAATATACTCTATGAGTTCTTCTAGTCTTGTGGTAGTCATTTATTCACTCCTTCTATAATGGTTATTCATTTGGTGTGCTTATTAACTATAATTACAACTTCCAACTATTAAAACAAGATATTTTTATTGGTTATTTTTTTATTCCATTTTTTGGAGGTGCTCATCAAATGAAATCATATATAATAAGAATTGAACTTGAAGAATCAAATCCATTAATTTGGAGAAGGGTCATCATGCCAGCTGGCGCTACATACAGAAGGCTTCATGATGTCATTCAGGATGTGACGAATTTTCAAAGTGGGTATCCAGGCGGTGGGTACCATCTCTATGAGTTTGATTTGCCTAAAGAGAATAGAATCGTCACTGACAATGAAGAAGCGTATATGGAACATCAGCATTACAAAAAGAACAAGAAGCATTATGAAGAACGGCTGAAATCAATGCCCACCAATATGCTTCAGTTTGAAAAGAATCATCAGGAGAGATTGAAGATTGAGGTCCGAAAGCCTACTGGACTGAAGATTGATGATTACCTGGAAAAGTATAAAGAGATCCGATACAACTATGACTTTGGGGATGATTGGTGGTTTATTATTAAACTAGAAGAAATCGTAGATGATTACTATTTCGGATATCCAACGCTGCTTGATGGGGCAGAGACGGCTCCACCGGAGGATGTCGGTGGCATCCATGGATTTTATGAGTTTTTGGAAATTTACCGCAATCCTAATCAACCAGAGCATAGGGACATGAAGGCTTGGGCTGATTCACTATATTTCAAGGAGTACGATCCTGATTGGATTAATGAGAGACTCAAAGGGCTTAATTACAAGAAAACCGAGTGGGACAAGATTAATCATGAGAATTACAAAATAATCAAAGACAAGTATAAGAAATGATTTTTAGAAGTGATCTATTAAGGTTTTTAAAAATAAAAGAAATGAAAATACTGAAAGGTATAGACTCAAACTTTTAAGATCTAACAAATTTAATATCAGAAATTTTGAAAGAACGATTTATCTACAAGCACAGACCATAACAAGATCCTCTTAAAACAAACCGGTAAGGAAAAGATCAATAAAGGTGTTTAGGAGCAGTTTGAAAAGATAAGTATAAGTATATCTAGCAAATGTAAAGGAATAAAATATCTCTCGCATGTTAGCTTTTATTTGTGATTGTTATGAATTATAATGTTACTGAAAAAGAGAGGTGTTTATGAAAAGATTACTTACATTCTTACTTATTCTTAGTTTAGCCGCATGTAGTCCAAAACCATTGGATAATAATGAAGACCCTAATGATGATACCGATGAAGAGCCAATTGTTGAAGAGACAGTAACTCGTTCAATTTTTAATGGTGAAGAAATAGAAGAAGGTAAGAACACATATCAAGCTTTTGCCATTATGATCTCAAATTCTGCAGAAGCACGACCACATTCTTCACTGGGATTAGCTGATGTTGTGTATGAGATTGCAGTAGAGACATACACTATTACTCGTTTTATGGCTATCTTTCAATCAGAAGTAACCAATAAAGTAGGTCCTGTGCGTAGTGCACGAATTCCTTTTGTACGGATGATGCAAGAGTGGGGAATCCCTTTTGCTCACTTTGGCTCTGCCGCAACCGGTCAAGGAGATGCTAAAAGCTTAATTGAAGCTATAAGACCTCCTATACGATTCGATGGTCATCAAGGAATTAATTCACAGTTCTTTTATCGTTCAACTGATCGCAAAGCACCACACAATGCATATTTTAATGCTGAAAGAGCAATTGAGAAAATTCCAGAGTTAGAATATGATAAGCATTTTGATTTTGATGAATCAAGCAATATTGATGCTCAAGAAGTCACAAGCTTATCTTTACGATACTCTTCTTATAATCCAGTCAGTTACGAGTATGATCAAGAGACGAATAGCTACAAACGATTTATTAAAAATCAACCCATGATGGATGCTTATACCAATAAGCAGATAGCTGTTAGAAACATTATTGTTCAACACGCACCTCATACCACTGCAGAAAGAGTTAGTTATGTCCTTGTTGATTTTGTAGGTGAGGGAAAAGCTGAATACTTTGTAGGTGGTTATTATGAAGAGGGTACTTGGAAAAAAGAGTCTCATGAAGCTGTAACTCAATTTTTTGATAGTGAAGGTGAACCAATAGTACTATTACCTGGTAACACATGGATTCAAGTAGTACATCCTAATGTAGGTATTACCTTTGAATAACGCACAATAATACGAATTACCAAAGACGAAACTTAACATTTCGTCTTTTTTATGCTATTGTTAATCCGTTTATAAGGGGATAACATGAAAACTAAACTACTGTATGCACTACCTGCACTGTTATGGATGGGTGTGATACTATCACTAACTTTACAACCTGCTGAAACATCCTCCCAACTTAGTGGTGGGATTGTTTCTTATTTATATAGTTTTGTTGAATTATTAAGAATTTCTCTTAGTATGGAACAGTTTCATTTTATAGTACGTAAAGCAGCACATGTTAGTGAGTACTTTATCTTAGGGTTACTAGTATTTGTAGCTTTAAAACCTTATACAATGACCTTTCAAAGAAAAATGCTTATTGTGTTATTGTTTGGCATCGCTTTTGCTAGTGTCGATGAGTTTATTCAAACCTTTGTAGAAGGAAGAGTAGGGGCAGTTATGGATGTACTGATTGATAGTGTTGGAGTTATGTTATCATTAGCTTTAGTTAGTATCGTTCAACGATTTAGAAGGGAATCAAAGGTATGAAGGTTTATTTAGAATTATTTATCGCATTCTTTAAAGTAGGATTATTTACCTTTGGTGGTGGCTATGCCATGATTCCTATTGCTAAAAGAGAACTCATTGATAATAAAAACTGGTTAAGTGAAGCAGAGCTTATGGACTATTATGGAATAGCTCAAGTAAGCATGGGTATTATAGCCATTAATACCAATACCTTAATTGGTTATCATATTGCCCATAAAAAAGGGGCAGTGCTTGCAGCAATCGCTACTGCATTACCTTCAATCATTATTATTACGATTATAGCTGCAGTACTTGAAGGAATCTTTGATGTACCACTAGTGATCAACATGTTTAAAGCAATCCGCATTGTAGTTAGTGCTCTAATTGTACAAACCA
The DNA here is from genome assembly GCA_964479585.1 of uncultured Erysipelothrix sp. GTDB lineage: Bacteria > Bacillota_I > Bacilli_A > Erysipelotrichales > Erysipelotrichaceae > UBA6182. Next base: position 22,710 of record CAYZMP010000005.1, read on the forward strand.
CCATAAAACTTACAAAGATTGGTGTAGTGGATATCTTTGGAGCAGTACTATTTGGTTCAAGTTTTCTATTCATTGTCTTACTTGGAGTTAATCCAATTTTTCTTGTCATTCCTTCAGCTTTATTAGGAATTATCTTCTATCCTAAAAAAGGAGGGAAACAAACATGATTTATTGGTTATTGTTTATGGAGTTTCTTATCATAGGTGCCTTTGCAGTAGGTGGAGGATTAGCAACCTTACCATACTTAATTAATCTTGCCAATAAATATCCATGGTTTACTCAAGCCACCTTAATGGACATGGTTGCCATCTCTGAATCAACCCCAGGACCTATTGGCATTAACATGGCAACCTATGCAGGATATGTTGCGGCAGGGATACCTGGAGGAGTTATTGCTAGTATATCAGTTATGCTTGTTGGAATGATCTTTATGATTGTTATTGGACGCTCACTAGAGCGCTTTAAAGAAAGCACAGTGCTTGTTAAGGTGTTTTATGGGTTAAGACCTACCATTGCGGCATTGATTGGCTTTGCGGCTTATACGATGTTACAAACGGTGGTTGCTGATGCTACATTAGAGCTAGTTCCGCTACTTAGCTCCGTTGGATTATTTACTTTAACCTTAGTGCTTATTTACAAAACTAAGTTGTCACCCATAAGCATTATTGGACTTGCTGCAATCTTAAGTTTCATCTTACCACTATAACAAAAGGGTATGGCTCATCGAAGCCATACCCTTACTTTATTTCTTTGATTGTATGTAATTTAGTTTAAGCTAACTGCATTGTCTGTTGCTTTTTCAAGCGCTGCAATGTAGTCTGTTACTCTCATGGTAACTTCAGATTTTAAATCTTCCGCGTCATCTAAGTAACCACCATCAATAGCTAATCCAGTTACATCACTTAATGTTTTGCCAACTGCAAATAATTCAAATGAAGTAATTTGCTCATCCCATTCTTTACCAATGGTAGAAGCATTGGCCATACCATAAGCAGTTCCACGTTCTTTTTTAGTACCAACAACATCTGCTGCTACAACAACGCCTTCACCATCAAAGGTTCCTTGGTTTTGTGCTGTATCAATGCTGAGGTAAAGAATATTTCCATCTGCATCATATGCAACACCTGCAAAAGTTACATTAACTTGAATGCGACCATCAGTGCCTTCGACAAAGTCACGACCAGAAACACTAGTTACAGAAGCAACACCAACGCGTGCTACATCTTCAACTGTTTCTGCATATTCAACTGCTTTTTCTACTACTGCAATATAATCAGTAACACGAACAGTTACAGAAGATTTTAAATCTTCACTATCTGCTAAGTATCCACCGTCAATGGCTAAACCTTTAACATCATCCAATGTTTTACCAATAACCCACTCTTCAAAAGCAGCGATTTGCTCATCCCATTCTTTACCAATGGCAGAAGCACCTTTCATGTTGTATGCATCGCCTTTTTCCTTTTTCGTAGGAGCAGCTTCTGCAGTAACTACAACACCTTCATTATCGAATGTTCCTTCATTTTGAGCAACATCGATAGCGACATAAACAAATACACCTTCTTCATCTAATACGACATTAGCAAATGTTGTGTTCACTTGAACACGACCTGCTTGATCAGTTTCACTATTGTAATCACGTGGACTTACAGAAGTAACACTGGCTGTACCAACTTTATATACGCTTGTTTCTTCACCATTTCCGTTGTCAGAAGAACAACCAGCTAAGAACAATAACGCAACAATACTAGCTACTAAGAATTTTTTCATAAAATTTCCTCCTTGCGATTTGTATTATAAAGTAAAACAAGCGAATGTCAACACTTTAGTAGAGATTTCACAAATAAGTTTTTTATGAACTTGTGCACATATTAACAAAAAGCCACTAATAAGTATATTTTATGATATTTAGCAGTTCAAAGGGCATTATACAATGCGTGAATAAATTCACAATATTGCTAATAATGCACTTGTGAAAAGGGTTTTCATACTATCAAAGATTGTGATTTATCAAACAACAGTAACAAACCTTACTCATTGTTAAGTCTCTAGAAACAACCTTTGTTTTTGTGGTACACTATGATAGTGTAGGAGGCAAATTATATGATTGTAATAGCAGGAGGGTTGTTTGGTGCAGGGTATGCCATATATCGTTTAGTGCAATATCAAAAAGCCAATAAAGCCGTAAAAGAAAAATTCACAGAATCTCAAATAATTGATCACGTTAATTATGGAATGAAATCAGGCATGTTTAATGCCATTATGGCAGGGTTATCCTTTAGTTTAGTACTAGCTAGTTTTGATAGTCCATCCATTCAAGCATTGTACTTAATGATTGGTGGTTTATTTATTGGTAATGTCTTTGACGCTTATCGTATCAAACGAGTGTTTTTTACAAAAACATCGTTTTATACTCAACAAGTCAATGTTCGTTATAAATCCATTAATAAAATAACACCTAAAAAAAGAGGAAAGAGCTCGACTCTTGAAACCAACCAAAAAGAAGTGTTTGTTTTTCCTAAATCTGTTATTGATAAAATTAATGAATATTCAACCAAGAAGTAGCGTAAGTTAACGCTATTTTTTTTATAGAAAAAGTTGAATGAGCTAGGTGTATACCTAACTATTCAACTTTTTACTTACGTCTAATTTACAGTGTTTACTTTTTGACAACAGGTTTTTTTCTAAACACAAAGGATAATAAAACAAATAGTAGTCCTGTTGTGACAAACAACCATCCTAATGAAGGAGTATCAGAAGTATCCGGTATTAATGTTGGATCTTCTTGTTCAACTTCTTCTTCACCTAAATTAGGTGGTAGTAATACTGTATCAATAACATGAACAATTCCATTATCAGCTTCTAAATCAGTAGTGATTACAGTAGCTTCACCATTAATAATGACAGAATCTAAAGTAAAGGTTAACTCTAGCATATCATTTAAGGTTGCGACTTTTAAGCCGTCGGTAATCTCACTTGCAAGTATTCGATCAGATATAACATGATACAACAGAACTTTTGATAAGTCTTCGCTGTTAAGCAGTTCTTCTTTTGTAAGATCAAGTTCTTCTAATAGAGCTTCAAAGGCATCATTAGTCGGTGCAAACACCGTAAATGGACCTAGACCTTGAAGTGTTTCTACTAGCTCAGCTTTTTGTAATGCTTCAACTAAAATACTAAAGTCATCACTTGAAAGAGCAATTTCGACAACAGTTTTAAAGGTTGTTTCTTGTTCTTGCTCTTCTTCTTCCTCTTCAACAGCACTTATTATGTATTCGGTAAAGTGATGAACACGTAAGGTAAGTATATCTGTTGTTGGATCATAACTAGTTCTTTCAAAATCAATGTAGTCACTTAAGTTTTCCACTAGTGTATCATTATCCAACACTTCAAAATCCACAAATTCTAAGAAATTCTCACTTGTTACATCATCAAAACCAAGCGTTTCCATAGCATTTTCAAAAGTAATGGTTGCGCCAATGTTGCTTAAGAAGTTTAGTTTAGAAGTATCCACTTGAGCACGTAGTTTTTTGCTTGTAGCATCTTTTTCTAAACGAAAGGAATCACTTAACAATGTTAGTTGATTTGCATTGTTCAATAAATCTAATCCAGGATCAAAGGATATTGTACCTACACCTTCTTTTTTTACAGGGAATTCTTTATCTGTGTTATACAAATTACTGTATGTTTTAAGAGCAGGCAATGAAACTCCTTCAATGTCAGCGATGTTAAAGTTAACAATCACTGGAAAAGGTTCTTTAAAATCACTAATCGCTTCTAATGCAAGCATCTTAGACCCTGGTGTAGCATCTTCCCAAAGTCCTATAACATGATAATCTTGAGTAAACTCATACACAAAATTATTGTTGCTTATAAAGGTGCCATCAACGGATCGTAGTTCCACAACATAACCAATAAAACCAAACCCAAGAGCAGGGTCAATTTCACCACCAAAGTTTACGGTATGATCTTGATTACTTTCTATTGTAAAGTCAAAGTAGCTATTTTCTTGCCCAACAAAAATTGGTGCTACATCACAGCCAGTGTATGCAATATCACAAAATACAGTATGAACTCGTACATAGTTTAACTCTGTCTTAAGTGAGTTTGTTCCAGGAAATTCATCATTAACAATATAATCATTGTCGTCATAACCTTTTGGTAAACTAGAAATTTCAATGTCCAATGAATCGCCAACAAACAAAATACCATCCTCTCGGATTTCATCTAGGACAACCCACTCATTAAGGGTATCAAAAAAATCCATGTTACTAATTACAAATTCTGGATTGTCGTCCTCTGCTTCAGGTTCTAAAAAGAATCCCAACATAATTGTGTGTCTTTCATCTTGATAAAACCCAGTTGGTCCCCAAGGAGCACCAGGTTCAATAAAAATCGATAGACGTTCACCAATACTCATAGAATTTACATAGGTTACATGGTTTGCTCGATCAATGACTTCGTCATTATTGCCAAGCAAAGTAATGTTTTGAAAGTTTGGATAGTTTGGATCATTCAAAGCATAATCTAGACCAAACCAATTACGCCACCAATCAGCTGTCTTTATCCTTACTAAAACTGAATGTTCATCAAAGAGTGTGACATCTTCCTTTTTTTCTAATGTTACTTTAATTTTATTTCCTTGCCAGTATTGTGGGTGTTCTACCACAATTTCAAAAGCATCGGTCTGTATTGGGGTGTCATAATTTCCATCATCATGATGCCCCGCATACGGATTATCTGGTAGTGGTGGTTGTGCTAAAATTGATAGAGGTATCAACGATACCACCATCATAAAAGAAATAAGCACACCAAAAAACAAACGCTTTCTTTTCATTTCGCCTCCTTTTTTTTCTTTAATTGTAAATCTTTTTTTCATAAGCATTCACATCAGTAGGTGTTTATTGCTACATAAATACCTTTTTATGCTCTATTTAAGTACACTATATCGAATGTGATGGTGAGTTGTCAATTAATTCACGAAAAAAGTTTGAAAATCAAAGGTTATCTCATGAACGTTGTATAAATTACTATCAATGAGTAAACAAGTGTTTTAATACCAATTAAAATAGATATACATGCTAACTGCACAATAAATAGTCACAACAGCTTGAGTTATTTGCGTTTGTTTCCTATAATAGAGATAACAAAGAATGCAGAAAATATTGAATGAAAACTAAAGGGAGACATTTAGTTTTTTATAAGTATAAAATAAGCAGGAGAAAAAACTATGGCACAAATCTTTGTATGTAACATTGGATCAACCTCCACTAAGGTTGGCTACTTTTTAGATAAGCAACAAGTAAAAGAACATACGATACGTTATAGCCCTGAAGATTTTAAAGGGCAAACATCGTTGTTTGACCAACAAGCAAGACGTACCAAAGACATTGAAAGTTTTTGTGCAGTGCAAGGAATTAACCTTTCAAGTATGGATGTCATTGTTGTTCGTGGTGGTGTAATCAAACCACTTATGGGTGGAATCTATGCCATTGATGAAAACGTGCTTGATGATGTTCGTTCGATGCGTTATGGGAAACATGCTAGTAACTTAGGTTTATTAATAGGGTATGATTGGAAAAATAGATACGGTGTCGATGTGGTGTTTGTAGATCCACCAGTTACGGATGAATTATCACTTTTAGCCCGATATTCTGGATTAAAAGGATATGAAAGACGTTCTATCTTTCATGCCTTAAACCATAAACAAACCGCACGAAATTACGCAGCGAAAGTAAATAAGGATTTAAATGATTTACGACTTATTATTGTGCATGCTGGTGGTGGCATTTCAGTTAGTGCATGCAAGGGTGGTCGGATTGTGGATGTAAACAACGCTCTTGATGGAGAAGGACCATTTACTCCATCACGAGTTGGTGGTGTTAGTTCTGAAATTGTGCTGCAACTTGTGGAAGAAAATGATGGAGATACAAACAAGGTAAGGGATATCCTTATTAACCAAGGTGGGTTAATGTCTTACTTTGATACTCATGATATGAAAAGTTTAGTCGCACAAATGGACACAAACCAAGAAATAGAGTGGGTTATTGATGCGATGATCTATCAAATAGCCAAAGAAGTAGGGGCTATGGCTACGGTACTACGAGGTAAAGTGGATCAAATCTTATTAACAGGAGGGCTTATCTTTAATCAAGCATTTGCGAATCGTTTAAGTGCTCGCATTGATTGGATTAGTGATATTACAACTTATCCTGGAGAAGATGAACTATTAGCCATGGCTATGGGTGGCTATCGTTATTTAAACAAAGAAGAAGAATTACTAACATATTAAGGAGCAACATGAACATATTAGTGACAGGTGGCTTAGGCTACATTGGTTCACACACATGTGTGGAACTTTTAAAACACAATCATAACGTTGTTATTGTGGATAATTTATCCAATACAGAGATAGATGTCCTAGATAAAATTAAACACCTAACAAACAAAGATATCCCATTTTATCAAGTGGATGTAAGCAAAGAAAATGAAATTGATAAAGTGTTTAAGAAACACTCCTTTGATGGCATTATTCATTTTGCAGGATATAAAGCAGTAGGTGAGTCGGTAGAAAAACCATTAGAGTATTATCAAAACAATGTTCTTAGTACAATTGTTCTAGCAAGACTTGCTTTACAGTATAATGTACCTCGATTTGTGTTTTCTTCTTCCGCAACTGTCTATGGTGATCAAGTGTCTCCCTTTAAAGAAGACATGCCATTACTTAAAACAACCAACCCTTATGGCGAAAGTAAAGCAATGAGTGAACGAGTATTAGAAGATACAGCAAATGCAAACCCAAACTTTGGTGTGTGCTTGCTTCGCTATTTCAATCCTGTTGGAGCTCATAGTAGCGCTTTAATAGGTGAGCGACCTAAGGGAATTCCTAATAATTTAATGCCATATATTACCCAAACCGCTAAAGGGTTACGAGAAAAATTGTTTGTTTTTGGCAATGATTATCCCACCCACGATGGAACAGGAATACGAGATTATATTCATGTGGTGGATTTAGCTGTTGGTCATGTGTTAGCGATTGAACAGCTTAAAGCAGGAACACACATTTACAATTTAGGAACAGGTCAAGGAGTTTCGGTATTAGAACTTATAGAAACCTTTAAAAGGGTTAATAAGGTTGATATCCCTTATGAAATTGTAGAGCGACGAGCAGGTGATATTGCAATATCGTATGCCGATGCAACTAAAGCAGAAAAAGAGCTTGGTTTTAAAACAAAACATAGTGTAGAAGATATGGTAAAAGATGCCTATAACTTTGAGAAAAACAATTAAGAAAGAGTCGTGGTGAGGCTATGCAAAAGTTTGAATACAATGGAAAAACATACATTAAGATAAAACAAGACTGGTATAGTGAAATTGGGGAGAAACTGCCTTTAAAGACAGCGGTAACCTTAGATGCGGAGTTTAATCAAATGCTCATTGAAAATGAGCAATCGATTGTTAAGCTACTTGATCAAACGCGTCATTACTTAAACATTGGTAGTACTAAGCGTGCGTATGAAGTGATTGTTGAAGCACTCTCTTTAGCAACCAACAATCCTGAACAAACACAGTTTTTACCAAGTGTGCTTGTGATGGTTGCTACCGTGAGTAAAGCAGTCGAACAAGTAGAAGAAGCCATTGAGACGTTTTTACGTGTGCTTAAAAAAGAGCATGAAATTGATAAAAACCCGCAAGTGCAAACGGCACTAGCGTCATTGTATCTTGATGTTAAAAAGCCTGAAGAAGCATTAGAGTTAGCACAAAAGGCGATGGTTAATTTTAGAAAAAACAAGCGCAAAGTATCGGATGAACTAATGATTGTATGGTCAAAGCTAAAAAAAGACTTTCCAGAAACATACAATGCATATCGAGAGCAGGTAAAAAATGCCGGAAAATAACCGGCTTTTTTATAGAGCTATTTAAGGTTTGTGTTGTTTCTGTTACAATAGCTATGGAGAAAATATGAGACGATTTTATTTACGAAGATTATCTACAGAAATTAAAGTATACATTGTGTTAGCGTTATTGTTATTTAGCGTCGTTGGTTATGCCATTTTAAGAAGTGGTTGGCTTCAACCTCGTACTTTTGATGATACGCTTTTTGATCAAGAAGAATGTCTAGATCAAAAGCGCCTTTTTAACCATAGCGAACAACCAAGAAAAGATGTTGAAGAGATTGAAGATGTCGCAAACTTAATGGTTGTGCCTTTTATAAACAACAATCGCGGTAATGGACTCTTTGGTATTATTGATCATGATGGTAGTGTAATCGTCGAGCCAACTTTTGAATTTTTCACTGAAGTGTATGGTGGTATTATACGTTCGGTTGATGAAAACAATGTCGCCACCTTTTATGATTTAGAGTTAAATGTCCTTCCTACAAGGACTGCTTCACGTGAGTTTTACGATGCGAAACGACAATATCGTATCTTTAAAGAAGTAAACACCAATCCTGCATACACACTTATTAATCGTAGTTCACTTTCACCAGCTATGTTACAGAAGATTGAAGAAACTGCACAACTTGAAGTGTTTTATTTAAGCTATTATAAAGAACCGATTGATTTTTATAGCATACGACTACTATCTTCGGTGCATGAACGTGTGTTTGTGGTGTTTGATGAAAACTTAGAATTTATCAAAGAAGAATACTACACTCAACCTGTCTACTTTGAAGAAAATGGCATTGCAAAAGTACAGCGCAGTTGTAGTGTTGCTTATATGAATACTGAAGGTGAGTATATTTGGTATGTGGATGGCGATTATTAGACATAAACAAGCATAATATGATCAAGAAGGGCATGACCCTTCTTTTTTTTTGTGAAAAAACATAAAAAACGGGGTTTTTACTATACAAATGTGTCAACTTTGATTATAATGGTGGTAGAAAGTGGGACAAAGTGTCATAAAGTGGTAGAACAATGTTCATAGGAGAATACAAACACAACCTAGATGGCAAGGGTAGAATTATTATTCCTGCTAAGTTTCGTGAAAACTTTGGAGCATCTATGATCGTGACACGCGGTTTAGATGGGTGTTTGACGCTGTATTCTTTAGAACAATGGGACAGTATTTTAAGTCAACTAAAAAAGCTTCCTACCACAAAAAAAGAATCACGTATGTATGTGCACATGATTAGTGCAAAAGCAGCGCAAGTAAGTTTAGATAATCAAGGTCGTATTTTACTTCCTCAATCCCTTATTAGTGCCGCAACCCTTGAAAAAGAATGTGTGGTTGTTGGTGTTGTCGATCACGTAGAAATATGGGATCAAGGTTTATGGGAAAACTACTATCAGTCAGCTTCTGATTCCTTTGAAGATATTGCTGAGAGCTTAACGGACTTTCTAGTATGAAACACATCCCAGTTATGCTTGATGAGTGTATAGAAGCATTAAACATAAACCCACATGGAACATACGTGGATGCTACCTTTGGTTATGGTGGGCATTCTAAAGCTATCTTAGAACGATTAATAGATGGAAAGCTTATTGTCTTTGATCAAGATGTTCATGCGATTAATACAGCAAAAGCACTCCAACTGACACAACCAAACTTAGTGCATGTTATTTTTGATAATTACGCCAATCTTAAAAGTAGATTAGCTGAGCATAACATACACAACGTCGATGGTATCTTAGCAGATTGTGGGGTGTCATCGATGCAACTTGATGAAGCTAAGCGTGGGTTCTCTTATCGCTTTGATGCCAAACTTGATATGCGCATGAACCAAACACAAACACTATCTGCTTATGAAGTAGTAAATACATACTCTAAAGAACAACTACTTGATATCTTATACTCCTATGGGGAAGAAAAGTATGCAAAAGGAATTGTTCGAGAAATAGTAGCAGCACGAAAAGTTAAACCAATACAAACAACCTTTGAACTTGTAGATCTTATTAAAAAAGGGTATCCAATCAAAGCATTATCAAAACCAGGTCATCCTGCCAAACAAACCTTTCAAGCCATTCGTATTGAAGTTAATGATGAATTACAGTCACTAAAAAAAATGGTGGAAGAAGGATTAGACTTGTTAAATCCAAAAGGAAGAATGGCAATTATAAGCTTTCATTCCTTAGAAGATCGCATTGTAAAAAATGCCTTTAATAAAGTAAGTAAAGCTCCTAAGGTGGATAAACGATTACCACAGTTAGAAGTTAGCTTAGAATATCAACTTGTCAATAACAAAATCATTCTTGCTAAAGAGGATGAGAGTATAAACAATCCAAGAAGTGCCAGTGCAAAATTAAGAGTCATAGAAAGGAAGTGAACGTATGGCAAAAACTAAAATAGTAAAAACTCGAAAGTATCGTTGGCGAGTGTGGGTGATGACCTTCTTTACGATTATGGTCACTGCTCAAATCATTAGTGCAATTGGTTTACGTACATACCAAACTTCTTTAAGTGTCAAAATACAACAAACAGAACGTGCGATTGCTGTTTTACAAACAGAAAATGAAGCATTGCAAGTAGATATTGGAAGACTTAGCAATTACAATCGTATTGTAGCGATGGCCAATGAACAAGGGTATAGTTCGGTAAATCAAAATGTCATCAGCGTCATCAACAGAAATGACTAGAATAAAACGCACCAACATTACTTTGTTGGTGTGGTTTTCCATATTCTTTTTACTTGTTGGCCTTATTAGTGCCAATGTTTTTGTCGTTGTTATTGGTGGACAACATGTTCATTCAAAGACAAACATTAAAGAAATTGCCGATGGTGTGTATATTCGTCAAGAAAGTATACTTGCTAATCGTGGTCTTATCGTTGATAGAAACAACAATGTGTTAGCGGAAGATGTCGTATCGTATAAGATTATACTTTACTTAGATAGTTCTCGTGTTGGTATTCATAATACACCAGCTTATGTGGTAGATAAAGAAGCGACAGCTGCAGCATTAGCACCACTTTTAAACATGGAAGAGCAAGTCATATTGGATCATTTAAACAAAGACTTGTATCAAACAGAACTTGGTATACGAGGAAGAAATTTATCTTTAAATACGAGAAATGAAATACTAGCGTTAGGGCTTCCTGGTATTGCCTTTGAAACGATGATTAGTCGTAACTACCCACAAGGTGTTTTTGCTTCTCATCTTATTGGTTTTTCGCAGTTTGATGATGAAGTAAAAGCCATGACAGGACGCATGGGTTTAGAAGCAATCTTTAATCAAACACTTCTTGGTGAAAACGGTTGGCGTCGCTATCAATCCGATATTAGCGGTTTCCGCTTTAAAGACATGTACTATGAAGAACAACCAGCTATCAATGGTAATACCTTAGTATTAACCCTTGATCGAGGAATACAAGAAACCTTAGAACTAGCATTAGAAAACACGATGCAAACAACCAATGCTTATGAAGCATGGGGCATGGTTATGGAAGCTAAAAGTGGGGATGTATTAGGTTGGGCAAACACACCTAGCTTTGATCCTAATGCAATTGATATTTCTAGTTATGATAATGTCATATCACAAAGTGTTATTGAACCTGGTTCAACGATGAAGAGCTTTGTGTATGCAACAGTTATTGATAAAGGAAAATACGATGGTAATGCTACTTATCCAAGTGGTGTCTTTCATATGGGTATTGCCAATGGATATCCAATTCGAGTAAATAGTTTTGAAAGTGCAAGTAGCTCTATATATAATGCAGGTAGAAGAGATTGGGGTATTGTCGATTTTGATCGTGCATATGCTTTATCACTTAATACAGCCATCGCTACAATGCTTACAAGTAGTATTCATGTCACAGATTATGAAGAGTACTTAGACCGTTTTGGTTTTTTTAAGCCTGTTAACATGGTTGGGGTGTATGAAAATGAAGGTCAAAAAGCATTTCGTTATCCGATTGAAATGCTTACCTCTGGTTATGGTCAAGGTTCAACAGTCACAACCCTTCAACTTATGCAAGCCTATAGTGCCATTATCAATGATGGTGTGATGGTTAAACCAAAAGTGGTGGATAAAATTATTGATCCAATCACAAATGAAGTTGTCATGGAGTATCCAAGTGAAGTAGTTGGACAACCAATCCAAGCGTCAACTGCAAAAGAAGTACAACGGCTTATGCGCTATACTGCCGATGCTGGAACAGCAAGGCATTATCAAATACCAGAAGTAGGTATTATTGGTAAAACAGGTACTTCTCAAGTTATTGGTCCTAATGGGTATTATAGTGATCGTAACTTATTTTCTGTTGTTATTGGTTTACCGGCAGATAATCCGGAAATTTTAGTGTATTATGCATTTTTAGCACCTTCATATATTGAATCATACAACCATACTGCACCAATTCAATCTGTACTTAGAAAAATTGCAATGACATACAACTATGCTCAAGCTCAAGAACCTGATGAACAGACGATTGGTGAAGATCCAACTGATCAAAGTGAAACAAGTGTTGTCCTAATGCCAAGTTTTCGAAACAAACCTGTCAGTGAGTTTGACACTTTTGTACAAGAAAACCATTTTCAAGCTGTTATCTTAGGTGAAGGGGATATGATAATTGATTCTTCCTTTGAAGGAATACCACAGCTAATTAACACGACACGATTGTTTGTGCTTACCAATAAAGCACCAACAACAATGATTGATTTAACCGGTTTTTCTAAAAAAGATGTCATGACTTACGCTAAGCTTGCCAACATAAATGTAGAACTAATTGGAGAAGGTTGGGTAAGATCACAATCTTTAGAAGTTAATGAGCCATTATCGAGTGAAAAGGTTGTTGTAAATTTCACGCTTAATGAGTATAATGAGTAAGTTATGAAAATACTAGAATTATTGATAGGCTTTGTACTTGTGTATGCACTAACTTTGATTGCTTATCCAGTTTGGATAAAGCTACTAAAAGAGCGCAACATTAAACAAACAGCCAGTGAATATGCTTTAAAAGAGTACCAACAAAAACAAGCAACCCCCATGTTTGGAGGGGTTTTGTTTGTGCTTATACCAACTGTATTGCTTGTGGTGTACTATAATTTTGCTTTAGAGTTAAGTACTTTATTAGCGCTATTTGTGTTTATTGCTTATTTTTTATTAGGTGTAGTGGACGATATGAAAATTGCAAAAGAAGGAAAAAACGATGGTTTACCTGTTAAACTACGAGTGTTTTTTCAAGTTGCTATTGCGATTGTCTTTATGATGCTTTCTTTAACACTAATTACAACTTTACTTGCCTTTCCAATACCAATGATGGGGTATTTCTTTTTAGCTTTACCACCAGTTATCTATGTTTTATTTGGGGTGTTTGTTATTGTTGCGAGTGTTAATTCGGTAAACATTACCGATGGTATGGATGGTTTAGCTGCGGGGGTTTCTCTATTAATTATGGTTGGATTAGCCATCATTAGTTATTTCTACAATCAGCAACAACTAGCCATGTTAGCCATTATGCTAGTGGGATCGTTGTTAGGGTATTTAAAATACAATGTATTTCCTGCCAAAATCTTTATGGGTGATGGAGGATCATTAGCATTGGGTGGCTTAATGGCTGCGTATGCCATGTTATTAAAAATTGAAATTTCATACATCTTTTTAGTGGGTGTCTTAATATGGGAAACAGGTTGTGTTGTCATTCAACAAGTTTCTGTTCGTCTTTTTAAAAAGCGAGTGTTTAATTACACACCGATTCATTATAGTTTTGTTTTAGCGGGCTGGAAAGAAAAAAGTGTTGTGCAGTTTATTTGGTTGTTGGGACTTATCTTTTTAGTACTTGGATTATGGAGCGCATTATGGGTTTAAAAGTATGTATTTTAGGAGCAGCACGTAGTGGTTGTGCTAGTGCAAAATTAGCACTTGATCAAGGTTATCATGTGGTGCTTACTGATGAAAGAGAATTAGAAAACAAAGATGATTTAGTAGAACAAGGCATCGTTGTTTATGATGGTGGCTTTCATAATGATTTATTAGACATGGATTTTGATTGGGTTATTAAAAACCCTGGTATACCAGAGCATCATCCTTTTGTTAAAGAGATGGCGAAGCACTATTTTATTGTTAATGAATTAGAGTTTGCACAACGTTTTATCCCAAAATGGAAATTAGCTGCCATCACCGGTACCAATGGTAAAACAACAACGACAGCCATGCTTGGTGATATCTTTAAAAAAGCAACTTCCTTTGGGTTTGTGGCTGGTAATATTGGAGTACCATTAAGTACTGTAGTAAAAGAAGAAAGACACCGTAAAATGGGCTATGGCGCGATTGAAATCGCTGCTTTTCAACTGGTAAACACTAAAAAATTTCATCCCGTTGCTTCTACGATTGTCTCTTTAGCACCTGATCATTTAGACGTGTTTAAAAATGAAAAAGAGTATTACGATGCAAAGTGGAAAATTGTCGAAAACTTAACGCAAAATGATACGTTTGTTTTAAACCTTGATGATATCAATATTATTAGAACTCAAAAACCAACATCCGCAAAAATCATGACCGTGTCTCAACATAATGAAGCAGATGTGATGATTGTTAATAACAAAGCAGTGGTGAATAAAAAGGTATTGTTTGATGTGGATAAACTACATGTCGTCGGAAAACATAACATTACTAATGCTTTGATAGCATCTGCATTAGCGTATGTAATGGGTATAAAACCTAAACACATACAAAAAGCGTTGCACAGTTTTATGGGTGTAGAACACCGCATTGAGTTTGTGGATGAAGTAAATGGTGTAAAATATTACAACGATTCAAAAGGAACTAATCCTCAATCCACAAGAGTTGCCTTAGAAGCCTTTGATCAACCTGTCATCTTAATAGCAGGTGGTTATGATAAAAAGATTACCTTTGAAGAAGTAAGTGATGTTTCTCATAAAATTAAACACATTGTTGTTTATGGTCAAACCAAAGATCAACTTAAAGAAACCTTTGATAATGCTTATGTCGTGGATGATTTAGAACAAGCCTTTAAAAAAGCCAATGAACTAGCACAGAGTGGAGATATTGTTTGTTTATCACCAGCATGTGCAAGTTATGATCAATACAAAAACTATGAAGAACGAGGAAAACAGTTTAAAGCACTTGTTCATTCGTTGAGAAAAGAATAAGTAAGAAGGCAATCGCGTGTGCGATTGCCTTTTCATTACATACATCTTTATTTAAGATTTGTTTTTAAAATTCAACAATCGATGATAAGACAATTATTGTTCTTTTAATTGACGCTTATAATCCTCTTTTACAATTCCATACAAAAGTAAATCTTCAAAGGTTCCTGTATGAGTTTTAAACTTTTGTTTTTTCGTTCCTTCATAAGACAAACCACATTTTTCCATAACTTTACCTGAACCTATGTTTGGTCGAATAAATGTAGCTTCAATGCGGTGAAGATTTACTTCTTCAAAAAGAAATCGAATAACTTCTTTAAATACTTCACTCATGATGCCTTGATTCCATGCTTTTTGTGCAAGTACATAACCAATCGTGGCACATTCATCTTTTACATTCATCTCTACCACATCAATCATACCAACGATGTGGTTAAACTCTTTATGAAAGATAACCCAACGAAAAACAGAGTCTGTTTCATATTCTGGCAACCATATTTCAAGTAGTTTCTTTGTGTCTTGCACACTTGCATGTGGTGTCCATGTTAAATATTTCGTTACCTGTGGATCACTAGCCCAATTATCAAACATAGCTTGAGCATCATCTAAAGTTAGTCGACGAAGTATACAACGATTTGTTTCTAATGTTTTAGTTTTACATAAGTTCATAAGTTACCCCTACATAGCATAAGATGCCTGTTTTGTGCTTGTTAAATAGTGTTATAATAAAAATATCACAAAGAAGGAGCGTTCACAATGATAAAAAGCATACTATTAATTACATTTATCCTTTTACTATCAAGTTGTCAAGCTAAAACACCACCAGAGTTTACATTAGATAACTACCCAACAATTGATGGTTCTACGGTCACTATACCTTTAAGTGAAGCAATCGCTGCTCAACTAACAGGGGCAACACTTGAACAAGTAAAACCGATTATACAACATAATAAAACCCATCAAGCTTATGTAAACTTAATTAACGGTGATGCTGATTTAATATTTGTAACATACCCTTCTTTAGAAGAACAAACACTAGCCCAAGAAAATGATGTGGAGTTAGAAATAATTCCTATTGTCAGTGAAGCGTTTGTCTTTTTAACTCACATTGATAATCCTGTAGATTCATTAACACTAACGCAAGTTCAAGATATTTATCAAGGAAACATTACGAACTGGAGTCAAGTGGGTGGTGATGATGTGGATATAATAGCGTATCAACGACCAGAAAACTCAGGAAGTCAGTCTGGATTTTTAGAACTTGTGATGAAAGATTTAGACATTATGACTCCACCTAGTGCGTGGATTCAAGCATCGATGGGTGAGATTATTGATGCCGTAGCTTCCTATAATAACAAACCCGATGCCATTGGTTATTCTTATTACTATTTTGTTGTGGATATGTGGGGTAATGAAAATGTGAAATTACTAGAAATTGATGGTGTATACCCTAATAATGAAACCATTGCTTCAAAAGAATATCCAATAACAACTCACTATTATGCTGTGTTTAATAAAAACCAAACCCGTAATAGTGATGTACGAAAAATAGTGGATTGGTTATTGAGTAAGCAGGGTCAACAATTAGCGGAAGATTTTGGTTATGTTAAGGTACAGTAAAGTTTTACTTATCCTCTTTTTACTAACAGGTTGTACTAAAGAGTATAAACCTGTTGAATTAATCTCACCACCTCACCAACAGGTGATTGCTTTTAATGATCCACTACATGATCCTATCTTTTCACCTGTAAAGCAACCACCACTATTTATTAATCCTATTGATTGTAATGAGATAGAATTATCTAATGGACACACCATTGAAATTGATGGTTTACTCAACCAAACTATCCAACAAACCATTAACGATAAAATACATGATAAGACTGAGCAAATCCAAAAGTATCATGCGAATAACCTACCACCTTATCGAGGTATTGCTCAAGAAGTTGTTGATGATGCTCAATTAGTAAGTGATACTTTATACACACAATGTCAATACAATGCTAATCATGTGTTGTCTCTTTCTTTTTCTCGCAACATGGTGTTTGTTAGTCAAAGCAAAGAAGTGCTTGTTAGTGTTGAAGATGGACTCACGGTTGATGTAAGGACGGGTAAAGACTTATCATTAAGTGATGTAGTCACTAATGATGTGGATGCTCAACAGTTTTTTAATGAGCGTGTTCCTTCTGAATTAGATAAAGCCAAACAACGATACTATTTTGGTGATAGTATTATCGAACTAGTACAACCTTTTAGTGGATTGAAAAACAATCAGAAGTTTTTTATTAGTTCACAAGGTGTTGAACTTATTTTAGATTATAGTTCTTCTGATTTTTATCTTGGGTTTTCAAATTTTCGGTTAACCTTTGATTTTGCTTTGTTTCATGATGTTTTAGCACTACCTTACCGATTTTTAAGCAAAGAAAATATCTTTGAGCAACCAATAAGTCAAGGGATGTTACTAAATCAACAATCTGAGCCAATGAGAATGCAAACAACCTTAGAAAAAATAGCGGGTGTTAGTGTGCAGTTTTCACGACCTCAGAAAGAATCCTTTGAAGTGGATAAGAGATTCACTAATCAACTTATAATGAAAGCACAAAGTATATTTGAAGAAGAAGATGATGTGCTAGATGCACACATTACTATTTTTGCTCATAAGTTACTAGATTATACAAGTTATAGTGCTAGCATTAGTTTTTATGATAGAGAAAGCATCCATCATCACTACTCACTTTGTAGTGTGTATAAAAACAATGAGCAAGTCTTGCTTGATGATATTATTACAAGTTCTGATTTTAGGCAGGTTATGGAAACCTACATTTTAGAAAACTTAAAATACTATGTCGGTTATCCAATAACTTCTTTAAGTGAAATTGAACCATTAAAAGGCTTTAACATTAGTCCTTTTGGTATTGAGCTAGATATTAAGTTAAGGTATGATGATCTACACTTTAGTATGGTTGTGCCTTATGATGTGATAGGCTTAGAAAATATTGTGTTTTTTAAGGAGCTTTTAGAGTTAGTGTCGTAGACAATGTTTAAGTAAATGCTTTGTATTTTATCGTATTGAAACTAAAAAAGGTGTTTATTTTGTCATTGATGGAAAAGATGATTATTATGCATGCAAAAAGATTACACATTTGCATCATTTTCCTATATAATAGTAAGGCAAGTAAAGGGGCGTTTTTTTATGAGTAGGATAGACCATCCCCAACTAAAGTTGGCCATGGTGTTAAAAGCACATCAATTATCCAAACAGTCCGACAGTAATATTGCTGTTAAGGATGTGAGTGATTGTGTGTCAAAAAAATGGAACAATCAGCCGCCAAGGCGGTTTTATCAGATGATCTTTGATGTGTTTGAACTCACAGTTAATGATGTGATTCAAACAATGATTAAAGATTCTATGAGAAATGCATTAAAAACGAAACTTAGTGAATATGAAGATGTAATTGGAGGTTCAAAATGAAGAGGATGAAATCTAGATTTGGTATTTTTCTACTCACCATTGTTGCTTTATTTACAATGATTGGTGTTTTTAGTAGAGATGTTGCCGATAACATGACACTTGGTCTTGATCTACAAGGTGGATTTGAGATTGTGTATCAAGTAACACCACTTGAAAGTGGAGAACAGCTACCTGCGATGTCTGCAGTAGCACGTTCAGTAAGTAAACGTATCGATGTATTGGGTGTAAGTGAACCTCAAATTATTATCGAAGGGGACGATCGTATTCGTGTGCAATTGGCCGGGGTATCCGATCAAGATCAAGCAAGACGAATTATTTCAGCAACAGCTAATTTAACCTTTAGAGATGTTAATGACAACTTATTAGCGGATGCTTCTATCTTAGTGGATGGTGGCGCTTCCTTAGGGTTTGAAAATGGACGTCCAGTTGTTAGTTTAAGAGTATCAGATTCGGATGCTTTTTATGAAATGACACAACGTGTTTCTCAAATGCCAGCGGGAAACAACTTAATTGTGACATGGTTAGACTTTCAAGAGGGAGACTCTTACATTGAAGAGCGTCCTAATGAAGCGACCAACACACAAAAATACATTTCTGCCGCAACTGTATCTCAAGGGATACGTGGTGATGCGATTATTTCGGGTTCCTTTAATGAAGCCGCAGCTCGTGAATTAGCGGATTTAATTAACTCAGGATCACTTCCAGTACAAATGGAAGAACTATATTCGAATGTTGTAAGTGCTGAGTTTGGTATGGCTGCTTTTGGTCAAACGATGATTGCTGGCTTTGTTGGTGTTGCACTTGTTATGTTAGCAATGATAGCAGTGTATAAGTTTGCGGGAATTATTAGTGCCATTATGTTGGCGTTTTATGTGTTTGTCGTGTTCTTTATTTACAACTCCATGGGTGGTGTCTTTACCCTTCCTGGTATTGCAGCGTTAGTACTTGGGGTAGGGATGACGGTGGATGCCAATATTATTACCTTTGAAAGAATTAAAGATCAACTCTATCTTGGTAAAAAACTAAGCAGTGCTGTAAAAGAAGGTCATCGTTTAGCGTTTTGGACTATTTTTGATAGTCAATTTACTACTTTTATTGCGGCAATGATTATGTATATTTTTGGTACAGGTGCGATTAAAGGATTTGCGACCATGTTAATTGTAACGGTGTTTGTAACCTTGGCGCTCAATGTATTTTTTACAAAGTATTTAATTGAACTACTTATGCATTCTCCAAAAGTAATTGAAAAATTTCCACTGTTCTCGATTAAAAAAGAACATGTTCCTGATTTAAACAAAGGAGAAGCACAAACATACTTTGGTCCATTTACTAACATTAACTTTATTTCCTTAAGTAAAAAACTAGCTGGAGTAAGTGCTGTTATTTTGGTTGTCGCTATTTTATTTGGTGGGTTTAATACCTTTAGTGGTAATGGACCATTAAACTTAGGCATTGACTTTTCAAGTGGTACGAAAATTACGATGACTAGTGATAATGGCTTTGATCGTGCTGTTATTGCAGAAGAGTTTGCACAGTTTGGTTATGATAATGTACGCGTTCAACTTTCAGGAGAAAACACCGCGTATGTGACAACGACTGAAACTGAAACAAGTGAAAACTTACAAGCTTTAAAGGCATATATTTTAGAAACATACAATCATGAAGCCAACGATGTTGTGGTAACACCAGTTGTTGGACGAGAGCTTGTGAATACGGCCATTATTTTATCGTTGGTCGCATGGATCTTAATGATGGGGTATATTACCATTCGTTTTGAGTGGGATTATGCCTTAGGTACCATTATGGCGTTAGTTCACGATATCTTAATCGTGTTGGCTGTGTTTGCGATCTTTAGATTTGAAGTGAATGTGGAACTAATTGCGGTTATTTTAGCGATTATTGGTTATTCGGTTGATGATTCGATTGTTGTGTTTGACCGGATTCGTCATACAGTTAAAACATGGCCAAAACCAGTTATTTCTAAAAAGGACTATGTGAAAATTGTTAATGAGTCCCTTCAACAAACTCTTTTCCGTTCTCTGTTTAATACTTTTACAACGATTTTACCAGTAGCAGCATTATTAATGTTAGGTTCACGTGAAATCTTTGAGTTTAACATTGCGATGTTTGTTGGATTATTTGCAGGAGCGTATTCTTCGATTGTAATTTCTGCCATGATTTGGTTGTATATTCGACTTCATAAAAAACCGAAAGTTAAAAAGACAACCAAGAAAAGCAAAGAAGAATTAGATGAAATGACAATCATTGGTATTAATGACTAAACAACAAAGGGACAATGTCCCTTTTCTTAATAGGAGTAACTATGTTTGAGTACACAAAAAAGATGTTTTCTTTAATGAACATACCCCCCCATGCAATTGAAACACTAAAGGATGAAAAGCTCGATTATAAACTAGATGCATTGTTTTATGATGCGATTAAACATATCAATCATGCAATAAAAAACAACCAGAAAATATTTGTTGGTGGGGATTTTGATGCGGATGGTATTTGTGCCACAACCATCATGGTAAAATACTTAAAAAAGAAAAATGCTGATGTAGGTTACTACATTTCTGATCGTATTGTCGAAGGATATGGAGTGCCAATAGAGAGAATTCAAGCAGCGATTGATAAAAATTATGATTTGTTTATCTTTGTCGATAATGGTGTTAGTTTACATGATCAGTTAGAGCTATTAGATAAAAACAATAAAGTAAGTCTCATCTTTGATCATCACACGATAGAACAACAACCAAAGTGCACACTGTTACTTCATCCTGATACTTTAAGTGAGTATTATGATCGTTTATGTGGGGCAGGGTTAAGTTACTTATTAGCAAAAGCAGATATGTTGGATGATAGTGAGATGCTTCAACTTGCCATGGTCGCCACCATTGGGGATATGATGCCACTTGTAAGGTTTAATCGATCCTTGGTTCGTCATGGCTTACGTTCGATTAATGAATCACCGATGGTTCATTTAAGTAATTTAGTGAAAAAACAAAACATAGATGAAGAAGATGTTGCTTTTTTAATCGTTCCTAAGTTAAATGCAGTAGGACGATTATCTGATCAAGCCAACGTAAACTCCCTTGTTAGTTTCTTTTTAAATGAGGATGTTGGACAAGTTGTGAGCTTTGTTCATGCTATTGAAGAATTAAACAACAACCGCAAAAAGATTGCTAAAGACATGGAAAAGATAGCGCTTGACTATGTATCGGACGAGTCGTTTAATTTTATCGTGGATGAATCCTTTCATGAAGGTGTTGTCGGTATTTTAGCCGGTAGCATTATGCGATTAACCAATAAACCAACGATGGTTGCGACGATAAAACAAGATGTTATCAAAGGCTCCTTACGATCAGATACTGTGGATTTATTTGAGGTAATATCTCATGCATCAGCGTATGTGACTCGCTTTGGAGGACACTCAAAAGCGGCGGGTATTGAAGTTAAAGCAACCCAGTTTGAGTCGTTTAAACAAGAGATATTACAGAGATTAGAAAATGTTGAAGTATCTTCAACTACCCAACCTGTAGCAGTCATTGATGAGAAGCTGATTAGCTTAGAAGCAATCAAAGAATTTGAAAGTTATCGACCATTTGGTATGGAATTTGAAAGACCGATTGTTGCACTAACTAATGTGAGTGTCATAAGAAGTTATCATAATGATAAAGTCAACTTAAGAAAATGGATGGTGAGTGTAAACAACACAATTATTGAAGCAGTACTCTTTTCAGATGCGTTTGATGAGTTTAAAGAAGCAAGTGCATTAACCCTTATTGGGTCAATTGCGTATAAACCGTACAACTCAAGTGATAAGATTGTATGTAAAGTACATAAAGTACTTCCTGCACACTGTGCACAAGATGAAATTTTGATATAATACAAATACGGAGGCAACAAAATGAACTTAAAAAATTATATTGCAGATATTAAAGATTTTCCAATTGAAGGCATTATGTTTCGTGATATTACGCCATTAATGGCTGATGGTGAAGCATTTGCAGAAGTAACCAATCAAATGATTAGTTTTGCCAATGAAGTCAAGGCGGATGTTGTAGTAGGTCCTGAGTCTCGTGGATTTATTTTTGGATGTCCAGTGGCGTATGCAAAAAATATTGGTTTTGTACCAGTACGTAAACCTGGAAAACTTCCAAGAGAAACCGCAAGCTTTAAATACGATTTAGAATATGGACAAAATGAGCTTCATATTCACAAAGATGCCATTAAGCCTGGTCAACGTGTGCTTATTGTGGATGATCTTTTAGCAACCGGTGGGACAATTGAAGCAACCATTAACCTAGTTAAACAACTTGGTGGTGAAGTGGCTGGTTGTTGTTTTTTAATTGAACTTTCTGAATTACATGGACGTGATAAAATTAAAGACACACCAATTTTTACTGCCATTACCTATTAAAGAATGGTGAGTGACGTATATGATTTCTCCAACGAAGGTGGTAAGTGGCCAAGAGTTACTAGCCACTGTTAAAGAGTACATTAGCGAACAAGAAGATCTTGCCTTAGTAGAAAAGGCAATTGCTTTTGTGGCGCAAAAACATGAAGGTCAAGTACGTAAAAGTGGAGATCCATACATTAGTCACTTATATTGTGTTGGTAAAATATTAGCAGAACTTCATGCTGGACCTACCACGGTTATTAGTGGTATTTTGCATGATGTAATTGAAGATACTGAAACATCGAAAGCAGAAGTAGAAAAAGAGTTTTCATCAGAGATTGCGACAATCGTTGAAAGTGTTTCCAAGATTGGTAACATTGAATTTAAGGATGAAAAGGAATATTTAGCGGAAAATCATCGTAAGATTTTTATTGCGATGGCAAAAGACATTCGCGTTATCTTAGTCAAGTTAGTTGATCGACTACATAACATGCGTACCTTAGAGTTTCAACCAGAGCACAAACAAAAGAAAATAGCCAAAGAAACATTAGAAGTATACGCACCAATTGCTCATCGTTTAGGGATTAGTGAAATAAAAAATGAACTGGAAGATTTAAGTTTTCATTATTTATACCCTGAGAATTATTATGAGATTGCAAAACTGGTGGAAATGCGAAAAAGTGAACGTGATCAACAAGTTGAACATATGATTAGTGATATTTCTGTTTTGCTTAGTGAACATAACTTACCACATCGTATTTTTGGACGTTCCAAACATTTGTATAGCATTTACAAAAAGATGACGTTTAAACAAAAACGTTTTGATGAAATATTGGATTTGTTAGCGATTCGGATCATTACCGAAGAAGAAGTGCTTTGTTATGAAATATTAGGGTATATACACGCGACGTATCGACCGATACCTGGTCGTTTAAAAGATTATATTGCGATGCCAAAAATGAACATGTATCAGTCATTACACACAACCATTGTTGGTGAAGATGGTCATATTTTTGAAGTGCAAATACGCACAGAAAGAATGGATGATATTGCTGAGCGAGGGATTGCGGCACATTGGCGATACAAAGAAGGGGCTAAAAAGAGCCAAGCAAAAGAACAAAAGGAAATTGAAGAGAAATTAGCGTGGTTTAGAGACTTCAACAACCTAATGACAGATCCAGATGAAGATGCACAAGGATACATGGATACCTTACAAAAAGATATCTTTGAAGCCAATGTGTATGTGATGACACCAAAAGGGAAAGTCATTGATTTTCCAAATGGTGCCACACCAATTGATTTTGCCTATCGAGTACATACCGATGTCGGACATGCGACCATTGGTGCGACTGTTAACGGTGTTTTAGTACCACTTAATACACCACTTAAAACAGGGGATGTTGTGCAAATTAAAACAACGAAAAATCCAAATGGTCCTTCAGAAGATTGGTTAAAGATTGTAAAAACCAACCATGCTCGTAATAAAATACGTAATTTCTTGCAAAAGAAAGAAGAACAAGAGAAAAAACAATACGTTACTAAAGGTGAACAACTCTTTAAAGATGAAGCAAAAAAACGAGAGCTAGATCTTCATGAAATTCAAACAAAAGCTAAGATGGATCCCGTATTAAATGCATTTCGCTTAAAATCCGTGGATGACTTATATTATGCATTAGCGACGAAATCATTAACGTTAAATTCTGTTTTTGAAAAACTTTCGAAACATCGACGATCCTTGTTAGATAGTTTAGGTTTAGAAAAAATGTTTTCGAAGCCACAAAAGAAAGTGGTATCCAAATCGGGTATTTCAGTAAGTGGTGTCGATACAATGATGATTTCATTAGCTGGGTGTTGTTCACCCGTGCACGGCGATGAGATTGTAGGCTATATTACCAAAGGGCAAGGTGTTAAAGTACATCGAAGCGATTGTCCAAACATCATTCATGAAACAAAGCGTTTAATTGATGTGCATTGGGATGAACAGTTTGAAAAAGGAAAATATGAAGTTCAACTGCAAATATTAGCGAATGATCGTAGTTTCTTACTTACTGATTTAGTGACGGTCGTTTCACAAAACAAAGCAGGATTAAATGCTGTTAATTCTGGTGTGAATGATGATAAAGTAACTGCCACAACGATTATGAAAGTTGTCGTGGAAAATTCAGATCATTTAAAACAACTAATTACAAACTTAAGAAAAGTTAATAGTGTGATATCCGTAGAAAGAGTGACATTATAATGTGTCACTTTTTATTTGTTTAAATATACTCATTATTCACACAATTGAACTTTACACAAAGAATAAATATAATAAAAGCAAATCAATTATGGGGGTCTCATGATGAAAAAAAGTGCACGATTATTGCAAATATGTTTTCTCTTGTTTGTAATCCTTTCGTTAGTTTCTTGTTCAAACACTTCAACATCAAATAATGATATAGCTATCTTTATGCAAGCCTTTGATAAACATAGTCCTAAACCTTACAGTGGAACACTGCTTGTTTATCAATCGGATGAAATTCTTTTTCATCAATCCTTTGGGTATGCGGATGTAAACAACAACGATGAAATAACAAACAATCATCTGTTTCCAATAGGGTCTATAACAAAGACTATCACTGCAACCGCAATTATGATCTTACAAGAACAAGGTATGATTGACTTAGAAGATTCAATCAACGATGTGTTAGAGGTGGATGATTTTGATGAAAGTTTGCGAATTAAACATTTGTTATCACACACAACTCAGTTTAGTCGAGATGGTCTGTTTAAAGGGTTATCTAGTGTAAGTACACAGGAACATTTCGATTATCTTTTAAACGTTAGTAAAAATAAAAAAGCAACTCAAACATTGAACTACAGTAACGCAAACTACATCTTATTAGCCATCATACTTGAAAAAATAACCAACCAACCGTATGAACAGGTTATACAAGAAGTGATATTTGATCCGTTAAACATGAATCATTCTTATGTAGTTATGGATGAAAAAATGTTGGACAATCAAGTAAAAGGTTATCAATTATATGATAATGATGCGTCAGAATTAACCATGTACAATTTATCCAATGTTCTTGGTAGTGGAAACATCATCATGAGCAGTGAAGATTTATTAACATTTATCGTAAGTTTTAAAGAAAAAACACTATTAAGTGCTTCATCCATCCAACAAATGATGACTAAACAAGCTTGTAATGAGATTGAATGTTATGGTTATGGTTGGTTTGTATCGCCTTCTAACAATCTTCGTGTATATCATGGAGGTCACATAAACAACAGTGGATATGTCAGTTATGTAGAAGTGGATCAAAACAAGGACACTATCGTAATTTTACTTACAAACAACGAAGATATGACTGCTTATGAGGTTGTAAGACAATCAGTTGTGGCTTTATTAGATGATCAAGAGACAGTGGTCCTTCAAAAAGAAAGCAAACAAAACTACTCATCAAATGATATTGAAGCGATTGTTGGAAAATATTCAATCAATCAAGACGTAATTATTGAGGTTAAAGTTAATGACAATGTTTTCTATGCTAGTGCAGAAGATGGAAAGTATTATGAGCTAATCATGTTAGAGGAAAATAAGTTTGCCTATAAAGAAGTGCCATGGGTTACGTTGACATTTAATGACGATACATGCATCATTCAAAATATTGCCACAGTATTTGAAGCGCAAAAAGTGGATGAATGATGCTTGTTATTGTGTTATGTAAATTAAGTATGGTGATTGTGAGTAACAGTATTAAAGAAACGCTGTTGTTTTAAAAAGCAAACAATTTAAAGCGGTCTTGTTTTCATTGTTAGCATTGAACCTACCTTGTAAGTGATATATAATTAAACAAAGAAAAGTGGGCTACCATGGAAGATTTCAACTCAAGTTTGGTTTTAGAAAATTTACCACATGCTTTTGCTTATCATAAAATGATGTTTAATAGTCATGATCAACCGATTGATTATGTCTTTTTGTATGTGAATGACGCCTTTGAACGGATGACGGGATTAAGTAAAGATGACATCCTTTATAAAAAAGTGTCAGAAGTCTTACCTAATTTAGATAGTGATGCTTTTGATTGGGTAAAAATGTATGGGAAAGTCGTAGTAGAAAAACAAACGTTGCAGTTTCGCCAATATTCAGCACCACTCAACAAATGGTACGATGTTGTCGCATATGCAAATGATGATGATTGCTTTACGACCATCTTTCATGAAGTAACTCAAGATGTCTCAAAAAATGAAGCATTACAAAAGATTGTGTCGTTTTTGCATCATGGTTTAAAGTCCGATAGTGTCAATATTGATTTTCAACGTATTGTGGATACGATGTTGGCAATTGCTCAAGTTGAATTTTGTGCCATTAACATTGTAAACAAAGATAAACAAGACAATACCTTAATGGCGTATGCGAGTAAGAAACAACCACATGCACAACGTAAAGAAGAGCTCGATAATAACTTATTAAACAGTGTATGGCCTAATGATGTGTTTAAACAACCATCCCTTAATGAGTTTGGTTATGCTTTTTTTGATAGTTTTAGCGTAATTTCTGCGTTGTTTTATGACAAAGATAAAATCCAACAATTACAACAAAACTTTAACATTCATAAAATCTGTGTCCTTGTTTTAACCTATCAAAGTAAAAACATAGGGTTTTTAACCTTAGCACTGCATGAGCATCAATATGTTCAGCATTTAGAACATGTGTTGTTGTTTGTGGATTTATTAAAGGAATACATTCCAAGAATGCAAATAGAGGCAGCACTAAAAGAGACACAAAATGAGTTGGAGAAGTTTTTTAACTTAAACCTAGATATGTTTGCGATTACCGATGAAAAAGGTTACTTTAAAAAACTAAACCCCGCTTGGGAGCAAACACTTGGTTATTCTTTAGAAGAATTATTATCACAACCTTATGAAAATTTCTTACACAAAGATGACTTAAACAAAACAACCGATGTCGTCACTTCCTTAAAAGATCAACACCAAGTACGAGGTTTTGTGAATCGATTTGTGGATAAACAAGGAAATATTCATCATATTGAGTGGCGAACACAACCGCAAGGACATTTATGGTATAGTGCAGCTCGTGATATTACCCATTCTATCCAACAAGAAAATAAACTAGCCTTTGAACACCAACAGATGCTATCTATTTTTGATGAAATGAATGCTCTAATTTATGTAGTGGATATCAAGACATACGAAATTCTTTTTATTAATCAGTATGGTAAGAAAATTTATGGTGATGTAGTAACTAAACCATGTTATCAAACACTTGGTCGCTCAAATAATGATCCTTGTTCATTTTGTAAAATTGCAGAGTTAGAAAAAGACAACGATAAGAAAATTGAGTGGAATCGATTTCGCCAAGATATTAATCGTCACTTTATGTGCAACGATTCTATGATTCAGTGGCCAGATGGTAATCAAGTAAAACTACATGTGGCGTATGATATATCAGATAACATCACCATGCAAAACCAATTAAAACAAGAAAAACAACGTTACATGACCACGTTAATGTCAGTTAGTGATGGTGTTATTGCCTGTGATACTGATGGTATAATAACAATTATTAACCCAGTAGCCCTCACGTTATTAAAAACAACAGAAAGTGAAGTCTTGTATAAGGAATTTCATCAAGTGGTTATACTTGTTGATGAAGCTGATCGATTTAGAATTAGTAGTCCACTAAAGCATGTACTAGAAAGTAAAACCGCTTACTCAACCCCTTTAGCGACACAACTTCTAAATAAAGATGGACAGTTTATCGATGTCGAAGTGGATGCTTCACCAATTTTTAATAATGAACAAACTTTAAGTGGTATTGTTGTGGTTATTTCAGATATAACAGAAAAACGTAAACAACTTAAAGAAGTAGAATACTTAAGTTTTCATGATCAATTAACAGGATTATACAATCGTCGATACATGGAAGATGCATTGTATCGTTTAAATGTTGCTCGTAACTTACCACTATCAATCATGGCTATTGATTTAAATGGACTAAAACTAACCAACGATGCTTTTGGTCATCAAGCAGGGGATAAACTGCTTCAAAAAGTAGCACAAATATTAAAGCAATCATGTCGAAGTGATGATATTATTGCTCGCAGTGGTGGGGATGAGTTTGTCATCATACTACCTAAAACTAGCGCACAAGAAGTTATTGGTATTAAAGATCGTATGCTTATGTTAGCATCAGATGCAACGATGGATAGTGTGGTGCTATCGTTAGCCATTGGATTGGCTACAAAAGAAAAAAAGCAACAATCAATATCGGAAGTTATGCGATTAGCCGATAACAACATGTACAAAGATAAACTTAAACGAGGAAAAATTATGCGCTCTAAAACGATAGAAGTGTTGCTTACCAACATCAACATGAAATACGATAATGAGCAAATTCACACCGAAAGAGTCGCTCAATATTGCGAAGCGATTGCAAAAGCGATGAACTTAAAACAACGTGATATAGAAGATGTGAAAGTACTTGGTATTTTACATGACATTGGTAAAATTATCATTCCACCTGACATACTCAATAAAAAGGAACCCTTAACACAAGAAGAATGGACACAAATTAAACAACACCCAATTACAGGATATAATATCTTAAAAAATGTTGAGGAATATGCATCGATTGCAGAAGCAGTGCTTTATCATCATGAAAGAATTGATGGGACTGGTTATCCTTCACGGTTAAAAGGAAAGAAAATTCCACTATTTTCAAGAATTATCGCAGTGGCGGATGCCTATGAAGCCATGACAGCAAAGCGAGCTTATCATACACCAAAAAGTAAAGAAGAAGCGATTGCAGAGCTTAGATCATGCGCTAACACACAATTTGACGCTGAAATTGTAGAAATTTTTATCACACATGTTTTATAGTGCTTGATTGAAAAAGCATTTCAGAGTATGATACTAATGTAAAATCCAATGCGTAAGAATAAAGAAACATCTTATCTTTAGAGAGAAACGAGTTGCTGAAACGTTTTGTTAAGATTTTCTGGGACACTTACAAGGAGGACTTTTGAAAGTAGTAGAAAGTCACGTAAGGAGGCGTTAACCCAATGAGGGCATAAAGATTCTTTTCTTTATGAACTAAGGTGGCACCGCGCATTAGCGTCCTTAGCAGGTGCTTTTTTTTGTGACAAGACAAAGGAGACCAACTATGAATAGTCAAGAAGAAAGTTATTGAAATTTCAGGCATAAC
>CAYZMP010000006.1:0-51945 GCA_964479585.1 uncultured Erysipelothrix sp.
ATATTATTTATCTTATTAATCATTCTTATTTTGGATTTTGTTGTGGATATTCCTTTTGTTTCTCCTATAAATGGAAGCCGTGCTTGGATTATTCTTCCTGGTATTGGCACAATTCAACCAAGTGAGTTTATGAAAATAGTGTTGATTATTTTAAGTGCCAATATTATCCATGAACACAACCAATATAAGACAAAAATGAGCATGAAAGATGATATCTTTTTGTTTTACAAGATTGGTAAAGTAGTTCTTCCACCATTAATTTTGATTATTATGCAGCCTGATACTGGTATTCCCATTGTTATTGTTGTATCCATATTAGCAATGTTGGCTATCTCTCAAATTAGAAGTATTTGGATATGGATTGGGTTAATTTCGTTTGTTGTTTTGTTTGGTGGTATGATTTATTTGTTTGAATATCACACCGATTTACTTGCTTCACTACTTGGAGCTCCGTATCGCTTGAATCGTTTTTATGGTTGGTTAGATACAGAACGACACATCCTAACATGGGGAAGTCAATTATATACATCATTATTAGCAGTTGGCTCAGCTGGTTTAACAGGACATGGAACCGCTGCTACGATGATTACCTTTGCGGAACCACAAAATGACTTCATATTTGCTGTTATCGCCAAAAACTTTGGATTTATTGGCGTAAGCTTTGTGATTTTTATTAGTACTCTATTCAATTTAAAACTACTCTCTATTGCGATTAAGTTTGATCGACCTAAAGAGCAGTACATGGTTGCTGGATTATTAGGTATGTTGTTTTTCCAGCAGTTTCAAAATATGGGAATGATTGTTGGCATTTTGCCTATTACTGGTATTACGCTGCCGCTAATTTCTTATGGAGGTTCTTCACTGCTTTCCTATATGATTCCTTTAGCAATTATTTATCACATGAGTAGCGAAAACAAAACAAGAACGTTGCATTAAAACAAACTTTGCAAACGACGAATATATGATGTGGGTCTAAATCTAGCGATTTTGACCTTTTTATTACTCAATGATACATGAATTTCATTAATATCATCCAATGGTAAATGCAAATAATCATAAAGAAGCACTGCTTTTTCAAATGTATCGTTTTTAAAACATATTTTACTTTCGCTTGATACTATCAATGGAGAACCCAATGAACGAGATGCTCTATGATGAATACCTGATATTTCTGTTAATTGTAATCCTTCAATCCCTACAGACATAACAGCTCCAAATATGGAACGATTATATGCTGTAGATCCTGCTTGGGCACTAACACACAATCCATTCCCTCTAAACTTCTCTAAATACTCTTCATTAATGGTGACATGTATTGTTTGTGTTTTTATAATATTCTCTACTCTCGCTTCATTGAGTGCGTACAATGTGTTGTATGTTTTTCCGTTTTTTGTTTCAATTTGCAGCATACGAATCTCATCAATTTTGGGTGTATTAAAGAGTACATCTTTAATAGCTTGATCAATTTCATCTGCTTCATAATCCGTATAAAACCCTAATGTTCCTGTATGTATTCCAACAAAATGAATGTTATCTAGTTGGTTAATATGTTTATGAACAGCATGCAAAAAAGTACCGTCCCCACCAATTGTAAATACAATTTCAGGCTTTGCTGAGTCGTATATCCAATTATTTTCTTGAAGTGTTAAAAGCAATTTATTCTCTAATCCACTTGAAAATTGATCCCTTTTCGCTGATATTGAAAATCGCATTTTGTACTTACCTTTCATTTTAAACATGTATATTGTATCATAATAATGAGGAAACACTATGAATCAAAAATTTGAAATAGAATATAAAACACTCATTTCCGATACTAATGCAGCAAACTTATTATCTTTAGGAATTTTTGAGTTTTTAAACAAGCAAACAAATGTATACTTTGATACTGTAGATAATTATTTTCATTCAAATAAGGTTGTTTTACGATTAAGAGAGAAAAAAGAGATTACATTGTTTACAGCAAAGCAATCCACAAATGATGGTTTATTAGAAACTGAGTTTGAGTTAATTGATGACAAAAGTATCGAAAACACTAAAATTGCAGAGTTTTTAAGTCAATTTAGAAACAAAAAGCCACTGCATGAAATAGGTTCTACTATCACATATCGATATACTTATAAGGATGAATTTGGCGAATGGTGTCTTGATTTTAATGTGTTTGATTACACTTCTGATGTTGAATTAGAATATGAACTTAACAAGGGTGAAACCGATAGAATGAACCACTTTAAAGATCAACTTAAAAAATGGGGAGTTCCCTTTGATCCTTGCTCATCGAAATATATCAGAATGCTCGAACAAAAAGATAAAAACCAGCCTTAATCTGCTGGTTTTTGATTGATCAATATATAACCAATATCATATTTCTTTAGTAGCTCTATCTTATCAACTTCTATTTCTAATTCGCTAATTATTGTAATCTGATATGGAATATGTGAGATATCATCATCTTGAGAAATCTCTTTTATTACTGCTATTAATCGACCAAACAATTGATAAAAATTATCTTCTTTTTGCCTTTCTTTACTTTCATAGGCAAAAAATAAATGTTTACTTTTTTGATTTGTTAATGCAATTTTTGATCCTTTTATAAACTCTAAGTTTTTGTGACTTTCAATTAAATGCTTAAATACTTTTGGAGTATTTTTCAACTCTCCAAATACAGAGTTGATAATATTTGATAATACATGATTTTGTAAATCTTGTTTAAATATTTGTTGATTGATTTCTTCATCTAAAGCAACTTGCCATGCATCAATACCAATGTTTTCAGCTTTTTTAAGTATTTTAACAGTTGCACTAACTCCTTTACGATCAAGGTATATGTAACTCTCTAAGTTTGTGGAAATAGAAAGTTCTATTTCGCTTAAGTATAAAGGGTATTTAAAGAAAATTACGTCCTTTAAATAAAGACTATGCATACTTTTAGGTATTGTTTTACTTTTGGATAACTTTAATACTGCTTCTTTAAATTCTTCTTTGCTTTGAAATCCGTTAAGATGTGTATACTCATTCCACATTTGTGTCAACGTCATTGTTTTTGAAAAATCTAGTTTACCATAACCCACAATACCTTTTTCTTTTGTGACTTTATGTTCGCTTCCCTTGGCAAGAAAAAACAAATAATCCCCACGGGAAAAATGCAAGAATTTTCGTTGACTTGATAATCTCCAAAAATTCATTGTTTGATTTCCATTAAGTCGATGAAACTCAATCATCTTTTTGTCAGCGATGTATGCAATTGAGGCCATTTGTACCTCCTACGGTTTAAAATAACCCAAATATATTGCCTTTTTCGTCAATGCCCATTTTCGTTGCTGCTGGTTCTTTAGGTAGACCTGGCATTGTCATGACATCTGATGTCAAGGCAACGACAAATCCAGCACCAGAGCTTACTCGAAGTTCTCTAACGTGTATATCAAAGCCTTTAGGTCGCCCTAACTTTTTTGGATCATCCGTTAATGAGTATTGGTTTTTTGCCATACAAACATTAAGATTATCCCATCCAAGTTCTTTAAACATCTTTAATTGGTTTAATGCCTCATTTGAGAAATTCACATCATTAGCACCATATACTTCTTTTGCAATGGTTCTTATTTTTTCTTCTAAAGTGTTTACATTTAACAGCAATGGTGTAAATGTTTTCTCTTTTTCACACGCATGTATTACTAATTCTGCTAGTTTTTGAGCACCTTGACTGCCTTTTTCCCATGATTCATTAATAGCCACATCCACATTGTTGTTTTTGCACCAATTAACTAACCAATTTATTTCTTCATTAGTATCCGTTACAAATCGATTGATTGCGATGATTGCTGGTACATTGTATTTTCTTACTGTATCAATGTGTTTCTCTAAATTAGCCACACCATCTTTTAGCGCATTAATGTTTTCTTCTTTTAGTTGATCAGCTGCTACACCACCATGCATTTTAAGTGCGCGTATTGTAGCAACGATTACGACTGCATCTGGGCCAATATTCGCTGTAGGACATTTAATATCCATGAATTTTTGAGCACCTAAATCAGCGCCAAATCCTGCTTCTGTTACGACAAAATCAGCTAGTTTTAATGCCATTTTAGTAGCTAAGATGGAGTTACAACCATGAGCAATGTTTGCAAATGGACCTCCATGAATTAGAATTGGTGTTTTTTCGAGTGTTTGTACTAAATTTGGCTTGATTGCTTCTTTTACTACCATCGCTACAGCTCCAGCAACTTTAAGATCTTTCACTGTTACTGGTTGATTTTCTTTTGTGTAACCTACAACTACTTTTTCTACACGTTTTTCAAAATCCAATAATGAATTAGATAGACAAAGTATAGCCATAATTTCTGATGCAACAGATATATTAAATCCATCTTCACGTTGCGTAGCTTTTTTATCTTTTTGAGCAACTGTAATATTACGCAACGCACGATCATTCATGTCCATTGCTCTTTTAAATGTGATTTTTTCGGGATCGATATTTAATTGATTACCATGATATAAATGATTGTCAATAGCAGCACATATTAAGTTATTTGCTGTTGTGACAGCGTGTATATCTCCATTAAAATGTAAATTTATATCATCCATTGGTACAACTTGAGCATGCCCGCCACCTGTTGCACCACCTTTTACACCAAATACCGGCCCTAAAGATGGTTCTCTTAATGCTCCAATAACCATCTTATTTAATGAACTTAGCCCATCACATAAGCCTACTGTAGTCGTTGATTTCCCCTCACCTGCTTTAGTTGGATTAATTGCTGTTACAAGCACCAATTTACCATCTCGGTTTTGCTCGATTTTTTCAAATATACGTAAATCAATTTTTGCTTTGTACTTACCATAGTATTCTACATACTCCAGGTCAATTTTTGCTTTACGAGCAATTTTCTCAATTGGATCCATTTTGTTTTCTTGAGCAATTTGAATATCAGTTTTCATAATTCTATCTTCTTTCTACCTTCCATGGCTTTAATTAATGTCATTTCATCTGCATAATCAAGCATACCACCCATTGGTAACCCTGATGCTAACCTTGTTACATTTACTTGTTTATCTTGTAATCGTTTAGCAATATACAATGCTGTAGTTTCTCCTTCTAGTGTTGGATTAGTAGCAATAATAACTTCACTAACACTATCATCCACACGACTCATTAAACTTTCTACATTAATATCTTCTGGTAATATTCCTTTAAATGTGGATATTACACCATTTAATACATGATACTTACCGTGAAACAGTCCCATTCGTTCTATGGCAATCACATCTTTTGGATAAGAAACAACACATATTATAGTATTATCTCGTTGCTTATCTTCACATATAGGACATATGGTATGACTTGCGATATTTCCACAGTATTGGCAAGGACCTAAGTTCTCTGTCGCTTCACTTACACTGTTAATAAATGAGTTTACTTCCTCTTTATCTCTATCTAATAGTTCAAAAGCAAATCTTTCAGCAGTTTTATTTCCTACACCTGGTAATTTTTTCAATTCTTGTATTAATCGTTCCATTTCTTTTGGATACATTCTAATCCTCGCTAACTTCTACAATTTCTTCACCGAAAAGGTCAATCGCTTTTTCTTTGGCTGATTTTTCTTTGCTTATTGTTTCTTTGACTTCTTTAATTTCGATTGGATTTGGCAATGAATTGTTGTCTCTACGTTTTTGAAATTGTGTAAAAGCTTCATCAAACGTTTCTTTAGTAATCGCTATGACATGTTTTGGTGTTAAAAGCACTTTTTTTGTCAATTCTTTATACAAAACATCATTGTCTGTCTCATTAATCATGTCTGCTGTCTCTTGGTTTTTAACGATTACAACAATGAATTTTTCTCCACTAATTATGATTTCAGAAGGAGTTACTAAACTCACAACTTTAACAAACTTCAAATCATGTTCGTATTCTTCGACTTGTTTCCAGTTTTCAATGTCTCTCATGCGCATAGGCTTATCTGCTGCAACCATGCAAGCCACTAACTCATCGATAGAATAATTTCTTAAATCCAATGTTGATTCATTATTATCAAATAGTGTTTCTTCTTCTACTTTTACAGTAGCATGACTTTCTACTTGTGGTTTCGTATTTGCTTCAGTTATATTTTGTACACTTAAAGTGTGCTTTATGTGTTTATCGCTTTGATCTTCAGTAAGTTGTGCTTTTTCCTCTTTATTTTCTATTACTTGCGTCTTTTTTGGAACATTATTAATGAGTTGTTTGCTCGTAGATAAATTCATTATCCGAAGTAAAGCAACTTCAAAATATGCATGTACATTTGTAGCATTACGATATTTCTCATAAGTGTCGATGAGTACATCTATCATATCAAGCAACGTGTCAGTTGATTTATTTTTTATTAAATCACTTGCTTCATGTTTATTAATAATATGCAACACTTGCTCATCGTTAGTATAGCTAAACACAATCGCTTCTTTTAAAATATCGATTAAGTCAGCTGTTAAACGCTTAATATCATGACTTTTGTTTTCTATTGTTGTTAATTGCTCTAATAGTCTGTTGATATCTCGTGAAAAGATAGCATCCAATAAATCTATTTTCTCTTTTATTGTTGTAATCCCATAAATTTGATGTACATGTTCTTGTTTTAAGTCGTCTTTTGCATAAGCGATAACTTGCTCTAAAATACTTAGTGCATCACGAAGACCGCCTTCAGCTAATGTACTTATAATGCGAATAACTTCTTTTTCATACGATATATTCTCGGTTTGTAGTACATATTCCACTCTATCCGCAATTTGTTTTGGTGGAACTTTACTAAAATCAAATCGCTGACAACGCGAAATAATCGTTGGTAACACTTTATGCGGTTCTGTTGTTGCTAAAATAAAAATTACGTGTGATGGTGGTTCTTCAAGTGTTTTTAATAGAGCATTAAAAGCACCTGTTGATAACATATGAACTTCATCTATGATGTATACTTTGTATTTAGCTTCAATTGGGGAGTATTTTACTTTTTCGATTAAATCTCGAATTTCATCAACCCCATTATTACTTGCTGCATCAATTTCAATGATATCAGGGTGTGAACCTGTTGCTATACTTTTGCAATGATGGCACTCATTACAAGGCACATTGTCTTTTGATGTACAATTAACACCCTTTGCAACAAGTTTGGCTACAGTCGTTTTACCTGTTCCCCTTGGACCACAAAATAGATAGGCATGCGCTATCTTATTTTTCGAGATTGCATTTTGTAAAGTTAGCACAATATGTTGTTGACCAACAACATCATTAAATGTGCTCGGTCGATACGTTCTATATAATGCTCTGTATGCCATAATTTCCTCTAACTTTCTACTTAATTATACCAAAATCAACCTCCACAATAAAGCAAGAAAAAAAGAAACATCAGATGTTTCCTTTCATACGTTCTTTTTACCTTTTTCTCTTTTTTCTCTAAAAAACTGTTGAAGCAAGTTTTTACTTTCTTCTGCTAATACACCAGCAATTACTTGAGGATAATGATTAAACCCCTTTTTTTGAGTTATATCAAATACACTTCCAAAACAGCCACCTTTGGGATCAAAGGCACCAAAGATAACCCTATTTATTCTTGCTTGTAATATTGCTCCAGCACACATAGCGCAAGGTTCAAGTGTCACATATAGATCACAATCTTCTAATCGCCATGATCCTAGGTACTGAGAAGCTTCTTTGATAGCTACAATTTCAGCATGATCCAAAGGGCTTTGGTTACTTTCCTTTTGATTAAATCCTTCTCCAATGATTTTATCATTTAACACAATCACACATCCTACAGGAACTTCGTCTTGTTTGTATGCCATTTGTGCTAATTCGAGTGCTCTTTCCATAAAATTCATAGTTAATCTCCAAAATAAAAGCTACCACACACACTAGAGCCACCTTAAGGCTGCTGTCTTCCGACCCTGACCTGGTTCAGTAGATAATGTTGTGATAGCACTACTAATTATACACTTATTTTATTTTTTTTCAATCTTTTCTAAACCGTTAAAGTATGGTCTTAAAACCGTCGGTATTATAACACTTCCATCTTCTTGTTGATAATTTTCTAAAATTGCTGCAACAGTTCTCCCAACTGCAAGTCCAGAACCATTGATAGTGTGCACAAACTCTGTTTTTCCTTTAACATCTCTTTTGAAACGTATATTTGCACGGCGTGATTGGAAATCCTCAAAGTTAGAACATGAAGAAATTTCTCTATAATTTTCAGAAGAAGGCATCCAAACTTCTAAATCATATGTATGTGAACTACTAAACCCTAAGTCTCCAGTACACAATTCAACGACACGATAAGGCAATTCTAACAACTGAAGTACCTTCTCTGCATTTTGTGTAAGCTTTTCTAACTCTTTTTCTGATTCTTCTGGTAAAACGAATTTGACTAACTCAACCTTATTAAATTGGTGTTGCCTTATAATCCCTCTTGTGTCTCTACCTGCAGATCCTGCTTCCGCTCTAAAACAAGGTGTATACGCTGCAAAATACTTTGGTAAAAATTGAGTGTTTAAAATTTCGTTTGCATAATAATTTGTTACAGGAACTTCTGCTGTGGGAGCTAAATAATACCCATGTGGATTTACTTTAAAAGCATCTTCTTCAAACTTCGGTAATTGTCCTGTTCCAAACATACTATTGGCATTAACCATAAATGGTGGCATCATTTCTTCATAACCATGTTCGTTTGTATGTAAATCTAACATAAAACTAATGAGTGATCGTTCTAACTTCGCCCCTAAACCTTTGTAAACCGTAAATCTTGCTCCTGTAATTTTTGTGGCACGTTCAAAATCAAACACGTCCAAGTCTACACCAATATCCCAATGTGCTTTTGCCTCAAACCCTAACTTTTTTGGTTCTAAGTGTTTTCTCACTACTTTATTATCTTTTTCATCTGTTCCTACGGGAACTGTTTCACGTGGAACATTTGGCAAAATATATAATAAATCCGTAATTTTCTTTTCGATCTCATTGAGGGCATTATCCAAAACAGAAATTTTGTCGTTTGCGGCAGTGACTTCTTCCATTAACTTCGAAGCATCTTCGCCATTTCTTTTTAATGCACCAATTTGTTTAGATGTTTCGTTTCTAAAACTTTTTAAATTTTCAACATCTTGTAAAACATCTCGTTTCTGTTTATCGTATTTAACAATATCAGACAAGTACGAGAAATCTCCTCCTCGGGTGTTTAATTTTTTGATTAATTCTTCATGATTTTCTCGAATCAACTTGATATCTAACATGTTACCTCCTTCATGTTTCACGTGAAACATTATTTATTGAATCAATGACTCATATATTTTAACACTTCTAAACACTATTTAAAAGAGCACTATTCGTGCTCTATTACTTCGATTTCTTCATCATCTTTTGGGACTATTGCAACTGTAGAAACTACAGCATCATCACCTACCGTAATACATCGTACTCCTTGCGTGTTTCTGCCATAAGTTCCAACGTCTTGCACATCAATGCGAATAACTTGCCCTTGGTTTGTAACTATTAACATGTCTTCATCACCATTAACAGCCCTCATAGCTACCAATTTACCATTCTTTTCAGTAATATTTATGGTTTTAACACCTTTCACACCTCGGTTGGTTAATCGATATTCTTCTAGCTGTGTCTTTTTACCATAACCATTTTCTGTAATTGCTAGAATATATTGACCTTCTTTGTTTGTAGTCATACCAACTACCTGTGATCCATCAACTCTGAAACCTAATACACCCGCTGCGTTTCTACCCATAACACGTATGTTCGTTTCATCAAATCGAACGGCTTTCCCATTAGAACCAGCAATTATTATTTCTTCTTCACCTGTAGTTAACTTAACAGATATTAATTCATCATCATCATTTAGCTTAATAGCTATTTTACCTGTTTGACGAATGGACTCAAATTCATCTACACTAACTCGTTTAACTAATCCGTTTTTTGTTGCAAATACGAAATAATTATATTCTGATTCGCGAGATATCGTTAACATTGAGTTAATCTTCTCAGATTTTTCTAAACTCAATAAATTGACAACTGGAATTCCCTTAGCCGTTCTTTTTGCCTGAGGCACTTGATATCCTTTAATGCGGTAGACTTTTCCTAAATTGGAAAACATTAGTAAATGGTCGTGAGTGCTCATAAACAAGAACTGATCAACAACATCATCATTATGTGTTGTTATACCTTTTACACCTTTTCCACCTCTATTTTGAGAATGATATGTGTCTAAAGTTGTTCGTTTAACATACCCTTTCATGGTTAGAGCAATAACAACATCATCAACCGGTATTAAATCCTCATCTTGCATATCCAATGCTGAATCAACGATTTCACTTCGTCTTTCATCAGCAAATCTTCTTTTTATTTCATAAAGTTGTTCTTTGATGATTTCAATAACTCGATATTCATTGCTTAAAATATGTCTGAAATCAGCAATCGATGATTGTAATGCATTGTATTCATCTTCTATTTTACTTCTTTCTAATCCAGTTAAGCGACGTAATCTCATATCTAAGATTGCTTTTGCTTGTATTTCAGATAAACTAAAACGCTCAATTAATGTAGCCATTGCTGTAGGATCATCTTTTGACCCTCGTATAACAGCAATAATCTCATCAATATTATCCAAAGCAATACGTAATCCTTCAAGGATGTGTGCTCTTTCAAGTGCTTTATTCAACTCGAAATTCACTTTTCTGCGTACAACTTCTTTTTGGTGATCTACGTATACACTTAAAATCTCTTTAATTCCTAGTTGTTTTGGCGAATTATTAACCAATCCTAGCATATTAATACCGTAACTAGTCTGTAAAGGACTCATTCTATACAATTGATTAAGAATGACTTCTGGCTGTGCATCTTTACGTAATTCAATTACAATTCTAATTCCTTCACGATTTGACTCATCACGCAAATCTGTTATACCTTCAATTTGCTTATCTCGAACTAAATGAGCGATTTTTTCAACCATTGAAGCTTTGTTAACTTGATAAGGAACTTCGGAAACAATAATTTGTGTTTTCCCGTTTTCTTTTTCCTGAATATCAGTTTTGGATCGAATTACAATCGATCCACGACCATTCTCATAAGCGGACTTAATTCCAGCTCGTCCTAAAATTTGTGCTCCTGTTGGAAAGTCTGGACCACTAATAAATTCCATCAAGTCAATAATATCAATTTCTGGATTTTCCATTACTGCAATTGTTGCATCAATAGTCTCTCCTAAATTATGAGGAGGAATGTTTGTTGCCATACCTACAGCAATACCGGTAGCACCATTAACTAACATATTTGGAAAATAAGCAGGCAATACTGTTGGTTCTCGTTCTTCACCATCGTAGTTATCAGCAAAATCAATCGTGTCTTTTTGAATATCTTTAACTAATTCCATTGCGATTTTTGACATTCTTGCTTCTGTGTATCGCATGGCTGCAGCACCATCACCGTCAATTGATCCAAAGTTGCCATGGCCATCAACTAACATATGTCGATAAGAAAAATCTTGTGCCATTCTTACCATTGAATCATAAACAGCTGTATCTCCATGAGGATGATACTTACCGATTACTTCCCCAACAATTCTTGCAGACTTTTTAAATGGTTTATCACTATGCATTCCTAAATCATTCATTGCATATAAAATCCGTCGATGAACTGGCTTTAAGCCATCTCTCACATCAGGCAATGCTCTTGCAACAATAACAGACATTGCATAATCTAAAAAAGAAGTTTTCATTTCAGATGCGATATTAATATTTTTTACATTTTTATCTTCCATTTTAATCTCCTTTTTAGACATCTAAGTTTTTAACAAACTGTGCATTCTCAACTATAAAGTCTCTTCTTGGTTCAACATCATCGCCCATTAGCATTTCAAACACTTGATCTGCTTCTAAAGCATTATCGATATCGACTTGAACCAATGTTCTTGCTTCAGGATCCATTGTTGTGTCCCAAAGTTGTTCTGCATTCATCTCACCAAGACCTTTGTATCGTTGAATGTTAAATTTGTCACCAAATTCTGCTTTAATTATCGCTGCGTCCGCTTCAGTATATGCGTAACGTATTGCATTACCCTTTGAAATCTTATACAACGGTGGTTGAGCAATATAAACAAACCCACCTTCAATTAAAGGTTTTAAGAATCTGTAGAAAAAAGTTAGCAACAATGTTCTAATATGAGCTCCATCAACATCAGCATCTGTCATAATAACAATTTTATGATAACGAAGTTTTTCTAAATCGAAGTCTTCACCAATTCCACAACCAAAGGCTGTAATCATAGAACGAATTTCGTTATTGTCGAATATTTTATGTACACGAGCCTTTTCAACGTTAATTACTTTACCTCGTAAAGGCAATATCGCTTGATTTTCTCTATTTCTGCCAAGTTTTGCACTTCCTCCTGCTGAATCACCCTCGACTAGGAAGATTTCACTTCTTGTAGCATCGGTTGTAGAACAATCCGCTAACTTTCCTGGAAGTGAAGAAATCTCGAGAGCTCCTTTTCTTCGAGTAAGTTCTCTTGCTTTTTTTGCTGCCATTCTAGCTTTTGAAGCAATAATGGCTTTTTCAATGATTGTTTTTGCTTGGCTTGGGTTTTCTAATAAAAACCGTTCTAGTTGCTGAGAAAAAACACTAGAAACTACTCTTCGAACTTCTGCGTTTCCTAATTTTGTCTTAGTTTGACCTTCATATTGTGGATCAGGGTGTTTAACAGAAACAATCGCAGTTAAACCTTCTCTAACATCATCACCTAATAAACTTTCTTCATCTTTCTTTAGCAAATTAGCTTCTTTTGCATAATTGTTAATAATTCTTGTTAACGTTGATCGAAAACCTTCTTCATGCGTTCCACCTTCATGCGTATTAATGTTGTTACAAAAAGAATATAGATTAGAAATAAATCCATCATTGTACTGCAACGCAACTTCAACAATGATTTCATCTTCTTCCCCTTCCACATAAACAACATCAGGATGAATTGGATTTTTGTTTTTATTAATGTATTCTACATATTCTTTAATACCACCGTCATAATGATAAACAATATTATGCTTTGTGACGTGTGCTCGTTCATCATTAAACTCAATTTTTATTCCTTTGTTTAAAAAAGCAATTTGTCGTAAACGATCACGAATAATATCATGGTTATACACTGTCGTTTCTGTAAAAACTAATGGATCAGCTTTAAAAACGATTTTACTACCTGTTTTTTCACTATCTCCAATAACTGTGACACCATTAACTGCTTTCCCACCGTTTTCAAAACGTTGAAAATAAGTTTTGTTTTCAAAATAAACATAGACTTCTAAAAATTCTGACAATGCATTAACAACTGAAGCTCCTACACCGTGTAAACCACCAGAAACTTTGTATGCTCCTGATCCAAACTTACCACCGGCATGTAGTATAGTAAAAATTGTTTCAATTGTAGATTTACCAGTCTTTTCATGCATTCCAATTGGAATACCTCGACCGTTATCTTCAACGGAAACGATATTATCTTTATCAATTGTAATTGTGATCTTATCAGCATAACCTGCTAAAGACTCATCAATTGCATTATCTACTATTTCCCAAACCAAGTGATGAAGGCCTCTTTCAGATGTTGTACCGATGTACATACCTGGCCGTTTTCTAACAGCTTCTAAACCTTCTAGTACTTGAATATCACTTGATGAATAAGTATGTTTTAAATCTTCACTCATTTTATACTCCTTTGTACACGACCGTTTACAACATCATAGACAAACATGTCTATTGTTTTCATAGTGCTTATATCATCCAAATCTGTGGTTGTAATGATTGTTTGAATATCTGTTGGTAATAAAGAAATAAACTGCTTCCTTTTATCAATGTCTATTTCAGAAAACACATCATCCAACAACAAAATCGGGGTTGTCTTTTTAACTTTTTTTATGTATTCAATTAGTGCCAATTTTATAGCAATAATCAATAATCTTTTCTGTCCTTGAGAGGCATATGAATCTACTGCATGATCATTTAAATAAACTTCAAGATCATCTCGATGAATACCCACATGAGTATTTCGATACATAAGATCTCTACTT
Organism: uncultured Erysipelothrix sp.; assembly: GCA_964479585.1. Classification (GTDB taxonomy): domain Bacteria; phylum Bacillota_I; class Bacilli_A; order Erysipelotrichales; family Erysipelotrichaceae; genus UBA6182. The sequence goes on from CAYZMP010000006.1 coordinate 14,074, forward strand.
CTTGATTCTGATATAACACTCATAATGTGTTTTTCTCTATCTTTACTCTTTAAATCAAAGATAGTCTTGTATACAATGTTTACTTTATCATTTTCTAATGACAAAGAATTGTATATATCAGTAACATGATCATCAAGAAATTGAATAAACTCTTCTCTAAATCTTATAATTTCAATTTGCTGGGTGACCATTTGTTGATCTAGCACATCTAAATATGTTGAATCCGGGTTTTCATTTTTTAAATAAAGGTTTCTTTCTTTTTGTGTTTTTGTATATTGATACAAGGCATCCACAAATAGTTTGCTACACTTTGAACCTTCACTATCAAGAAATTTTCTTCTGTTTCCTGGTGATCCATCAAAAAACGTCATGTCACTTGGAGAAAATAAAACAGTATGAATTTCTCCTATAAAAGACTTTATTGATGCTATAGCTTGTTTATTTACCAAAATAGTTTTACCTTGGTCATGAATAATAGTTGTAATTTGTTTTTTTACACCTTTATCTGAGAATAAGCCCGCTATTTTTGATAAATAACTACCATGTTGGATCAACTCTTTCTCATCTTTTACTCGAAATGAGCGTGCCATCGATAATAAATAAACACTTTCCAGAATATTTGTTTTACCTTGACCATTATTTCCTACTAAAACTGTAGTTTTTGGGTGAAAAACAATTGTTTCTTTGTTGAAGTTTCTAAAATTTGATAAATTTATTGACTCAATTTTCATTTTCGATTACAAGTTTTTTATTGTTAATTTCTACAACATCTCCAGCATACAGTTTTTTTCCTCTTCTTGCTTCAACTATATTGTTAACTTTAATGTTGTTTTCTAACAAAAATATCTTTGCCTCACTACCAGAAGAAATAAAGTCTTCTTTTTTTAATAATTGACCCAACGTTATAAATTCACCATGTATTTTAACCATGCAAACTCCTCTCTATCTCACTAAATAAGCCCCGGAGGGCTTTTTTAAATTTAGGAGTATGTTCTTACCGGTAACACTAGTTGTAATACCGAATCGTCATCTGTTGCTCTTAGAACAAACGGTTTCATATCACCACTAAATTCAATCTTAACAATTGGTCCAGTTAATGCACGAATTGCATCAAAGACATATCTTCCACTAAATGAAATTTCTAATGGCTCTCCTTTGTATGAGATTGCTGTAAGTTTTTCTTTTGATGACCCCACTTCTTGTGATTTACTTGAAATAACAATTTCGTTTTCAGAAGCAGATAAGCGAATGATTGAAATTCCTTCACTTTTTATAAAACTTGCTCTATCAATAGCATTTAGAATATCACGAGCATCTACAAGTAACTCATAATTAAACTCTGTTGGTATTAACCGACTTGTTTCTGGATATAAACCATCAATCAATCGTGATTGAACTACAATATGATCAATCCAAAATTGAACTTTTTTATCAGATACGCAAACAACAACATCACTTTCTCTTTCAATTGATTTAGCAATTTCAGATAAAGCTTTTGATGGAATTGTTATATTGAAATCTCCTTCTTCAGGCAAATTAACAACTTTTTTAGCTAAACGATAACTATCAGTAGCAACACATTCTAAATTGTTTCCAACTTTTCTAAAATTAACTCCTGTTAAAACAGGTCTTGTTTCTTTATCACTTGTCGCAAAAGCTGTTTGGTTAATTATTTTCAATAATTTCCCCGCTTCAACCGTAAACTGCTTATCAGGTTTTGAAAAATCAATTGTTGGAAAATCGATTGCTTTTGTACCATTAATATTGAATTCTGCATAGTATCCACTAATTTTTGTTAGTGAACCATCTAATAACTCCATATGGATTTCATCAGAATCTATTTTTCTAACAATTTCTAAAATATATTTTGCTTCAATTACAATAGATCCTTGTTCTTTAATCTCTAATTTAAAATCTTCATCTTCACTTGTTAAACGTTTTTGAATTGAAATAAACGAATCACTAGCTGTTAACAATATCTCATTCTCAAAAACTTCAATTTTGATACCTGATAATGCTGGTAAAGGTGAATTAGCTGATATTGCTCTTGCTACTGTTGTGAGTGCATTATTGAAGTATCTTTTTGAAATTTTGAAATCCATACAGGCTCCTCCTTATATCTTTAAAAAAAGATAATTATTATTAAGGGTGTTGAGAATGTGGAAAACTTCCAAAAACCCTATATTTACTATATTATTTTACCACTTTTTTGTGTTAAAAGAAAGTGGTGTAATTTGTGGAAAAAATCGATTATATGAGTTGTTTTTCTAACTCTGCTAAAGCAACGGTCATAAAATTATCATTTTTTAAAGCTTTATCAATTTTTTCGCAAGAACTAATAATTGTTGAATGATCACGTTTTCCAAATTCTTCACCGATTTTGTTAAAGGGTAAGTCTAAATGTTTACGACATAAGTAAATTGCTATATGTCGAGCATTGGAAATGTTTTTAGTTCGTGATTTAGAAACTAACTGTTGTTTTGTTAGTCCATAATAATCAGCAACGACTCTTTTTATTTTGTTTACTGATAATTCTTTATCACCCACATTAGGTTGAGTTTTAAATGCACCTAAGGCCATTTTAAAATCAATGTGTTTGTCAGAACCAAAATTAATCGAGTAAAAAATCAAACGGTTCAAAGCACCCTCTAATTTTCTTACATCTTTTGAGAAGTTTGTAGCTAAATAGGTGAGTACATCATCATCTATCATTTCAGAATCTAAAGAATGATGTTCAAGCTTCATCTTTAAAATTGCTAAAGAAGTTTCAAATTCAGGAGAGTCAACACCAACAGACAATCCAGATGAAAAGCGACTAATTAAGCGATCTTCCAACCCTTTAATCTCGGTTGGGTGTCGATCAGAGGTAATGACAATTTGTCGTTTATTGTTAACAAGCTCATTAAAAACATGGAAGAAAATTTCGTGTGACTTCTCTTTTCCAGCTAAAAATTGGACATCATCCATTAGTAATACGTCAATTTTTTGTAAATTTTGCTTAAACTCTTCGATAGTGTTGTTTTTAATAGAGCTTACTACATCACTGACAAAGTCAGAACTTGATGTATAATACACAGATTTATTAAAGTTTGTCTTTTTTACGTAATTTCCTACCGCATTAAGTAAATGTGTTTTACCTAAACCGGAGTTACCATATATAAACAAAGGATTATAAAACTTACCAGGACTATATGCGCACGCTAATGCTGCTGAGTGGCTTTCCTTGTTGCTTGGTCCTACAACAAAATTATCAAAAGTATACGATTCCAACAAGTTATCATCAATTTGCTGTTGATTTTCTGATGAAGTCCCATTTTTAAAATTGTTTAAACCTTTTTTATATTCATCTTCTAATAAGACACTACAAAAAACATCTCTGTCTAAGTGCTGACCTAAAGCATTACTAATTTTTTCTGATTCTTGTGTAAGGATAATCTTTTGTAAGTGTGTTTTTACTGTAATTACTGCTGATTTTTCTTGTATATCTAATAAATTGGCATCTTCAAAATATGTATTTAAAACAATCTCATCGATTGAGCCGTCTTCAACTAATATATTTTTTGTCTTTTTCCATAAATCTTCCAAATATAATTGTGCTACTGTCATATGCTACTTCCCCTTAAGCTGTGATAACATTTTACATAAAAGTGAGTGACTTTTCCACATGTTTTAAGTAAGAAAAAAAGTTCTCCACATTCAATTTTTTCAAAACACTAGTATTTACTAGCTTACATTGAGTTTTCCACACTAATCCACATCTTAATTTTTGTGGAAAAAAATCAAAAATCTTCTGTTGACAAGTTAAATGTGGTTATTGTGGTATTTGTTATCAATTTATGTAACTTATCAACAATCTTTCAACAGAAAAAAAACTTTAAAATAGTGGATTATAGTAACTTTTCCACTTTTTCAACAAGTGTTTAAATAACACTCAAAATTTATGTGGGGAACTTGTGATAATTTGGTTGGTTTTCCACAATGAAAGAATGTGGAAAACTCTTTCATTGTGAGATTAAGTGCAAATGATAAAATAAAGCACATATTTATTGCTTTTGTTGACTTTAAGGATGATTTTCTGTATGATAGTAAAGCAATTATTCATATACGAGAAAGTGAAGGTGAAGTACATATGAAAAGAACCTATCAACCAAGTAAAAGAAAACACCAAAAAACTCATGGTTTTAGAGCCCGTATGAAAACGGTTGGTGGCCGCAAAGTATTGGCCAGACGTCGTGCTAAAGGCAGAGAGGTTTTGTCAGCTTAATGAGTCACCTGGAGGTGGCTTTTTTATTCTATGAAAAAGGAATATAGAATATTAAAAGGATATGAGTTTCAAGAGATTATAGATAACAAAAGATTTGTTGTAAATGATTCATTTGTGGTTTATTATCGCAGAAAAAAAGAAGATCACTCAAGAATAGGCATATCTGTAGGCAAGAAACTTGGTAAAGCTACAGATAGAAATAAAATTAAAAGACAAGTAAGAATGATGTTTCAACAATTACTCGACTATCCTTTAAATAATGATATGATATGTATTGTTCGTGCTGGTTATTTACAACATACTTTTAAAGAGAATAAAAAGTTGTTGGAAAATTTAGTGTTTAAAGTTAATATAATAGGTGACGAAACTTAATCGAAGGAGAATAAAATGTTTAAATCTTTATTACAAAAGACACGCTTTAAGTTAATAGCAAGCGTTGGTTTATTGTTATTCATTACAGGGTGTGCAAGGAATATTGATTCAGAAGGTAATGTTTTACCAGAAAGAATCATTGGTTACACAACTAATTTTTCCGACATTTGGGCAAACGAAAGTTGGTTTTCAGCGTTGTTTGTTTTCCCGTTGGCAAAACTTCTTAATGCATTACAACCTTATATAGGAATTGCATTAGCTATCACAGCAGTTACGATCTTAGTTCATTTAATTACATTTGGTGTTACTGTTAAATCAACAGTTGCTCAACAAAAAATGCAAATCATTCAACCAGAGTTAACAAAAGTTCAGAAAAAATATGAAGGTAAAAAAGACGAGCAATCTCGTATGCGAATGGCTCAAGAGATGCAAGCTATATATGGGAAACATAACATAAATCCGTTTGGGACAATTTTAGTTTCCTTTATCCAATTACCAATCATTCTTGCGATGTGGCAAGCTGTTCAACGCTCTGAAGCAGTTATAAATGGATCACTATTAGGAGCAAGTCTTAAAGTAACACCACTAAGTGGTATTATGGACGGACAAATCTTATACATTGTAATCTTTGCAGCGATGGGTGTGTTCCAATTTCTATCCATGCAACTACCATCTATGCTTGCAAAACGTAAAAACAAAAACAAACCAAAACATCCTGGTGATGCACCAGCTCCTAATAACCAAAAAGGAATTATGTACGGTATGTGGGCAATGATTATGTTTATTTCAATTTCTTGGCCAACAGCAATGTCATTGTATTGGTTAGTTAGTGCAGCAGTTCGTGTTGCGCAAACACTATTTATACAATGGAAATTTATTAATTAAACCAAAAGGAGAAGATAATATGAAAAGATACTCAGCAAAAAATCTAGACGATTTACTACAAACAGCCGCAAACGAAAAGGGAGTATCAACAGAAGAATTAACATATTATGTTATCGAAGAGAAGCAGGGCTTCCTTGGGTTTGGTTCTGAAGTTGTTGCTGAAGTATATTCCCAACAAGATGTGCTAGATTTTTTATCAGACTACATTAAAACCTTCTTACACCATTATGATGCTGAAGCGGATGTCACTATTTCAAAAGAAAGAGAATTAATTAGAATTTCTATTGATGCTTCTAATAATGCAATATTAATTGGTAAAAACGGTCAAACACTTCAAGCTATTAATACAGTCGTAAAAGGAGCCGTTAACTCTAAATTCAAACATAGATTTCAATTGGTTGTAGACATAAACAATTATAAAAAAGACCGATATGAAAAAGTACGACTTATGGCAAAAAGAATTGCAAAAAATGTGCAAAAAACAAAAATTGCTGCAGTTCTAGATCCGATGCCAAATGATGAAAGAAAAATAGTCCATCAAACACTTTCAAAAATAAGAAATATAAAGACTGAAAGTGAAGGCGAAGGAAGAGACAGACGATTACGGATATTTTATGATCAAAACGCAGAATAACTTTCCGAGAGGAAAGTTTCAGACTGTTGACAAATAAAGTCGACAGTCTTTTTTTTATTTATGAGTGAAATAAGATTTGGTAAAATAAGTGTAGGTGATAAACAATGGCGGTAAATTTCAAAGATAGAAGTGAAATCATGGTGGTAAGTCCACTTAACGAATTAGTCCCAGAAGATCATTTAGTGAGAAAATTAGATCGATACATTGATTGGTCTTTTATTTATCCACTAACCGATCCTCTTTATTCAACCAAAGGAAGATCAAGAATTGATCCAGTCATCTTGTTTAAGATGATCTTTATCAATAAGTTATTTGGTATCAATTCGATGCGTAAAACATGCGAAGAGATTAAAGTGAATGTAGCCTATCGGTGGTTTTTGCATTTGAGCTTTGAAGACAAGGTTCCTGACCATTCTACTTATTCTCAAAACTATCGAAGAAAATATAAAGACAATGATGTTTCTCAAAAAATCTTTGAACATATATTAACCGAACTTATTAGTCATGGACTCATTGATATTGAATCTTTGTTTATCGATGGAACCCATGTGAAAGCACATGCTAATAAAAACAAATACAATAAACAAGAACTTATTGTTTCAAGTGCTAAAGCCTATCAAAAAGAATTAGAAGAAGAAATCAATCAAGATCGTCATCATTATGGGAAAAAAGAAATCATCTTTAATGAAGAAACCGGTGAAGTAAAACAAGCAAAAGTAAGTAAGAATGACCCAGAAAGTGGTGTGTTTCATAAAGGAGAAAAGGAAAAATGCTTTGCATATAGTATTAATACTGCTTGTGATAAACATGGTTATATTGTAGGTGCTCATATTGAACCTGGTAATGTTCATGATTCTCAAAGCTTCTTTCCACTTTATCGAAAGCTAAAGATGTTAGAAGACTTCCAAGAAATTAAACATATGGTACTGGATGCTGGTTATATAACACCGTATATTTGTAAAGTCATCATGGATGATGATAAAACACCCTTAATGCCTTATAAAAGACCCATGACCAAAAAAGGATACTTCAAGAAATATGAATATATGTATGATGAAGAGTATGATTGTTATCTATGCCCCAATGAGAAAATATTAAAGTATAGCACGACTACTCGAGAAGGTTATCGCCTCTATAAATCGAATCCTAAAGAATGTAAGAAATGTCCGTTTATCCATCAATGTACAGGCAATAAGAAGTTTCAAAAAGTCATTACACGTCATGTGTGGGACGATTACAAAGAAGAAACAGTAAATCACATTCGTCATAGTAATCTTTGGAAAGAAATATACCCCCAGCGAAAACAAACAATCGAACGATGCTTCGCAGATGCCAAGACAAAATATGGATTGGGATTTACCAGATACATAGGAAAACAAAGAGTGTTTGATGATATACTCTTGCTTTTTAGTGCCATGAATATGAAAAAGATGGTTAATTACTTGGATAGAATAAACCAAAACAACCATCTTAATAAACTATATTCAACAGTTTTTCAGAAAATTGAAGCATTTGCTTCTTTTTTTATTCCCAACAAAAAAGAGAGCCTTCAAACATGATTGTTTGTCAACTCTCTGTAACTTTCCGAGAGGAAAGTTTTTTGTTTATCCTATTTAGTTGTATAATAAAGTGAGGTCTAAAGTATGAAAATGATTGTTGGATTAGGTAATCCAGGTAAAAAATATGAAACAACTCGCCATAACATTGGTTTTATTGTTGTGGATGAAATTGCAAAGCAATTAAAGGTAGAATCTTACCAAAAAAAGTTCAATGCTCATTATGCTTTTGCAGAATATTTTAATGAGAAGATTATTTTAGTTAAGCCACAAACATACATGAACTTATCAGGAGAGGCTGTATATTCTCTTTCACAATATTTTAAAGTAGAGCCACAAGATATTATTGTCATAAATGATGACATGGATTTACCTGTAGGTATGGTAAGAATTCGATCTTTTGGTGGTGCTGCCGGGCAAAAAGGGCTAAGACATATTATTGAATTATCGAAAACAAATAAAATTCCAAGAATTCGTATGGGAATAGGTAAACATCCACAAATCGATGCTGCTGATTATGTTTTAGGAAAGTTTCCTAAACAAGAAATCCCAATAATGACACAAGCAGTTAACATCGCTAAAGAAGCTGCACTTTTGTTTGTAAAAGAGGGAATTGAAGCTGCGATGAATAAATACAACAACAGAAACTATGAAAACAATATTACAGAAGATAAGTAATCATCATGTGATTGATGAGTTAATCAATCATAATCAACGATTTGCTGCGGTTTCATTGGATAATGAAGCTCTTTTAATTGCAGCTTCTTATGTAAAGAAAAAGAGAAATATTTGTATTGTTAAACCAAATTTATATTTGGCTCAACAGCTATATGACAAACTTGTTTCTTTGTTAGAAGATAACCTTGAAGTTGTTCTGTTTTCCCAAGAGGATTCTTTTAGAGTTGAAGAAATTGCATCATCTAATCAAATGATGAGTGATAAAATTGAAGCCTTGTCAAAAATCATGTTTACTAAAAGTAAAATCGTAGTTACACATGTAGGAGCTATTTCCCGTAAATTACCTTTAGTTAAAGATGTTAAAAAGCAACTTTTAAACATAAAAGTTAACATGAAGATACAGTACAATGAACTGATCGATCATTTAATTAAATCAGGGTATAACAAGACGATTCGAGTAGATCAACCACTGTTATATTCAAATCGTGGAAGTATTGTGGATGTGTACGATGTCAGTTATGAACAACCGATTCGCATAGAATTTTTTGACGATGAAATTGAAAGCATCCGATTTTTCGACATTCATACTCAACGAACAATAAAAGAAGTTGATCAAGTACAACTATTTATTGCGACTGATTTATTATGGAGCAACGAACATAAATCTAGTATGGAAATGATAATTCAAAAAGCAAAACAAGAAATATCATCTAAAAAAGACAACCATCTTACTTCGCTATTATCGATGGATTTAGAAGACATTACACAAGACAATTATCATCCACGTTTGTATTGTTATTTCGCTATGGGAAAAAATTTATCAACAATTTTTGATTATATTAACGATTGCCAGTTGATTGTTTCAAGTCAAGAGCAATCAACAAGCGCTTATGAGAAAATAGTCGAAGATAACACTAATTATTTAATGGAACGATTTGAACGTGTACACATGTTGGATTACAATGAACTTTTTAATCATATCAATGATGAATACAACAAACACAATGCGTTATTCATTTCAAATTTCGAAGCAAAAAATCAAATCACGTTGCCTTTTCATGCCGTCGATTTAGGAGCAGGTGATATTAATCATAAGCTTAACTACATCAAACACCATAAACAAGACTATACCATTATCATTACTGCTTCTACTGTTAGCTTACCAGGTTTAATTGAAATACTAGTTAAGAAAAAGATGGAATATGTCATCATGAGCCATCAAATTAAGGCTAACACCATAAATGTTTTAGTTAGTGAGGTTGATTTTGGATTTGAGTTTAGTAATGAAAAGTTGTTAGTCATAAGTGAACATGAACTGTTTCTTACAAAGAAAACACCATCAAAATACAACAATCGATTTAAAGAAGCTGAAATATTGCAAAATGTTGAACAGTTGAAAGAAAATGATTATGTTGTACACAAAGATCATGGTATTGGCAAATATTTAGGTATTGTAAACAAGGAAATTAATGGAATCAAAACAGACTATTTGCATGTTGTTTATAAAGATGAAGCTAAATTATTTATCCCTTTAGAACAGTTTCAATTAGTACGAAAATTTGTTTCTATGGAAGGAATAGTACCAAGATTAAATAAATTAGGAACATCCGAGTGGCAAAAGACAAAAGAAAAAGTAACGGAGAGTGTTTTAGAAATTGCTGAAAATTTACTATCATTATATAGTGAGCGCGAAAAGGACATTGGATTCTCCTTTGACACAGATACTGAAGATCAAAAACAATTTGAAGATGAGTTTGATTATGAGCTAACAATAGATCAACAAATCGCAATTGACGAAATTAAAAAAGACATGGAAAGCAGTAAACCAATGGATCGGTTGCTTTGTGGTGATGTTGGTTTTGGAAAAACAGAAGTTGCTATGCGAGCAGCATTTAAAGCAGTAAGTAACAACAAACAAGTTGCATTTCTTTGTCCAACAACCGTATTGTCGTTTCAACATATTAAAACATTTAAAAACAGATTTAAAAATCATGCGGTAAACATTGAAGTCATTAATCGCTTTGTACTAGGTAGTCAACAACAAAGAATTCTTTCTGATCTAAAAAAACAAAAAGTTGATATTCTTATTGGTACTCATCGTTTGTTGTCATCCGATGTTAAGTTTAAAGATTTAGGTTTGCTGATCATCGATGAAGAACAACGCTTTGGAGTTGAACATAAAGAGAAGATTAAACAACTAAAACAACACATTGATGTTATTTCATTAAGTGCAACACCGATACCGCGAACATTGCAAATGTCATTAATTGGATTACGCTCTTTATCACAACTAAACACACCACCACAAAACAGAATGCCAATTCAAACGTATGTTGTTGTAAAAAACCGATTATTAATTAAAGAAATAATTGAAAGAGAACTTTCAAGAAATGGGCAAGTGTTTTATCTGTTTAATCAAATAGATAGAATTTATCAAGTTGCCTCACAAATCCAAGAGGATATACCAAATGCATCCATTGGAGTAGCTCATGGTAAGATGGACCGAAATGAAATCGAAGATGTAATGATTCGGTTTATGAACAATGAGTATCAAATTTTAGTGTGTACAACAATTATTGAAACAGGAATAGATATACCAAATGCCAATACTATGATAGTTGATCAAGCAGAGAATTTTGGACTATCTCAACTGTATCAAATAAGAGGTAGAGTAGGACGATCTGATAAAGTAGCGTACACGTATTTAATGTACCCTAAAAAGAAACAACTATCAGAAATTGCAACAAAACGCTTACAAGCAATTAAAGAGTTTACACAGCTTGGTAGTGGATATAAAATTGCAATGCGAGATTTAACAATTCGTGGAGCAGGGGATATGCTAGGGGCGAAACAATCAGGCTTTATAAACACTGTTGGTATGGATATGTACATTGAACTGCTTAAAGATGCAATTGCTAAAAAGAAACAACAACATCAAGTAGAACAAGAACAAGAAGATAGACCATTGAATTTGCATGTGGAAGCATATATACCAAAAGCATTTACAGATGAAGATATTTCAAAATTGACAATGTATCAAGAAATACAAAAGATTAAGACTATGGGTGCATTAACACAGTATTATCAAGAAATTGTTGATAATTATGGTAAACTACCATTTGCAGTGGAAATGTTATTTGAAAAGAAACGTTTAGAAATATTACTTAAAGAAGATCGTATTGATTCCTTTAAGGATAGATTGCATCATGTAGAATTAGTGTTTAATGCAAAGTATAGTCAAACAATTAATGGTATTGCTTTCTTTGAAGCCATCAGCAACATTTCAACAGACATACAGTTAAAGTACACTAAAAATAAAATAAGCATGCACATTAAGAAAACGGATGAGTGGGTTTTGAATTTAAACAAAGTTTTAGTAGAAACAAAAAAGGAGTTGTATCATGCGAGTTGATAAATTTTTGAAAGTAGCAAGAATTGTTAAAAAAAGATCAGTGGCGAAAATTTTAGCCGATAACGAAAAAATAAAAGTAAATAACAAGATTGCCAAACCATCTACGGTAGTAGAGGTAAATGATGAAATTGAACTTACATTTGGGGAACGAACATTGAAAATAAGAGTTGCAGCACTTTTAATCAACCCAAAGAAAACAGATGCGCAAAATATGGTAGAAATAATCGAACAATAATGCAGAAAATGCACGAACTTGCAATTTAAGAAGTAACTAGTATAATTAAAAATGCAATAAGAAGGTGAGATTATGCAGAAAAAAAAGACAAGAAAAGTTAGGCATGCTGTTATTAATGTTCTAATGGTAGGCGTGTTTATCACAGCTGTTTATTTACTGTTTCAAGTAGCCCTTGAAATTATTGCGACAGTGCAACTAAGCAATCAATTAACACAAGTAGAAGAGCATTTAGAAGATATTCAAAATGAACATCAATACTTGTCAGAACAAAAAGATAAGCTGCTAGATCCAGAGTATGTAAAAAACTATGCTCGTGCAGGATTTATGTTGTCAAAAGATGGAGAACAAATCTTCTTTTTGCCACAAGCTGATGATGATGAATAACGACGGATAATCCGTTGTTATTTTATGAAAATAGGAGGAAATAATGAGTAGAAGACCACTTATATTTGTAGTAATGGATGGAGTAGGAATTAGTGAAAAGACATATGGTAATGCAGTTAAATCAGCATACACACCGTTTTTAGACGATGCCATGAAAAATGCTCCTAACTTATTAATGAAAGCACATGGAACAGCAGTTGGTTTGCCAACCGATGATGATATGGGAAATTCAGAAGTTGGGCATAATGCATTAGGATGTGGACAAATTTATTCTCAAGGAGCTAAACTTGTCAATGAATCCATTGCGGATGGAACAATATACGAATCAGAAACATGGAAAGAAATGGCAGAGTATGCAAAAGATCATACTATGCATTTTATTGGATTATTATCAGATGGTAATGTGCATTCACACATCAATCATATTAAATCATTAATAACACAAGCAAAAAAAGAAGGAATTAAAAATGTTCGTTTACATGCGTTATTGGATGGACGTGATGTTCCTTCGAAATCTGCACTTGATTATGTGGATGCTATTGAAGAACACATGGCTTCATTAAATGATGAAAGCTTCTTTGCATGTATCGCAAGTGGTGGTGGACGTATGAAAGTTACCATGGACCGATACGAAGCTGAATGGTCAATGGTTGAACTTGGATGGAAAACTCACGTACTAGGTGAAGGTCCGCAATTTGCTAGTGCAACAGAAGCAATAACGACCAATCGAGAAAAAGAAGATGTTTCTGATCAATACTTAGATGCATTTGTCATTGCCAAAGATGGAAAACCAATCGGGAAGATTGAAGATCACGATAGTGTAGTCTTCTTTAACTTCCGTGGTGATCGTGCACTTGAAATATCCAGAGCATTTGAAGAAGAGAATTTTGATAAATTCAAGCGTACATTGCCAAACATTAAATATGCAGGTATGTTAGAGTATGATGGGGATTTACATATTCCTTCAAGATTTTTAGTTGCTCCACCAAGAATACGACATACTCTAAGTGAACAACTTATTAAGCATGACTTAAAAATGTTTGCGATATCAGAAACACAAAAATTTGGGCACATGACATATTTCTGGAATGGAAATAAATCAGGAAAGTTTAGTGACAAACACGAAACCTTTGTCGAAGTAACTTCTGATTTAGTACCATTTGAGCAACGCCCTTGGATGAAAGCAGCGGAAATTACGGATAAACTTATTGAAGCAATTTTATCAAAAGAATATGATTTTCTACGCATTAACTACCCTAATGGTGATATGGTAGGACATACAGGCGATTTCTTAGCAGCACAAATTAGTGTTGAAACTGTTGATTTAATGCTAAGTCGTGTTAAAAAGGCAGTTGATAAGGTCAATGGAATTTTAGTAATTGTAGCCGATCATGGAAATGCTGATGAGATGTTTGAGAAATCAAAAGATGAAACAAAACCACCAAAACCAAAAACAGCACACACATTAAACCCAGTACCATTTATTGTGATAAACAAAGATGTGACATTAAAACAAGGTGATTTTGGCTTAGCCAATGTAGCCGCAAGTTTGTGTGATTTATTAGAAGTAGAAGCAGATGAAGTTTGGGAAGAGAGTATGATTGAAGCTTGAGGCAACTCAAGCTTTTCTTTTTGTCTTTTATTCGACAATTTTCGACAACATAGTGTTTGATTTGCAAAAAAGTAACGTAAAATCTATAATGAAAGCGGATACACAATTGATTGTGTAGTCATAAAAATACTTTATAAAGGAGGAGTATAGCATGAAAAAGATTCTGAATAGACCAGAAGACGTAGTTGAAGAAATGATTAGTGGATTAGTTGAAGTTCACAGTGACATTGTACATCGTGTTGGTGACACTCGTGTAGTGGCCCGTAACTACGAAGGCAAAGGAAAAGTAGGTCTTGTCTCCGGAGGAGGAAGTGGTCACGAACCATCACATGCTGGTTTTGTTGGTAAAGGTATGTTAAGTGCAGCCGTATGTGGTGATGTCTTTACTTCACCAACAGTAGACCAAGTTTATGAAGGAATTAAAGCAGCTGATAAAGGTGCTGGTGTTTTCTTAGTTATTAAAAACTATACAGGTGATGTTATTAACTTTGAAATGGCAAAAGAAATGGCTGAAGAAAATGATGGAATTAAAGTAGAAACAGTTATCACTAATGATGATATTGCTGTTGAAGATTCCACATGGACTGAAGGTCGTCGTGGTGTTGCAGGAACTGTTCTAGTACACAAAATTTGTGGTGCACTTGCAGAAAATGGCGCATCATTAGAAGAAATCAAAGAAGAATCAGAAAAATTAATTAAAGAAATGGCAACCTTAGGGCTTGCACTATCACCGGCAACAGTTCCAGAAGCAGGAAAACCAGGATTCGAATTAGCAGAAGATGAAATTGAATTTGGAATTGGTATTCATGGGGAACCAGGGTATAAAAAATTAAAATTAACCTCATCTTCAGAAATGGCGAAAGAATTCTATACCAAAATTAAAAAAGAACTTAACTTAACATCAGATGATGAAGTTGTAGTATTTGTTAATGGTATGGGAGCTACTCCATTAATGGAACAATATGTTTTCGCAAATGATGTATTAAAACTATTAGCACAAGACAACATCAAAGTTGCGAAGAAACTATTAGGCGATAAAATGACATCCATTGAGATGGCAGGTGTATCCTTAACTATTTTCCGTCTTAAAGATAAAAAATGGTTAGATCTACTAAATCAAGAAGTAGAAGTTATCGGTTGGTAATTGTATGAATCAAGAGAAGATCGTAATATGGTTTAAAAAGTGGGCATCCGTTGTCAATGAAGAAAAGAATTACATAAGTGATTTAGACAATGCCATCGGTGATGGAGACCACGGATTTAATATGAGTAAAGGGCTAACTGCTTATTTAACAGCAAGAGACGCGAAAGGTGTCGATTCAATAACAGATGAACTGAAACTTTTAGGAATGACACTGTTAAGTAAGGTAGGTGGCGCATCAGGTCCATTGTATGGTTCTGCATTTATGGCTATGGCAAAACTAACGGGTGATAAAACAGAACTTTCAGTGGAAGATATCATTGAAATGCTTGAAGCGGGAATTGAATCTATCAAAAAACGTGGGAAAGCACAACGCAATGAGAAAACCATGGTGGATTTATGGGAACCTGCTATCGAAAAGATGAAGGAAGGCATATTGACGCCATCTACCGTTGATGAAATTGTCGAAGCAACGGCGCCACTTAAAGCTACCAAAGGAAGGGCATCTTATTTAGGAGATCGTTCCATTGGACACATCGATCCAGGCTCTTATTCATCAGGAATTTTATTTAAAAAGTTACTTGAAGTACTATATTAACAGTAAAAAAGAACTCTTCGGAGTTCTTTTTAATCTGTATTTGGATTAAGTTTGCTTACTTCAGCAACAACAGCTTCTTTAGAAGCATCCGACATGCATTTAACAGCACCAACGAAAGCTCCTTCTACAAGTGGTGCATCAATGTACACACATTTATCTCGCAGTTGATCATCTTCAATCAGTTCTAGTGCTGTTTCAATGCTCATAACAGCACTTCCAATATCTGCAAATAGGTAAATGTTGTCCATGTTAGCACTATTTTCAATCTCTTTAACTAAGTTAACAGGGTCTGTTCCTAATCGTCCATCTTCTGTTCCCCCAGCAGAGATGATGGTTATCGAATCAAAATTTCCTGTCATTTCTTCAATCATTTCTTTTAGCCCATCGGTTATTTTTCTAGAATGTGAAACAAGTATAATCGTTACCATACATATATTCTCCTTTATGATGCTATTGTAAGCAATAGTTTAATACTAGTCAAATTAGTTAACAATAGTGATTGTCAGACCAACCACCTTCGTGTATAATATCACAAAGGAGTTCGTTATGCTTACAATCAATCAACTATCCAAGTCGTTTTTAAACGGCAAAGAATCCATTTCAGTGCTTCATGAAATATCGTCAAAAATCCATGCAGGAGAATTTGTTATGGTCATGGGAGAAAGTGGTGCTGGAAAATCAACATTCTTAAATTGTATATCAACATTAGACAAACCAACATCAGGTGAAGTTCTTTTGGATGGAAAGAATCTTTTAAAGTACACAAAAAATGAAGTTCAAAAAATTAGACTTCATGATTTAGGTTTTATCTTTCAAGAAAACCATATGATCGAAACACTTACAATGATTGAGAACATTATGATTGCAAAGCTGCAAATTGATGAAAATGCAAAAGAAGACGCGATTGATTTAATGAAACAATTACGTATTGATCATGTGGCTTACAAACATCCATATCAAATTTCAGGTGGTGAAAGACAACGATGCGCAATTGCACGTGCTTTAATCAATAAACCTAAAGTTTTATTTGCGGATGAACCAACTGCATCTTTAAATCCAACTGTTGCAAAAGAAATCATGGAAATATTAGAAACACTTAATAAACAAGGACAAACGATTGTGATGGTGACTCATTCTATTAAAATGGCTTCCTATGGGAGTAGACTTTTACTATTATCTGGGGGCAAATTTACTGTTGATGAGTCTTTAATAAACCTAAATGAACATGAAAGAGTTGACAAGATTGTCTCATTAGCTGTGGATGTTCTATGAAATTACTGTTTAAAGCTTTTATACAAAAGCAACTTAAAACAGTGTCCTTGTTAGTTTTTTTAAGTTTCTTAGTTCTTGTTTCTATCCAGGTTACTACGACCATATGGACAAAAGATTTAACATTAGTTAACCGCATCAATCAAGTTAATGGTGCACATACATACATTCTTACACCTGAAAGATACTCACAATCGGATGAGCAACTTTCTTTTGGGATGATTGGATTAGGTTCAAATAGAATAAATGAGATTTTAGATCAATATCAACTCACAACAAGAAGGCAACTAAATGTCGACATGTCATATGCTTTTCCTTTTGTTAACGATGACCGTGAGTACGATATATTTGTAATGGGGTATACATCTGATAATGAAACGAACCAATATGAAGTTATAAAAGGGAAAGCATTGTCTGAACTTAGTGATTATGAAGTAGCAATAAGTGAAAGTTACGCTAGACAATTAACAAAAGAAGGAAAAGATCCTTTAGCATCTACTATACAATTTGACGTTCAAAATGAGACAATTACCTTTACTATTGTCAGTATCATTGATTTTGTAAACTTCAATGATGCGTATGTTTCAGATAAGGGATTAAAAGAGATTCCATTGTTTGATTTCCCTTTTAAGTCTGTAGCATTAGGAAATATGGACACTCTTAGACAACTTGGCTCTTTGTATCCATTTCACAGTAGAGAAGTGTTGCAAGTGCGTTTTGAAGATTATTCTCGTCGAGCAGAAGAAAGTTTAGTGAAACAATTGCTTGACTCACACAACATGGATGTTACTCAAGAGAAAATCATAGCTTCCTATGAAATAACAGATTATTTATCCACAAATGATTTGCTTTACAAACACGTGAGCATGTTTAGTTTGTTTGGTTTATTAATTTCAACAGCGTATAGTTTTATCGTCTTCATCAAGCGGCAACTAAAACAAAATGCTGCAAACATTGGGTTGATGAGCATAGTTGGACTTGAACACAAAAAAATAGAACGAGTTTTTCAAGCACGACTAGGTGTTGTGTTTGCTTTCGCATTCATCCTTTTTGCTATCTTAAATGTTGTGGTAGGGATTATGTTTTATCAAGATCGTTCATTAGCAAATGTCTTTGATCTAAACAGTATCATCTTTACAATTAGTATGATCGCTTCTTTGGTGTATTTTATTGTTATCGGGATCACGTATACATACCAGATTAAAAAGATGATCAAGCAATCACTAACAAGCATGAAAACAAAACAACAAGCATTCATTACAAATCCACAAACAAAAAGAAGAACACTTCCGGTTATCATTGCTTTTAAATCATTGTTTGCACACAAAGGGTTTTTTGTTTCCTCTTTGCTTGTGGTAAGTGTTGTTATGTTTACCTTGTTTTCCAATGTGTTTATCACCCATCAGATGGGTCAAATATACAACAAGGATACACTTGGAGTTCAATTTGATTATATCGTTCAAGATGCTCCTTTTGCTCATTGGGAGTTCACAAATGAGTATGCTAGTGATCAAGTGATGGTAGATAAGTTAAGTGATCTCTATTTTGTGGATATTCATTTTTCAGAGTATGTTAGAACGTATTACAAAGGAAACATGCTTATCTTTTGGACACTCATTGAACCTTTTACAGAAGTGGTAGAAGGAGATTATCCACCGGATTGGCGTCAGATATATTCTGAGTTTCCCGAAAATTATCGGTTTACATTAGCATCAAGAAAACACATGGATATTCGTGATGCGTATGTGTATTCTGAAGAAAATCTTGCTAACTATGGACAACCTGAACGTGGGTATTTGTTTTATGCCATGCCTCAGTACTCATATTCTTCTCATGAAACAGCTGCTACAATTTCTGGAACAGTAAATACACTTATCGACAATGGTTGGATAATGTATGTATATCGTAAGCGCCAAATGATTGAGGTAGGGGTACCTTATTTAAACATGTATTTAATAAACATGAAAAGTGATGTAGATCCATCTACCTTTGAGTTAGCGATGGATGAGCAAAACATTACATATACTTCTTATGGTGATGTGTTAAACATGCTTAATAACGCCAATCAAGAAAATCAAAACCAAATATTTTATTTCATGAGTTTTATGCTTGGTATTCTAGTTATAGTCTTACTAATTAACATAGTAGCGTACACACTTATTCAAAGCATGGAGAGTCAAAAGGACAATAAACTTTATAAGCAAATAGGTATTCAACCCATGACTTATCAAAAAATATTTTTCAATCAATATTTAATCTATGCCATTGGCATTGTGATAGTAACACAGCTTGCACTATGGATTGGTTATCCGATTGTATTTGATGGTGTATTAAGGGCATATGGTCTATACTATACAATAGATTTACCACCACTCTTTAGTAATAGTGCTTTAATCTTACTTGGACTGCTTGTAGTATTGTTAATACTATCTAACATAGGCAATGAAAAAACACAATAAAAGCGGAATTATTTCCGCTTTTTTAAGTAGTTTGCTTTTATCCAATTGTAGTTAAGTATTAAGTGGAAAATAACCAACACAACTAGCGTTAATCCAGTTAATGGATGCACTAGTCGAAAGGTAGAATAAGGAATATTTAACCAACCAACCCAATACAATAGTCCACTAGTTGCAATAAAGAAAAACACAACAATAAGCAATAAGTTAATAATTCGTAATGCTTTTAAGCGATTCATAAGTTCTTTCTCCTTTATTTAAAATTATAACAAATACACAGTACTTAATCTATTTTTGACTCAAAAGATAACGAAGCACACAGGCAATTGTTTTACCGTCTTTAATTTCATTGGCTAGTATTTTTTGTTTTAATGTTTCTAATGGCATAAAAAATGTATCTAAGTATTCACCCTCATCAAGTTGTTGACTGGTTGCTGTAAGCTCTTTAGCGATATACAAATGAATAACTTCATCTAGGTAAGCAGGAGAAGGATAAAACACCCCAAAATCAAGCCAAACATTTGCTTTGAAGCCAGTTTCTTCTTGTAGTTCTCTTTTTGCAGTCAATAAAGGGTCTTCATTGAGCTCTTTTTTACCAGCTGGAAGTTCAAGCAAAAACGATTGCACTCCATAACGAAATTGCTCAACCATGATAACTTCATTTTTATGGTTAAGCGCTAAGACACAAACACCTCCAGGATGTTCAACTACTTCTCGTAATCGTTTAGTCTTATCGACTTCAACTTGATCAATACGTACATTTACGATTTTACCATCGTATTTTTTTGTTTGTACTAAAGGCTTTTCAACTTTTTTCATACAATACCTCACTACTATTATAGACTATATTCTACTGAAAATTGTACAATTTATATGTAATGTTCGTGATATAATGTCACAAGAAGGAGTATATTATGAATCGAGGTTGGTTTATTACTTTTGAAGGACCTGATGGTAGTGGGAAAACGACCATCAGCAACAATGTTTATCAACAATTAAAAACCGAAGGGTTTGATGTTATATACACACGTGAGCCAGGTGGCATTGAAATTGCAGAGAAAATTCGAGATATTATTTTAGATCCGAAAAATACAGCAATGGACAAGAAAACTGAAGCACTTTTATATGCGGCATCACGTAGACAACACTTAGTAGAAAAAATATTACCTGCATTAAAAGAGAATAAGATTGTTATTTGCGATCGATTTGTTGATAGTTCTTTAGCTTATCAAGGAGTAGGTCGAGAAATCGGTATTAAGGAAGTATTGTCAATCAATGAGTTTGCAATCGAAGGAACTTATCCAGATTTAACAATTTTTCTTGATATCGATCCTCTAAAAGGATTATCACGTATAGCTGATCGTCATTATCGTGATCGATTGGATAGAGAAAAAGAACAATTTCACCTTTTAGTTGCGAAAGGATATGAGCAAATAAAAGAACTATTCAAAGATCGATACTATATTGTGGATGCTGATCGTCAAGTTGCAGATATTGTCTATGATGCGGTGAACATTATAAAATCAAAGGTTGTGTAACATGTATTTAGAAAAATTGCGGCAATTTCAGCCAGTAGCGATGCAAATTTTGGAGAATTCACTTGTAAATAATCAGCTAAGTCATGCTTATTTGTTTTCAGGTGCAAAAGGAACATTAACAAAAGAAGCTGCAATTTTACTTGCTCAAACCATGGTGTGTGAAAATAAAAATCATGCGTTTGCTTGTGAAACATGCAACACATGTCGTCGAGTACGTGAATCATCGTATACGGATGTAATACTCATTGATGGTCATCAAAGAAACATAAAAAAAGATGAAATATTGCAGTTACAATCACGTTTTTTACAAACAAGTTTAGAAAAAGCAGGAAAAAAAGTATATATTATCCATCATGTGGAAAACGCAACAAATGAAGCGTTAAATAGTTTACTGAAATTTTTAGAAGAACCAGCATCTAGTGATATGCTTGCAATATTAACAAGTGAAAATCAAGATCAGTTGTTGCCAACCATTTTATCTAGAACCCAAGTTATTCCTTTTTTATCACAAGCCGCAACACAAATTGAGCCATTATTAAAAGAAGACATTCAAGATAAATTAAGTCGATACTTAATTTCATTTATGGTCTCAGATTTAGAGAGTGCAATTGATTTAGCAAGCAGCGAGCAATTTTCGACTACGTTAGAAACATTTAAAGAATTCATTACTCGTGCTCAAGACGATGTTTTAGGTGCTAGTATTTATTTGCAAAAGCAAGGTTTTAACTTTAAAAGCAAAGAAATTAAGCAAACCATTGAACTTTTTTGCCAAATCTCGTATATTTTCTTTAAAGAGAGTGCTTATCAAAACACATTGGATGTGGATTGGTGGGATGAAGCAATTCACAATAAAAACTTACAAAAATTTAATCTTTATGCGATGCAAATATTTAACGAAGGTAAAGATAAAATACAAACAAACGCAAACATGAATCTATTAGTCGACCAAATGATGTTTGCCCTTACAACAAATAAAACAAGGAGGATAAGCGATGAGCGAATCAACAAACAAACACGAGTTTAAATATGCTTGCATCATTCGCTTTGAAGGAATTAAAAAAGCATACACCTTCGGTACAAACGAAGATCACTATACAATGGATGATAAGGTAGTTGTAGAAACGGCTAGAGGTCTTGAATTGGGTGATGTTATTGCACGATTAATACCAATGGAAGAAGTTAATCTTTCAAGTGAAATTAAACCAGTACTTAGAAAGGCAACAAACAAAGACATCTTAGACTACAAAGACAATGTTCAGTTAGCTTTAGACGCAAAGGATGTTTGTGAACAAGCTATTGAAGACTCTGGATTAGACATGCGATTAATTGATGCACAATACACACTAGATCGTTCTAAGATCATCTTCTCTTATGTTGCGGATGAGAGAGTAGACTTTAGAGATTTATTAAAGCAATTGGCGGCCATTTTTAAGTGTCGTATTGAGTTAAGACAAATAGGTCCACGGGATAAAGCAAAATTTATTGGTGGAATCGGAACATGTGGACAAGAGACATGTTGTTCCCGGTTTTTAACAGATTTTGATGTGATATCCATAAACATGGCAAAAAATCAAATGTTAGCATTAAACATTCCAAAACTATCTGGTCAATGCGGAAAGTTAATGTGTTGTTTAAAATATGAAAATTGCATATACAAAGAAGCAAAGAAAAACTTACCAAAAATGAACGAACAAATTGAATATCAAGGTAAAAAGTATCGTGTTTCATCTATGAATATTATTAGCCAACAAGCAAAAATTGAAAACAGAGAAGAATCCATTCAATTAACCTTTGAACAATTAATGAATGATACAAGTTTAAGACAAAGTAAGGAGTGATGCTTGTGCATCGTCAAAAAAGTTTTTCCAATGATTTCCCAAAATGTTACATTGTGGCGACGCCCATTGGAAATTTAGAAGAAATGACTCCAAGAGCCATTTCCATATTAAAAGAAGTAGATGTTATTGCGTGCGAAGATACTCGACATACAGCAAAACTTTTAAGTCACTTTGATATTCATACCAAACTCATTTCTCATCAAAAGTTTAATGAACATTCAAGTGTCAAAGGCATTTTAATGTTGTTGCATAAGGGATATAATGTGGCTTTAGTAAGTGATGCTGGTTATCCATTAATTGCTGATCCAGGGCATGTGTTGGTACAAAACATAATCAAGCATGGATACAATGTTATTCCTATTAGTGGAAGTAGTGCACTGTTAAATGGATTAGTAGCTTCAGGAGTTGTAACCCATCCATTTTATTTTCATGGGTTTTTACCAAGTAATCAAAAAGAGGTAAGAGGATTGCTTACAAGGCTTCGTCATTATCAAGCAACACTTGTGTTTTATGAAGCTCCACATCGAATAGAAAAAACATTGAAATTATGTTTAGAACTACTTGGAGATCGTAAAGCTTGTCTTGCAAGAGAGCTAACAAAATTGCATGAAGAGTTTATACGAGGCTCTTTATCAGGAATATTAAAAGAAGCAGATACATACAAAGGTGAAATGGTTCTAATTATCGAAGGTGATGAAGGAATCAAAGTTCAACCAGTTGATCTTAATGAAGTGTATCAATCCATTGATGAATTAATTCAATCTGGGTTAAGTGCAAAAGATGCCATTAAAGAAGTAGCAGCAAAAACAGGCTTACCTAAGAATAAGTGTTATGAGATTTATCATAGTAAACGTTGTTGAAGGTCAGAAATGACCTTTTTGCTTGAAAATAAGATGGAATTGTAGGCTTTTCTTTACAGTAAAGTACACAAAGAGTATAATCATAGAGAACAAGCGATGAAAAGAAGAGTAGTTATGAAAAAGGTCAAGAGAGTGTGTGGTTGGTGAAAACACATCCTGAATCATAATGAACATGATCTTGAAGCTGTTTATCTGATAGGTAAGATAAACCGTTATTCTGCGTTAAAGAAATAAGTGCACGATTGTGAACTAAGGTGGTACCGCGCTTTGCGTCCTTAGACAGTCGTTTTTTTATTCAATGGGAGGTCAAAACAATGAAAAAACCTTATTATATTACTACAGCTATTGCTTATACATCCGGCAAGCCACATTTAGGGAATGTGTATGAAATTGTGTTAGCCGATGCAATTGCTCGATTTAAAAAAGAAGAAGGCTATGATGTCTATTTTCAAACAGGAACAGATGAACATGGCCAAAAGATTGAAGGTAAAGCAAAAGAAAATAATCAATCACCAAAAGAATTTGTCGATCAAGTAGCGAAAGAAATCCAAGATATTTTTGATTTAATGAATACATCCTATGATCATTTTATTCGCACAACGGATGAGTATCATGAAAAACAAGTACAGAAAATATTTAAAAAACTATACGATCAAGGTGACATTTACAAAGACGTGTATGAAGGATGGTACTGTACTCCATGTGAATCTTTTTTCACTGAAGGGCAACTTAAAGACGGTAAATGTCCTGACTGTCATGGTGAAGTACATAAAGAAAAAGAAGAATCTTACTTTTTTAAACTAAGTAAGTATCAAGATCGACTAATGAAACATATTGAAGAAAATCCTCAGTTTATTCAACCATCATCTCGCAGAAATGAGATGGTCAATAACTTTCTTAAACCTGGACTTCAAGATTTAGCGGTATCACGTACATCATTCTCATGGGGTATTCCTGTAGATTTTGATTCAAAACATGTTGTCTATGTTTGGATTGATGCACTAAGCAACTACATCACAGGATTAGGTTATGATGTTGATGGTAATCATAAAGAGTTATTTAAGAAGTATTGGCCTGCGGATGTTCATCTTATTGGGAAAGATATTTTACGTTTTCATACGTTGTATTGGCCAATTATGTTAATGGCACTTGATATAGAGCTACCAAAACAAGTGTTTGGTCATCCGTGGCTTTTAGTTGGTGATGGTAAAATGAGTAAGTCTAAAGGTAACGTCATGTACGCAGATCATTTAGTATCCTTGTTTGGTGTGGATGCAGTTCGATATATCATGCTACGTGAAATGCCCTTCGCGAATGATGGGACCGTTACATTAGAATCCATTATTGAAAGAATTAACGCTGATTTAGTGAATACCTTAGGAAACTTAGTCAATCGTACATGGTCGATGTCACAGAAATATTTTGATGGAAACACGCTAAAACCGACAACTGTACGTGAAATTGATCAAGATTTAATTAATCAAGCAAGCACACTTCATTCGAAAGTAAAAGAGTCAATGAATGAGTTAAAAGTAGCGCAAGCACTTGATCACATCATTCAGCTAAGCAAACGAGCAAACAAGTACATTGATGAGACTACACCATGGATTTTGGCAAAGCACAAAGAAGATGAAGAAAGGCTTCAAACAGTCTTGTATCATTTGCTAGAAACCATTCGTATTATTGGTGTTGGGCTAAAGGGGTTCTTACCAGAAACAGCGAGTAAGATTTTAACTATTTTAAATACGCAACATCAAGCATTAAGTGAGAATGGATCTTTTGGTTTGTTGGAAAAAAACCAACAATTGCATAAAGAAAACATCATATTGTTTGAAAGAATTAATGCCAAAGACGCTATTGAAGCATATGAAAAAATTGCATTAGTTAAACAAGAAGATGTTAAAGAAGATATTAAAGATGAAATTGAGTATGCAACCATTGACGACTTTGCTAAGCTAACATTTAAAGTTGGTGAAGTTATTTCATGTGAAAAACATCCAAATGCCAATAAGCTGTTAGTATCACAAGTTGATTGTGGAAATAAAGTACATCAAATTGTTAGTGGAGTAGCTAGTTTTATAACACCAGAAGAAATGGTTGGTAAAAAAGTAGTCGTTATTACTAATTTAAAACCAATTAAGCTTCGCGATGTATTATCAGAAGGAATGATTTTAGTTGGTGAACATCTTAAAGACAATGAAATTTTAGAGATCAAAAATTTACCAAAAGGAAGCATTGTGCGATAATACTTGCGATCAATTTTTTAGGAGAGACATGAAGAAAAACCCTTTAACAAGACACATACGACGATATATATGGATAGCGATGAGTGCTAGTGTACTATCATTAGCATTAGGATACACAATAGTAGTGGAAGGTTACCATCTTTTTAATGCACCTACAGCAAATGATGTTAATGACATTGTTGAGCAAACACAAAATTATAAGTACATAAAAGTAAATAACGATAGTTTACAATACACTGATATTGATATTTTACTTGAAGGTACTACAAACCAAAAAAGATACAAAGGGTATGTCATGCAATTAAAAGATAAGTACATGTTTGTCTTTTTGCAAGATAACATTCAAGAAAAAGAAACGCTAATTATACGCGAATCTTACTTTTCAAACGATAACCATTTATTGTTTAAAGAAAATGTATATGAGCAATTAATGGTTAGTTATAACATGAATCGTCAACAAGTAGAAAGTATGTTTGTACATGAAGTGTACGTTGATATTCAAGGTAGAATTAAAGAGGGTATGCCTGTTGTGGTTCTTTGGTTAACTGGGCTTAGTTTGATAATTATCGCAAGTATTTTGTTGGCTAAAGAATATTATCTAGCTAACAACAAACTTAGTAAATACAAAGTCCTACATTATGGAGAACTAACTAAAGTAAGCAAGCGGTTGTATATCAACCAGCGTGCATTTGTTTATATTGGCTTTTCATTTAAAATATTGTACTTTGATCAAATGACTAAAAGTGTAAAAAGTGATAATCAACTCATTGTCTATTTTAAAGATAGTAAGCTAAACATTAATGCAAACGAAGAAACAATAAATAATCTTTATGACCGTATGCATCCTGAAGTGTTAACTAATTAAGAAGTGATTTTTTAATCACTTCTTAATTTTTCTTTTCAAAATCACTAAGCTGTATGTTTAATGCATTTACAGAAACTTGAAGCTCTATAATCATCAACAACAAAGATAACAACATAAACAATAAACTTAATCCAAATGAAATTTTTGCGATTAAATCAAAAGAGAAAAATAGTAACATTAAGCTTAAAACACTAAAAAAGAAAGACAAACCTCCTAAGATTTGCATGTTACGAACGATTGACATTCTTTTTCGTAAGTTTATCAGTTGGTTTTTTGTTGTGTCTGTAGGATTTTCTTGATGTTGCTTAAATAAATCACGAATTAATCCTGCATAAGTCAAAAAACGATTTGTGTATGCTAGCATTAATAATGAAATTGCGGAAAATAAAAGTGTTGGTGTTTGTAAATTAAAATCCATTAATAAGATCCTCCTTAACGAATCTAGTCTAACGAGTTATCAAAAAGTATGCAAACAATGTGATTAAAAAAAGGAAGCTTTTGCTTCCTTAGTCTAAGTATCGAATATTAACTAATTCAAAGTAGTTTGATTTCTCAATAGTCTTATCTTCCAAAATACCGCGAATTATTTCATTTGCTTCATTTGTAATAAAGATAAGCTTGTTGTTGATATCTTCTGGATAAGGTGTCAGTTCAGGAATCAACAACACGTGTTGATTGTATGAATACGTGTTTCCTACTTCTATAAATGGTGTTAATAGAAGTGCTTCCTCGTAACTTATTTGAGTAAAATCTACCTCAAGATCATAAGCCATATAACCACTAACGGAGTTTTTAAAGAAATCTGAGCCTTGTGTTGGTGGTATAAGCAAAGTGAAATTGTTTTGAGATGTGTTGCTAAAGGATATGTCTTTACCAATTTGCTTTAAATAATTCAATGTCTTAGTATCATCATCACGTATTGGATAATAAGTTTTATCACAATTTTGATTAGCACATATTGCAATATTTGCAAATCCAAGAACAACTGATTTATTGACGTGTTGTGAGATAGTCTTTGCTAGGTAATCTTCTTTATAATGAGTGATTAATTGTTTCATTTGATCATCATTGTTGATTAAGACAGGAAATGACAACAATGAATTATTAATCTCTAAACGCGTAATATCATAGTTATCTGTTAGTGCTAATTCTAAAGGAGTATTGGAATGAGCAAAGTATTGTGGTGTGTTAAACAACTGTTGAAGTGGATCTAACCATTGAATGTTTGTTTGGTATGTTCGTGCAACCGTTAAACCAGTATTCATGGTGTATGTCAATGTAACTGAACCTGTATTATCAAATCGGAATTCTCCTATCATGCTATCGTACAATCGATCTTTTTGATAATCAATTTCTTTGTATCCATCAAGAATACTTTGATGCAACTGAGTGATTATTTCGATATGTTGAGGATCATCAAACACCATTGGTTTCATTTGGTGAGTAAAACTATCATACCCATATTGTCTTAGTGGACCATAAATTCCAAGAGAGTCCTGCACGATAACTTCAACTTCCTTTACATTATTAGCATTTGGAACGTTAGTCACATATCCAAACCCTCTAGTGAGCGTTAAGCCAACAAAGGACGAAAGTGTAATAACAGTCGTGATTGCAAAAGCGAGCATTCCTTTAAGGAAGTGTCTGAATCCACGATGTGCGATAACATCTAAAATCATGTATGCAACAAAAGTAAATACTATTGGAAAAATTAGAGTTCTAGCATCAATGAGAGTATTGTTATTGAAGTTAGAGAACAAGGAATAGAAGAATACTTGAACTACCATAATTAAGGTAGTTACAACAATTGGAAAGAACCATTTATTTGTAAATGGATTTTCAGCCTTTTCACTTCTTCTTATTTTGTATAAGTACAATACTACCCATGTTGCTACTAAAGAAAATACAAACCAATAGAAGGTAATCGCCCAAGGATTTGGAAAAGTACGGGTAGTATTAAAGTTTAGATCAAACAAAGCATAGATTGGTGTTGAAAACAAAACAAACAACAAATCCGGATTTGGACTAAAACCAAGAAGCATGGTTTCACCAAAGACTAAGTATGTTCCATAAGCAATTGGTGGAATAACATGCAATAAGCCACTATATAAGAAACCATCAATTGCAGTACCGGTGTTCATCATGGCAAACAAGATAGGTATTAAGACAGCCATGGTAATAATGATGGAATATATGTAATTATAAAACAACATTAATCCATCCACATCCGCAATCACAAGTACATTATACACGCCACCAAAAGTATAAATAAGTGTATATGGTATGAGTATAATAATTAGAGTACTAACAAAAGTAGATAAAAACAAATCTTTTCGTTTAATTGGAAGTGCATGGTATACATCTAGGTTTCTTTTAACATTTAAGTAAGAAAATAGATTTAATGGAACAATAAACACACTTAACACTAACAAAATGGTTAAAAAGATACGTCCAGTTAAAAATACATAAGGACTATATGTTCCTGAAGCGTCTAACACAAACTGGGTAAACGCCATTAAAGGATATAGTGCAAACATAAAGGTTGTGGCTAAAACCATGAATTTAATGTTTCTTTTTATAAGAAACGAAACATAATGAAAGTTCAGTCGAGCTTTAAATAGATTTTCCATATCCTCTTGCCTCCATTTCATACACAAATATCTCTTCTAAATTTAATGGTAGTTCATTTAATAAAACAGGTTGAGTATTAGCGATGATCTTCTTACAGTTCACTAAATCACCTTTAATAACAATCGTAAATACATTACCGACACGCTCTTGATGAATAACATCTAACTCATCAAAGATGGTAGGTTGTACTTCTTGTTGATAGCCAATTTGGAATTTATGAAATTCACCTTTAATACTGTCTACTTCACCGCTCATGACAATTTTTTTATTATCGATTAGTGCGATTTGATCACAGATATCTTCTAACTCACGTAAGTTGTGAGAAGAGATAATCACTGTCATTTCACGATTTTCAAGCTCACGAGCAATAAATCGCTTCAGTGTTAAACGCATTACTGGATCTAGTCCATCAAAGGATTCATCAAGAAGCAGTACATCAGGATTTAGTGACAAAGCTAAAATTAATCCAACTTGTCTTTTCATCCCCTTAGAAAAGTCATTTATTTTTTTATTTCTAGCAACAGGAAAGTTTTGGCATAACTTTTCATAACTTTCATCACTAAAGGACGGATAAAATATTCGATAAAACTCTTTCATTTCATCCATCGTTGCTTGATGCAAGAAAAATGGTTCATCAGCTAAAAACAAAATTCTCTTTTTGACATCGGGATTATCATAGATAGTTTGGTTTTCAAGTAAGATTTCACCTTCATCTGCTGAAATAACCCCGCTAATTAGACGTAGAATTGTCGATTTACCAGCACCATTTGGTCCTACAAGCCCAAAGACACTGCCTTTTCTAACAGCCCAATCAACTTGATCTAAAACGTGAACATCGTCAAAACTTTTAGATACTTGATGTAATGTAATCATAGCGATTCTTCCTCCTTATAAAGTGAGAGTAGCAATTCATTGACTTGAGGATATGGCACATTAAGTGATTGAAGTTTATTAATTACTAATTCAAATTGATTGAAGTACTCTTGCTTTAGTAATTCTATCGAACTTCGATTATCACTAATGAATGATCCTCTTCCAGTTTGTGAAACAATATACCCTAAATGTTCAAGTTGTTGATAAGCTTTTGCGACTGTATTTGGGTTTACACCTAAATCAGTTGCAAGTTGTCTTACGGCAGGTAACTGCTCGTTGGGTTTAAATAACCCTAAGGCAATAAAACTAATGACTTGATCTTGTATTTGTTCATAAATTGGAATTTTAGTTTTATAATCAAGTACAAACATGATGCCTCCTTTACAATTGTATTAATTACACTAATACAATATAACCAATTTAATTGTTTGTCAACGAAAATATTAGTTAAAACAAATGATTTTGCTGAAAATATTGCTCAAGCCCTATTTCAAAGGATACATTATGTTATTTTGTTTTTAATTCAATCTTGTTGTGCTAAAATAACAACACAAGGAGCGATGAGTATGTATGATGTAATAGTTGTTGGTGCTGGACATGCAGGAGTAGAAGCTGCACTAGCCTCAGCACGATGTAATAAAAAAACAGCGTTATGTACGCTTATTATAGATAAAATTGCAATGATGCCATGTAATCCTTCTGTAGGGGGACCTGCAAAAGGAATTGTTGTTCGTGAAATTGATGCATTAGGTGGTCAGATGGGGATTACTGCGGACAAAACAGCATTGCAGTTTAAGTTATTAAACACAAACAAAGGACCAGGGGTTCGTAGTTTGCGTGTGCAATCCGATAAACTTGACTATAGTGAAATGATGAGAGATGTTTGTTTACAACAAGAAAATCTAGATGTACTTCAAATCATGGTAAAGAAACTACTCGTTAAAGACAATGAGGTATGTGGGATTATTACAAATGATGATCAAGAAATACATTCTAAAAAAGTAATTTTAACCACAGGCACATACATGTCTTCTAAAATCATGATTTCAGATAAAGTTACACATTCTGGTCCTGATAATCAACCAACAAGTAGCACCATATCAGATCATTTGAAAGAACTTGGGTTTTCAACGCTTCGTATGAAGACCGGTACTCCACCACGAGTAAAAACAGATTCAATCGATTTTTCCAAAACAACCATACAACCAGGAGACGTAAATAAAACGTTTTTTAGTAGTCTTACTAAAAATGAGGAAACGATTGACGATCAATACCCATGTTATTTAACATATACTAACCAAAATACTCACAATATAATTGGACTTAACTTACATAAATCAAGCATGTATTCAGGTGTAGTTGAAGGTGTGGGCACTCGCTATTGTCCGTCTATTGAAGATAAAGTGGTGCGTTTTGCGGATAAAGAAAGACATCAAATCTTTTTAGAACCACAATCAAGAAGACTAGACACAACGTATGTACAAGGATTTTCAAGTTCATTACCAATTGAAGTACAAGAAAAGATGATTCGCACAATACCAGGTTTAGAAGATTGTGTGATTAGTGAATATGCCTACGCCATAGAATATGAAGTAATTGAACCAAAACAACTTTATCCGACACTTGAAACAAGAAAAATTAAAAACTTGTATTGTGCTGGACAAATCATTGGTACTTCGGGTTATGAAGAAGCGGCTGGATTAGGTTTAATGGCAGGAATAAACGCTGTTTTAGCCATTGATCAAAAACCTCCACTTGTTCTTAAAAGAGATGAGGCATACATTGGTGTAATGATTGATGATTTAATTAATAAAGGGACAGTTGAGCCATATCGATTATTGACATCAAGAGCAGAGTATCGCTTGTTGTTGCGTCATGATAATGCCGAAAGTCGTTTAAGTCAAAAAGGATATGACATTGGGTTACTTTCTAAAGAAAGATATGAACAGTTTATTAAAAAAGAAAAACAAAGAGAAGAACTTCATGAATTAATCAACCAAACTAAAATCATCAAGGGAGATCGTTTTTCAACAGTGTTAGAAAAAGCAGGGTACTTAAATTTTCAATCAGGCATGACTATGTTAGAAGCACTGAAAAGACCAAACATACATTTAAGTGATTTTATTGAGGATATGGATGTGTCCATTGATGCGTTAACAATGAATCAGTGTGAAATTGAAATCAAATATGCAGGGTATATTGAAAAAGCAAAAAAAGAAGCTGATAAAATGAAAGTCCTTCAAACGTGGAAAATTCCAGAAGACTTTGATTACAATAGTGTTTTACAATTATCCACAGAAGGAAAACAACGATTAATGAGCATTCGACCACTTACCATTGACCAAGCATCTAGAATTTCAGGGGTTAATCCAGCGGACATTCAAGTGCTATTAATGGTACTCACACAAAAGAAAGATCTATTATCATCATAAGGCTGAGGACTCAGCCTTTTTCATGCATATTGGTATGTAGTGTACCTTTTTATACTATCTTAAATTTGTTATAATTCTCATGCGGAGGTTTTATGGACTATCAACAATTTAAAGAATTTGCATCAACATATGACATTGATGTAAGCAAAGCACAACATCAAGCATTGATGATATATGCAAATCACCTCATTGACTATAATAAAAAGGTAAACTTAACTGCAATTGTGGAAATTGATCAAATATTCATTAAGCATTTTTTAGATTCACTGCTTGTCTTAAAGCATTTAAAGGACAATCAACATGTCGCAGACATAGGTAGTGGAGCTGGTTTTCCAGGGTTGGTGTTGGCAATATTTTTACCCAACACAAATTTTTCACTCATCGAACCTACCAATAAACGAGTTGTTTTTTTAAATGAGATGATTGACATATTACACCTAAACAATGTCAATGTCATTCAATCTCGAGCTGAAGATAGTAAAGATAAAAGAGAAACTTTTGATGTGGTAGTCTCTCGTGCGGTCGCACGATTGGATATTTTAGTCGAGTTATGTGTGCCATTATTGAAACTTAACGGATTGTTTATTGCTCTTAAAGGCGCACACGCTAATGATGAAATTGAGGTTTCAAACAATGCATTGAAAGTATTAAAGGCTACAATAGAAGATGTTGAAGAAATTGAGTTGCTCTATGATAATGAAATAGCTAAAAGAAACAACGTTATTATTCGAAAACTTGAAAAAACACCTAACAAATACCCTAGATTGTATAGTAAAATAAAGAAACAGCCATTATAGGAGAAGATAAACATGAAAGAAACGATTGAGATTGCAATCGATCAAATAATACCAAACCGTTACCAACCTAGAAAAGAGTTTAATGCTGATGCATTATTAGAGTTGGCACAATCTATTCGTGAAAATGGACTTATACAACCGATTGTTGTGCGGCCATATGAGTCACAATATGAAATAATTGCTGGGGAAAGAAGATATCGTGCCATGGTATTAGCAGGATTTGCATCCATTCCTTGCCATGTAATGAACACGAGTGATAAAAAAATAGCACAAATGGCTTTAATTGAAAATATACAACGTGAAAATTTAAGTGCTATTGAAGAAGCAGATGCTTACTTGCAGTTAATTAAGCTTAAAGGTTGGACGCAAGAGAAATTAGCTCAAGTACTTGGTAAATCACAATCATCGATTGCTAACAAAATCCGATTGATGCAATTAAGTGAACAGGTCCAAGCAGCAATTTCAAACCGAAGCATAACAGAGCGTCATGCTAGAGCATTGCTTCAAGTTGAAAAATCACAACAAATTGAATTATTAGAGAAGATTGTTAATGCGAAGTTAAACGTAGCTGAAACTGAAAAATTAATCCAACAACAAGATAATGTAAAGACAAGAGTTCGTAAACCATTAACTAAGGGATTAACCAGAAATACAAAAATTGTAAAAAATACACTGCTTCAAGCAGTATCTATGATTGAAAAAGCAGGGACTAAAGTAGAAATTATTGAAAGTGATACAGAAAGTCAATATTCATTTACTGTCGTTGTTAAAAAGTGAAAGGAGAAGTCATGGGGAAAGTCATTGCCGTCGCAAATCAAAAAGGTGGTGTTGGTAAAACAACTACAAGTGTAAACTTAGCTGCTGGATTGGCGTATTTAAAACAGAAGGTACTATTAATTGATTTTGATCCTCAAGGAAACACCACCCAAGGTGTTGGTGCAGATCGTGCGAGTTTTAAGCTAAGTGCATATGATTTGTTGTTGGGTGATGTGTCTACAGAGCAAGTTGTGAAGCAAATTAAACAACCTCCTCTTGATTTGATTCCTTCTACTATCGATTTAGCAGGAGCAGATTTAGAAATGGTGGATTTTAAAGTTGGAAGAGAAAAATTACTTAAAAATAAACTTGATCCAATGAAAGAAGTATACGATTATATCATTATTGATTGTCCGCCATCATTAGGATTGTTAAACACCAATGCACTAACTGCTGCGGATAGTGTGATTATTCCTGTGCAATGTGAATATTATGCATTAGAAGGACTAACTCAACTATTATCAACGATACGTTTAGTACAAAAACTTTTTAATAGAAAGCTTTATATTGAGGGAGTACTTCTAACGATGTTTGATGTAAGGACTCGATTAAGTGTAGAAGTTTCTTCAGAAGTTAGGAAATATTTCAAAGAACGTGTGTATAAAAGTATGATTCCAAGAAACATTAAGTTGACAGAAGCTCCATCTGCAGGACAATCTATCTTTGAATATGATGTTCGTTCTGAAGGTGCAAAATCATATGCAGCTTTAGCAAAAGAAGTGTTAAAGCGCAATGAGGGAGGCAAACAATGAGCGAAAAGAAAAACCGATTAGGCAAAGGTCTTGGTGCTATTTTTGGCGAAGATGTTAGTGATGTGTTAGAAGAAATACAACGTGGGAGTAGTGATGTTTTTGTAGGTGACAAAACAAAAATACCAGTTGATTCAATCATTAACAATCCATATCAACCGAGAAAAGAGTTTGATGAAACTAAAATTCAAGAACTAGCCGCCTCTATATTAGAACATGGGATACTAACACCTATTCTAGTTAGAAAAACAGATATTGGGTATGAGTTAATTGCTGGTGAAAGAAGACTTAGAGCATCTAAGTTAATTCAACTTGATGATATTGATGCCATTGTTGTGGATTTTGATGATGATCAAATGATGGAAGTTTCATTAATTGAAAACATCCAGCGTGAGAACTTAAACATCATGGAAGAAGCCATGGCTTATCAGCAAATGATGGATCGATTTGATTACACTCAAGAGTTGCTTGCTAAAAAAGTAGGTAAATCAAGAGAACACATTGCAAACACATTACGATTAAACAAACTACCAAAAGAGGTTGCAAAATTAGTTGTTGATAATCAATTAAGTATGGGACATGTTCGTCCATTAATTCCTCTTATTGAAACACAAGATATTTTACCATTAGCAAAGAAAATTGTATCTGAAGGCTTGTCTGTACGAGCGGTAGAAAAGATGCTTAAAAAGGTATCAAGCAAACCTAAGCCAACAAAAGATCTTTCAAGGTATGACTACGCAATCCAACTTATAGAAAAAAAGGTTCAAACAAAAGTTGTGATTGATGATAATAAAATTCAAATTCACTATCATGGGGATGATGATCTTAATAGAATTTTAGAACTACTACATGTAATAGAAGACTAAAGCATGATATTCATGCTTTTTCTAACTGTGATTTCTCATGATATAATAGAGCTGTTATTAATAAGAAAGGACCTAAGATGATTCAAGATACAATTGTTGCAATTAGTAGCGCAACAACACCACAAGCCATTGCTATTGTTCGTTTAAGTGGGCAAGAAGCGTTGGATATCGCAAACAAAGTGTTCACAAAAGATTTACACGTAAAACAATCTCATACTATCACTTATGGTCATATAAAAGATCCTCATGATGATACCATCATAGATGAAGTGATGGTAAGTGTTTTTAAAGGGCCAAAAACATACACAACTGAAGATATTGTAGAAATAAACACGCATGGTGGCAGTATCGTAGCCAATCGTTTGGTTTCAATCTTATTAGGGCTTGGAGCAAGAATGGCACAGCCAGGTGAATTTACTCAACGTGCATTTATTCATGGTAGGATTGATTTAATTCAAGCTGAAGCTGTAAACGACTTAATTCATGCTAATAGTGATCAAGCTGCAGCACTTGCTATGAATACATTATCTGGAGCGCTTAAAGATATTTTAGAACCAATGATTGAAGAAGTATTAAGTATGATAGCACATATCGAAGTAAACATTGACTACCCTGAATACG
The DNA here is from genome assembly GCA_964479585.1 of uncultured Erysipelothrix sp. GTDB lineage: Bacteria > Bacillota_I > Bacilli_A > Erysipelotrichales > Erysipelotrichaceae > UBA6182. The sequence goes on from CAYZMP010000006.1 coordinate 50,702, forward strand.
AAGATATTCACCAACTAACAACCAATGAAATACTTCCATCAGTTAATAGATGGTTAGATAAAGCACAAACCTTATTGAATTTATCCAAAGATGGGCAGATTATCAAAGAGGGTGTAAAAACAGTCATTTTAGGAAAGCCAAATGTTGGGAAAAGTAGTTTATTAAACGCATTATTAAATGAAGATAAAGCAATTGTTACTCCAGTTGCAGGTACAACAAGAGATTTAGTGGAAGGATGGATTCGACTCAAAAATATTCCATTACATTTGATTGATACTGCAGGAATTCATGAGAGTGAAGATGTGGTGGAGAAAATAGGAATTAATCGATCCATTGAATCGATAAAGTCTGCAGATCTGATTATTTTAGTTTTAGATGCATCAAGTAAGCAAGATCATAAGGACGAGCAATTATTAGAGAGAACAAAAAACAAACAACGAATTATTGTGTACAATAAAAGTGATTTAGCGATAAAAGAGAATGCTTTGCAAATATCAGCACTAAATAAAGACATTCAACCACTGATTGATGAGATTGAAAAGATGTTTGCAAAAAACTTATTAGCAACAAAACAACCCTTGCTTCATAATCAACGGCAAATAGGATTGTTTCAACAAGCTTTTTATTACATACAAGCAGCTAAGCAATCAATTGAAAATGGATATGAAGTGGATATAATAACGATTGATTTACAACAAGCTTATGATGCACTAACAACAATTTTACATGGGCAACATAAAACGCAGTTAATTGATGAAATATTTAAAAGATTCTGCCTGGGGAAATAATATGGAACTATTTATAAAAAGAGGATTAGCGTTTATTATTGATTACATACTCATTATGATTCCAACAAGTATAGTATTGCTTGCTTTTGGAATTGTTAAATTAGTGCTTAGTGTGCTACCGTTTTTAAATGTGTTAAGTGATTTTATTTGGCTTTCTGCAATATCATTTGTTATTTATGTGTTGTATGAAGTGATTTGTTTATCAATTTTCTCACGAACAATAGGTAAAGCAATATTTGGATTACGAATCAAGCAAAACAACTCTTATCATTTGGACCTTTCAACCATTTTAATTCGTAGTGTTGCTAAGATTTTCTTTGTATCTGGATATTTTGTTTGGGTTGTAATTATTAACATGTTGTTTGTATTAGGTCAAAACCAACATCGAAGTATACATGATTGGATTGCGGGGACATCAGTATGGGAAAACTAGGATGGATTGATTCTCATGCTCAT
>CAYZMP010000007.1:0-46124 GCA_964479585.1 uncultured Erysipelothrix sp.
AATTGTTTTTAGAAAATACTAAAAAAGTCAAATAAAACACAAAAAAATATAAATGCTTTGTGTTAGAATTAAGATATAATGTAGGCAGGTAAACGCTAACACATGATGATAAGGGTTATGTGAAAGCGCTTAAAGGAGGTAGAGGACGTGCCAAATATACTTCTTACCAGAATTGACAGTCGCTTGATTCACGGTCAAGTGGCCACCCAATGGAATTCGAGCATAGGATCCAATTTAATATTGGTTGCTAATGATCAAGTTGCCGGTGATAACTTTCGTCAAAACTTAATGAACATGAGCGCACCTAGCTATGTTCAAACTCGCTATTTCACCATTGAAAAAACAATCAATGTGATTCACAAAGCGAGCGAAAGTCAAAAGATTTTCATTATTGTGGATAACCCAAGCGATGTTGTAAAACTCGTTGAAGGTGGAGTTCCAATTAAGAAAGTCAACATAGGTAACATGCACATGGCTGAAGGAAAACGTCAAGTTGCTACAGTAGTTGCTGTGGATGATGAAGATGTAAAAGCCTTCAAACGCTTGCAAGAATTAGGGGTAGAATTAGAAATCCGAAAAGTTCCAAGTGAACCTACTGAGAACATCGGAAAGTTATTTAAATAGAAAGGGAGAAAAAATTGTATGGATTTTAATTTTTTACAAATCTTATTGGTCGTGCTTGTTACATTTGTAGCGGCAATCGACCAGTTCAACTTCCTTGAGTCATTTTATCGTCCTATCGTGATAGGACCTATCGTGGGAGCTATCCTTGGTGATTTAAACACAGGTTTAATCATTGGTGGTTCTTATGAATTAATGATGATCGGAAGCATGCCAGTTGGTGGTGCACAACCTCCAAACGCCGTTATCGGTGGAATTATGGCAACCGTGTTTGCTATTTCTATGGGTCTTACTGACCCACAATCCGCACTTGGACTATCCATTCCATTTGCACTACTAGGTCAACAAGCTGTAGTCTTATTGTTTACAGTTATGTCACCACTAATGACAAAAGCAGACCAAATGGCTGAGGAGGCAAATACCAAAGGTATTGAATACCTTAACTACTTTGCTATGACAGCGTTAGGTTTACTATTTGCCGTTATCGTTTTCTTAGGATTATTATTTGGTCAACAAATTGGTACAACTCTAACTGATGTATTACCTGATTGGGTATGGACTGGCTTAGGTGCAGCTGGTGGTATGATGCGCTTTGTTGGGTTCGCAGTACTTATGAAAGTTATGCTTTCTAAAGAATACTGGGGATTCTACTTCGCAGGTTTCGCAATTGCAAATGTTGTTGATCCTATCTTAGGTGGAGCAGCACTATTAGCTATCGCCTTAATTGGTCTAGCTATTGCAGTTTACGACTTCCAAATGAACGTTAAAATTGCCGGGTTAACCGGTGGACAAGGAGGCGACTCTGATGGCATCTAATGCGACACAATATAAAAATCTAACTCCTGCTACAAAGCTGGACAAGAAAGTTTTAAATCAGATGGCGTGGCGTTCATTGTTCTTACAAGGTTCATTCAACTACGCTCGAATGCAAGCTGCTGGTTGGTTGTATTCAATCATTCCAGGGCTTAAGAAAATTCACACAGAAAAAGACGATTTATCAGAATCAATGCAACACAACCTTGAGTTCTTTAATACTCACCCATTCTTAGTAACATTTGTTATGGGAATCGTGTTGTCACTTGAACAACAAAAAGCAGATATCCAAACAATCCGTGCTGTACGTGTTGCAGCAATGGGACCACTTGGTGGTATTGGTGATGCTATCTTCTGGTTTACACTTGTTCCAATCGCTGCTGGTATTAGTGCTAACTTAGCACTTGATGGCAACATCTTAGGACCATTTGTATTCTTAGCAATGTTCAACGTCGTTCACTTCGGTGTACGTTATTGGTTAATGCACTGGTCATATGAACTAGGTGTTAATGCAATTGATGCTCTAACAAAACATGCAAAAGAGTTTACTCGTGCTGCATCAATTTTAGGGGTATTGGTTGTTGGTGCTCTTACATCCATTTATGGTGGAACCACTACAGCTCTAGTATTAAACCCAGAAGCAGAAGAACCAGTAGTAATTCAATCAATCTTAGATGGAATTATGCCTAAATTGATTCCTCTTGCAATTACATTGTTGCTTTACTACTTAATCAAAAACAAAGGATGGTCTCCAGTTAAAGGTATCCTTCTAGTCCTAATTATCGGTCTAGTTGGTGCGTTCTTTGGAGTATTCTAAGTTCAAACTAAAGGGATGTGATTCACATCCCTTTTACTTTATTTAACAATTGTTGGCTCTTTTTAATTACTTTTTGAAAAGAGTCTTTTTGTATAACCATCATGTTTTTTTCATAACATAATTCATTATCCATGTTAGTTTTATCCACTAAATAGCCAACATAACCATTGGTGTAACCTAATACGACTGTTTTTTTAGAAGGATTAAGCTGTTGAATATCTTTGGCAATACTACTAAAGGTTTCAGTTGGTGTACTAATAAGTGTTATCTTATCAAAGTCAATGCATGTTAGTGAAGCCTGAAATGTTGAGACATGAACTTTCTCCTTAATAAGGTTTGCCATTTGTTTACCTTGATAACTCACGTATAGTTTGCGTAGAGTTAATGGGTCTGTGTTTGTCTTTTTTGCATGTGTATACGCATTGTATGCTTCTGTTGTTTGTTGTTGTAAATCAACCTCTTCATCAAAGACACGCTTATCAAATGTTATAGAAATCTCTTGAATACTTGTTAAGCTATTTAATGATACGTGGTAAGCATCACATGCTAGTATTTGTTTAGCAAATGTCTCACCAATCAACTGTGCTTGTAAAGGGGTAGAAGAAGATTTAACATAACGAGAGCTTATATCACCAGCGCACCCTTGCAAGTACATAAAGATGGCATCAGGGTAGTGTTTTTCTAAGTGTTCATGGTAACTGGATATAAAGTCATTGGTATACAACGTGTTTGTGGCATCTAATACGGTAGGATGATTTGCAAAGATAGTCCACATTCCGATTAGTTGTTGTTGAGTATCTTCAAATAGAAAGAGTGTTGCTTCATTATGGGCATCAAAAGTCGGATCAACGCGATTACTAGATACACTATGTATCGGACACGAAAAATAACGTATAAAACCTTGTTGCATGGTTAAAAAGGCTTGTTGAACACATTGAATGATTTTTAAAGGCAATTGCTGGTAGTAATCGATATCGTCATTGGTTGGATCATCCAATATAAAAAACTCATCCAAATCCCCAAAACGAGCTGCAGCAGGGGCACCATGAGTATGGGAGGCGTTAAGTACAATGTTACTTGTAGGTATGTTGTATAAGTCAGAAACTGCTTGTTTTACTTGTGATGTAATGATTTGATCCACACCAAGAATATCAATGCTAATCATAACCAAAACATCATTATTATCTTTAATCACACAAGCTTTTGTATACAATGGATTAAGAGTACCACTACTAACCTCACTTCGATCAGCGTAACCATCCATAGAAAGATATGTAGTAGGGGTAATATCGTGTACTGCAAATCCAACGTTCATCTTAAACTCCTTTTTCGGTGATCATATTTTTGATTTGCTCGATGTTATCTGCAAGTGTTATTGAAAACTCACTACTCATAATTGAAGATTCCTTTAAGCTCTCATTTATACACTCATTAACATGATCAATCTCATAGACCATATCATTGAGTGTATCTACTAGTATATCTTGTTTTTCTCCATCATACGTATTCAATATGGCAAAGTCATTTTTCCAAAATGTATCTATAACGATATAACCTTTAGAACCATATAAATAAGCACGATTTCGTGTTTCTACGTCAGTTCCAAAGCGTGTGTGTGCTAAAATATTGTTTTTATACAACAACGTCGCCACACCAAAACGGTCAGCACGATTATCATACAAGCTTGCTAGAGCAGTCAACTCTTTTACAGGACTGTTGGCAAAGAAATGCGAAAATGATAGTCCATACGATGCTGTTGCATACAAACCACCACCATGATCAAATGAAATCATCCAATGATCATCACTAAAACGATCCGCAAAACTAAAGGATGTTTCTATTAATCGTAGTTTACCAATAATACCTTGATCAATCTTTTTCTTAAGATGTTGAATAAGTGGTAAAAAAACCATTTTCTGTGCTTCCATTAAAAACAAACCATGCTTTTTAGCATAGTCAAAACATGCTGTTGCATGTGCTTTTGTAAGTACCATCGGTTTTTCAACGAGCACATGTTTGTGATGGGTAAGTGCTAACATTATATGATCGTAATGATCATTATGTCGAGTACTAATATACACAACATCCACATCCTCACATTGACATAAATCAGTGTACGTATTAAATGACAATGCAATGTCATGCTTTTTAGCAAACTGTGCTGCTTTATTTTCTGTTTGTGATGCAACTGCTACAACAGTCCCATTTTTAGATAAAAAAACAGCTTCTACAAATCGAGGGGCAATATAACCTGGCCCTAGTATTCCATATCGAATGTCTTTCATCATGTCCTCCTAGCTATATTATATCACTTGCTTAAGCCAAACAAAAAGCCATCCATAGGATGACTTTGACTAATTAAGAGTAGGAATTTCAATACCTTGATCAATTGACTCTAAATATTGATTCATGTCGTGCAACATTTGAATGGCTGAAGCAAATCCTCCACTTGTAATATACCAAGAAATAGGTTCAAGTGTGTACATGTTGTTGTTTAAGGCAGCGTCAGTTTGATTAAGAACATCATTGTTTTTAACATCATCAATTGTTGCTTCATTTCCTATTGAAGCACCACGATCCATTAAAAACAATACTTCAGGATTTGTTTCTAGTACATATTCAAAGGAAACAGCTTTTCCATGGTTTCCGCCTTCTTCAGTGTTCTCATCAGCAGCACCATAACCAAACTCATTGTGAATCATTGCATATCGCCCTGCAGGTCCATAAAAGGAAATCGCATTCGCATTCACTAATAAAAACATAGCGTTAACTTGTGATGTTTTACTAGCCATCTCATCCATAGCAGTCGTGATTTTATTGAAGTTTTCATGTAAACTTTCAGCAGCATCAGGGAATATTTTAGCTAGATTTTCGACGTTTTTCTCCATGCCAACTCGTAGCTGATAATCTGGTAAGCTAGCATCCAATATATCCGCATTTGGGTATTTTGATGTTAACTCTTCGACTAGTGTAATTGAACGATTACTTACTATAATTAGTTGAGGATCAAATAAATCAAGCTCATCATAGTTTGCTTCAAATAAAGTACCAATGTTTTTATATGTCGCATCTTTATACTGTGATAAATTAGCAGGTACACTCTCTTGTGGCATTCCTAGTAAGTCAATGTTAAACTTCTCTAAACCAACACTATCGATGATATCTAAAATATCAAAACTAAATATGGCAACTCGAGATGGATTTACTTTTACTTCTCGTGACCCTAGTGCATCACTAATAGCCACTGTTTCTACTTCTGTATCATTATTATCTGTAATGGTTGTACAACCACTAAGGACTAACAATGTCATTACTACAACAATTAAACTCTTTTTCATACTATTGTCCTTTCACTTTCACTTGACGTTTTATATAAACATACCTTTTGTCCATTGACACATTCAATGCAAAAGTCATGATCAAACACATGATCTAACACTCTTTTTTCAATAACATCGATAGTTGGTCCTTCAAAAACAATTTCTCCATCTTTCATCGCAACAATATGATCAGCAAAAGCAGAAGCGATGTTAATATCGTGTACAACGACGACAACTGTCTTATGCAGCTCTTTTACAAGTCGTTGTAAGATACCCATCATCTCAACAGCATATCGCATATCAAGGTTGTTTAAGGGCTCATCTAAAAAGATGTAATCTGTATCTTGCGCTAATATCATCGCAATAAAAGCACGTTGTTTTTGACCACCACTTAACTGGTCTAAGTAAGTATGCTTTTCTTCTTGTAAATTTAAATAAGTTATCGCTTCTTCTATTTTGTTATGATCTATTTGTTTTAGAAATCCTTTTGAGTGAGGATAACGCCCAAAGGCTACTAAATCATACACACTTAAACGTATGTTGATGGGATTGGATTGCTTAAGAACACTTAGTTTTTTTGCTATTTCACTACTAGAAAGTGAGTTTAGATCCACACCATCAATAAATATCTCGCCTTCAAGAGGTGTTAGTAATCGTGAGATAACACCAACAAGCGTTGACTTACCAGCACCATTTGCACCAATTAAGGCGGTTATCTTTTGATCTTGAATTTCTAAATCAATGTTTTTTAAGATACGTTTTTCTTTGTAAGCCTGTGATATTTTAGAAATAGTAATCATAATGTGTTCTCCTTTAAGATTAAAAACAAGATGTACAATCCACCAAATAAACTAATAAAGACAGTAACAGAGGTAATAAAGCCTGTTTGTTCGACAAGCAACTGTCCTCCGATTAAAAAGATAATGCCAATCATACTACTAACAATCATAAGTAACCCATGTTTGAAGCTGTGGGTAAATTCTTTGCTTGCATTTACCGCCATTAATCCTAAAAAGGATAAAGGACCAACTAAAGCGGTAGAAATTGCAAGTGATAAAGAAACGAGAATGAGCGATATCCGTTGAAGCTTATCATAATTTAGCCCAAGCCCTACCGCATGATTTCGTCCTAGTGCCATCACATCATACTGTTTTTTCAAATAAACATAACTAGCGATGATAACAAGCATAATAGGAAGCACATAAATGACAAGTTGTGTGTTAATACTTGTTATGGTGACAGTTGTCGCAGCCGCAACGCTTTGAAACTCATCAGGATTCATAATCGTTTGAATAAAACTAACCATGCTTCTAAGTAATGTAGCAATAACAATTCCAAATAAAAGCATAAGTGCTAAGTTGTTATTAAACTTCTTTAACATACTTTGATACAAACTCACACTTATCACAGCCATCGTGATACTTGATAGTGCAAAGTTAATAAATGGATTGCTTATAAGGGAAGAAGTATTGCCTAAAACAAAGACAATCATCGTTTGTGTGGCAATAAAAATGCTATCAAAGCCAAGAATACTTGGTGTTAGTATTCGATTGTGTGTCATGGTTTGAAAAATCAAACTAGACAACACAACTAAGATTGCACTAACCATCATGGCAATAAGATGAATGCTTCTTCTAGATAATATGCGCACAAACACATCAGTAGATATTGCATCATAACTGTGTGTGAACATCCATAAAAACAAGTAAGCAACCACAACGATAATAAACAAAAACCCAATCATAAGCATGTTTTTATGCTGCTTAACTAGTTGCATATTTCCCCCTTCTAAAGATCAAATAAATAAATAGTATAGATCCTGTGATTCCCATCATAAAGCTAACAGAAATCTCATAAGGGAAAATAAGAAGTCGACTTAATATATCGTTAGCCAATATATAAATCGAACCAAACAAAGCCAAATCAATCATTGATTTTTGCATGTTATCACCATAGTAAATGCTAATCAAATTAGGGATGACAAGCCCAACAAAAGGTAAGGGGCCTACAACAACATACGATGCTGCAGAGACAATGGCGACTATGACTAATCCTAAAAAAACAACTTTCTTATATGCTACGCCTAAGTTTGTCGCAAAATCTTCTCCTAAACGCAATAAACTAAAGGTAGAAGAAAACACATACGCAAACAACAAAGGCACTAAAATAATCCAAAGCAGTTCATAACGACCACTAGTGATGTTAGTGAAACTACCTAGACCAATCGAACTAAGCACCTGAAGGGCATCGTAACGATGAGCCACAAACGTTGTGAAAGCCCCAATGATTGAACCATACATCATCCCAATTAAAGGAACATAAATCGGTTCTTTAAAATGAAGCTTAGATAGAAGTGTCATAAACATCAAACTTGATAATAGTGCAAACACAAAAGCAAAGGATAGCTTAATGAGTAATGAAGCACTACCTAAAAGTAAAAAGGTAATCAACACTCCAAATAATGCCGCATCGGTTGTACCAATGGTAGATGGTGCGATAAAGCGGTTTTGTCCAATTGATTGCATAATTAATCCAGCAATACTTAAGCCACTCGCCGATAAAATAATCGCCATCGTCCGAGGAAGTCTACTTGTTAGTAAAATATGCCATGCTCTTTCGTCCCTTGTTATTAAGTCAGTAAAACTGATGTTGGAAACACCAATAAACAAAGATAATAGAAACAGACTTAAAAACAAAAAGATTAATATTAATCGTTTACTATATAATGGTTTTTTGTGCACAATAACCTACCTAACAACAAGAACTTCATTTCTTGTCAATCTATTCATACCATAGCTTGTTTGCTCAAGCAATTTGCATACCTTGTTTAAAAACAAGCATTACTCACAAAAAGCGTGCAAAGCAAAGAGAACAAACAATCTAAAACAAACAATAAACCTACTAAATAGTAGGTTTATGTAAGATGAGTTAAAAATAAATCTTTAATTTATTCACAACAACAATCAAAAATAAGAAAAATACCGAATTTTCACAAATTTGATACAAATCACAAAATCATATGAACACAACTTTAATCGAAATATTCTTTTTCTATGGTTTTATTACTACGAATTGTGTCAATATGACGAACATATCGTTCTATTTCTTCTCTGCGATTTCTAAACTTTGGAGGTAATGCTAATGTTTCTCCTAATGTTTCATAGGACTCTTCATCATCAATAAAGCCTGGTCCTTCAGTAGCAAATTCAAAGAGCATGCCAGGGTATAATCTTGTGTATAATGATTTGAAGTAAAAACGATCCACAAACCCAGAGTGGTTGGCGTTTAATTTGTTTAATCGATCAATCCAGTTATACAACGTTTCTTCATCTTCAATTCTAAACGCCACATGATGGATTCCACCATAACCTTGCAAACCATTGCCTGCTTTTTCATTGTGCTCAACAATAATACTAGCTCCATTTCCACCTAACCCTGTTTCAAACAACACTAAGTTATCTTGGGTTGCAGTTTGAGTGAAAGTTAGTCCTTGTGTTAACACAGCGCTCATGTTGTCTAAATTGCTAGCTCTAAAGTAAATGGGACCTAAGCCAGTAATAGCGTATTCAGTTGGAACAGGTCCATCTTGCCAAGGGGTACCACTTTCAATACCTTGATTGTTTTCATCCGATATTAAGAAGTACTCTTGATCATCAAAATCAGTAAAAAACAATACTTTCTTTCCAAAAAGTTCCGTGATAGGCTCATGGTTCACATCGTATTTATCAAATCGTTTAATGTAATATTCCAATGCTTTATCACTTGGAACTCGAAATGAGGATTTTCCAATTTCGTTTGTTCCTTTTTGAGCTTTTGCGGCTCCTTGAAAGTCAAAGAAAGTCATATCAGTACCTGCGCTACCTTTATCATCGGCAAAAAACAAGTGATACGTATTTATATCACCTTGGTTTATCGTTTTCTTAACAAGTCTCATTCCTAAGACATACGTAAAGAACTCATATATTTTTTCTGCACTACTTGTAATTGCGGTAACATGGTGTATTCCTATTAAATCATTCATAAAGTTTCTCCTTTGATATGGTGTTATTGTACGTGGTAACTATCTTGAATTCAAGATAAATGACCAAAAGAAAGTCCAAACATAGTTTGGACTATTCTAGTTCAAATACACCAGTGTATAACTTATGATAATGTCCTTTTTCTGCCACTAAATGATCATGTGATCCTCGCTCAATAATTTCACCATGATCTAAAACCATAATGACATCAGCATTTTTAATGGTTGATAGTCGATGCGCAATAACAAAGACTGTTCTTCCTTCCATTAGTTTATCCATGCCTTGTGCAACAAGCGCTTCGGTTCTTGTATCAATAGAGGAGGTAGCTTCATCTAATATCATCACAGGTGGATCAGCAACTGCTGCTCTTGCAATGGAGATAAGCTGACGTTGTCCTTGCGATAAACCATCGTTGGAACCTGAAATAATGCTTTGATAACCTTCCGGTAACATTTCAATAAAGCTGTGAGCATTAGCAAGCTTTGCAGCTTCAATGCACTGTTGATCACTTGCATCGAGTCTTCCATAACGAATATTGTCCATGACAGTGCCTGTAAATAAATGAACATCTTGCAATACAATACCTAACGATTTTCTTAAGTCACTCTTTTTAATTTTGTTTATGTTGATGTTGTCATAGCGAATCTTACCATCTGCTAAATCATAGAAACGATTAATTAAGTTGGTAATGGTAGTTTTACCAGCTCCCGTAGCTCCTACTAATGCAACTTTTTCACCAGGATTGGCATATAGTGTAATATCTTTTAAGACAAGCTCGTTTTCTTTGTAAGAGAAATCCACATCAAAGAATCGAACATCTCCTTCAAGTGGAATTAGTGTATACTCATTGTTTTCAATCGGGTGTTTCCATGCCCATTTGTTTGTACGCTCTGTAGTTTCTACTAGATTTCCTTGATTATCTTTTACATTAACTAGTGATACAAAACCTTCATCATGTTCAACTTCTTGATCTAGTAACTCAAAGATTCTTTCAGCACCAGCTAAAGCCATAATAATGGCGTTAATTTGTTGTGATACTTGTGCGATAGGTTGAATAAACGTACGAGATAACTGTAAAAATGAAGCAATGATTCCAAGGGTAAGCAAACCTGTCCCAGCTAGTGAAACATTTTGAATACCGATAATGGAAAGTGCACCACCAACAATCGCCAATAAAACATACAGCATATAACCAAGACTATTCATAATAGGCATTAAAATATTAGCGTATGTGTTGGCTTGTGTAGAATAATCTGCTAATTCTTCATTTTTAATGTCAAAAGTTTCTTTAGCACGTTGTTCATATGTAAATACTTTGATTACTTTTTGACCTTGAACCATTTCTTCAATATAGCCATTAACACTACCTAGTGCTCGCTGTTGTTTTACAAAAAACGATCCTGAACGACTTGCAATCTTTTTAACGACATACAAGACCAACACAACAAACAGCAAAACAAGTAGAGTTAGCCAAAAACTTAAGTAAAGCATTGCTCCTACTACAGCAATGATGGTCATTAAGGAAGAAAAGATTTGAGGTAAACTCTGAGAAATCATTTGACGTAAGGTATCAATGTCATTGGTGAAATGACTCATTAAGTCGCCATGAGAATGAGTGTCAAAATGTTTAATGGGAAGTTTTTGCATATGCTCAAATACCTCATCACGAATATCTTTAATGACACCTTGTGAAACAATAGCCATAAGACGGTTGTACAAATAAGCACCAAATACACCAACTGAAAATATAACAGCCATGATTAAAATGATGTTTCTTAATCCAGTAAAGACAGGTTCACTTACAAGCAACAACGGTGTAATATAATCATCGATTAGTGTTCTTAAAAACAGTGATATCGATGCATTTGCAAGTGCACTGACAATGATGCTAATGATGACAAAAACCAAATATCGTTTATACCGTTTAATATAATTAACCAAACGAGAAAGAGTATCTTTTTTAATATGACTAAACTTAGGACGATCTTTTATTTTATCAGGTACTTTTCTAGTCATGATCTTTTTCTCCTTTTTGTTGGGACTCGTATACTTCTTGATAAATCTTGTTGTTTAATAACAGTTCTTGATGAGTACCAATACCATTAATCTTTCCGTCATCCATCACAACAATAGTATCAGCATCCATCACAGAGTCTACTCGTTGTGCAATAAATATTTTTGTGACATCTGGCATTGTGTGTAACAACTCTTTTCTTAATTTTGCATCCGTTTTCGTATCGACCGCACTAGTAGAATCATCCAACACAAGAATCTTTGGTTTTTTAAGTAAGGCCCGTGCTATGGTTAAGCGTTGTTTTTGACCACCTGAAACATTACTACCACCTTGTTCAATATAAGTCTGATAACCATCTTGAAAGCTCATGATAAAATCATGGGCTTGTGCAATCTTACAAGCATCTTCTATTTCTTGATCCGTTGCGTTTTCATTTCCCCAACGTAAGTTTTCTTTAATCGTTCCTGAAAATAATACATTCTTTTGCAAGACCATACCAACATGATCACGCAATGTGTTTAAATCAATGTTTTTTACATTCACATTGGAAACCAATACTTCACCTTTTGTGGTGTCATACAATCGTGGGATAAGTTGCACTAAACTAGTTTTTGATGATCCTGTTCCACCTAAAATACCAATAGTTTGTCCAGACTTTATGGACAAGTTAATATTGTCTAAAACATACTTTTCAGATGATTTAGCATACTCAAATGACACATTTTTAAACTCTATACTACCATCACTAAGTTTTGTGATGCCATTAGTTGGGTTGGTTAAATCACTTTCTTCTTCTAATAACTCAACAATTCTTTCTGTTGATGCACGAGATATGACAATCATCACAAGCACAAATGAAAGCATCATTAAGCTCATTAATATTTGCATGGTATACGTGATTAAACTCATTAGTTGTCCAGTAGTTAATCCACCAACAGGGTCTGCGCCACTAATAATAATTAGACGAGCTCCAAACCAAGAAAGTAAAATCATCGCAGCATAAATGGTAAACTGCATTAGTGGCATATTAAAGGCTAATGTTTTTTCTGCTTTTACAAAATCATCATGAATTTCCTTGGAAATATCCTTAAACTTACTAACTTCATAATCTTCACGCACAAAGGACTTAACGACTCGAATTCCACGTATATTTTCTTGTACCACACGATTTAGTTTATCGTATGTCTTAAACACTCTACGAAAGATAGGATGTGCATTTTTAATGATTAAATACATTCCAATGGCTAAGATAGGCATTACAGCTAAAAAGATAAGTGATAGTTGATGATTTATTTGAAAGGCCGCAAACAATGAAAACAACAATAATATCGGAGCTTTCGAGGCTAAGCGAATGACCATTTGATAGGAGTTTTGAACATTAGTAACATCCGTCGTTAAACGTGTCACAACACTTGAAGTAGAAAATTTATCAAGGTTTGCAAAAGAGAAATCTTGTACTTTATAAAACATGCCTTTACGTAAGTTTTTCGCAAAACCAGCAGCCGCTATCGCTGCACTTCTACCGGCCAATCCACCAAAAATAATCTTGATAAATGCCGCAATAAACAATGCAATTCCTAAATTAACAATAACACTCATGTTTGCATCATCAATACCTAAGTCGATTAAGGAAGCCATCAAGTAGGGGATACCAACTTCAATCGCAACTTCAAATGACACATAAAAAGGAGTTAATAAACTAGCTTTTTTAAATTCTTTTAATGATCGAAATAATTTTTTGTATAAGTTCATGTTTGTTGCTCCTGTTTCATGTTATGTTGACAGCGAAGAATCATGGAGTAAAACATGTCCTTCTCTGCTTGTGTAAAATCATTGGTTAGCTTGTTTTCTAGTTGAATAAAATCTTCTTTGATTCCTTTATATAGCTTTTGCGCTTTTTTTGTAAGAACTATTTTTTTCAGTCGCCGATCATAATCCACAGATTCTCGAATAAGCAACCCTTTTTCTTCCATAAGCCCAATCACTTTCGATGCGGTAGAACGAGTAATAGAGAACTCTTTCTCTAAATCTTTTTGAAAGATGTCTTTACCATCGTGTTTACCAACATAAGCAATAATCCATGTGTTGGCCCCAGTTGTTTTTTGTGCTTGTTGAAAGTTACTCATGTTATTAATGTAACGATGAATCATATTAAAAAGTATTTTAACTTCTTTAACGATATGTTGTTTCATAAAACACCTCAACTTTGTTTGACATCCAACATTATACAGCAGCTAAAAAAGACTGACAACTGTTTAACTATCTTTTTTAGAGTACCTTTGATAAAATAGGCTTATGAAAAATCAAAAAACAACAAAAAAATGGCTTATCTTATTTGCCTTTGCAATACTTTGGATAATTGTTTTAACCTTTATTTATCCTACCTTACCTGAGTTAATCCCGATACAGTTTTCATTGTCTGGTAATATTAGCAATAAAGCGTACAAAGCGAATGTATTTTTAGCGTTTGGTGCCTTGTTTGTGGGCTATATGTTATACACATGGATTCGATACAAAGACAAAGATGTACCAAACAAAAACTTCTTTACATTATATTTTCTAATTTTCTTTAGTTTATTTATTATTATCCTAGGGACCATACTTAGCAATTAAAAACTTGTACGCATTTGTGCAAGTTTTTTTATAAAAGAACGATTCCTTTTTCACTAGCTTGTTGTTCCATCTCAACAGGCCAAACTGAAGCTTGTACTTCACCGATATGTGCTTTCTTTAGTAGGATTAAACACATTCTTGATTGACCGATACCACCACCAATGGTGGATGGTAGTTGATGATTTATAATCATCTGATGAAATGGTTGAGATAACATATGCTTTTTCTTTGCTTTTTTACTTTGAGAAACAAGCTGTTTCGCATTAACACGAATACCCATGGAAGATAATTCAATGGCTGCATCAAGCAACGGATAATACACAAGTAAATCACCATTGAGTGACCAATCATCATAGTCAAAAGCACGACTATCGTGAGACTGATTATTGGATAAAGCATCACCTATTCCGATAATAAAAACACTTTTGTGTTTTTTTGTAATTTCATATTCTCGTTGTTTAGCATTTAAATCAGGGTACATGTCCAACAACTCTTGAGCATGAATAAAAGTAACATTTTTTGCAAGGCTAGATTTAATCGCAAAAGTTTCTTCAACCATTTTCTCCACACCAAGAAGTACAGAGTAAATGGTGTTTACATAATGTTTTAATGTATCGATTGTTCGATCTTGTTCATCAATAATGCATTCCCAATCCCATTGATCGACAAAAATAGAATGAATATTGTCTAAATGTTCATGTTTTCGAATAGCATTCATATCAGTATACAATCCTTGCATTAAAGAAAACTTATATCGTTTTAATGCTAATCGTTTCCATTTAGCTAGAGATTGTACAATCTCACATTCATCGTCTATTTGACTATTTTTAAAATTCACTGGTTTTGATGAACCATCAAGGCGATCATTAATACCAGAGTGCTTTTTTACAAACAATGGGGCACTGACACGAATCAAGTGCAACGCTAAAGAAAGACGATCTTCAAACATGTCCTTGATTGCTTTAATGGCTAATTCACTTTCTACAATCGATAAGTACTGATTGTAATCTTCTGGGTATGCTATCATGGTATTTCTCCTATTGTATGATTATAGGACAATGTTTCTTCTTTTTCAATCATAGAAAGTTCATTTAATAGGTTATCTTTCTATTGATTGAGTAAAAAAACAATCACTTTATTTATTGTTGTAATTTCGTGAATAAAAACAAGCTATTCACATTGGATTAAAAAATCATTAAAGAATGTCATAACTTTCGTAAATTGTCGAACGAAAAAGTGTGTGTTTTTTCGTGTAATCACTGTTTTTGCTTTATAATATAGAAAAGATAGCAGTTGTAGACGAACATGATAGAAAGAGGTAGTACTATGGGAAAAATAGTAGTTATAGGAAGTATTAATATGGATTTTACGGCAGTATTAAGCAAATTGCCGGTTGTTGGTGAAACATTGTTGGCACAAGACTTTAAAATGTCTGGTGGAGGAAAAGGGGCTAATCAAGCAATGGCGGCCGCTATCTTTTCCGATAACGTGAAAATGATAGGTATGGTTGGCGATGATATTGCAGGTCATGCCCTTATCGAAAAAATGCAAGAAAAAGGTGTGGATGTATCTTGTGTTGAGTTTTGTGATGATAATACAGGAACAGCTCTTATCAATGTAGATGCTAATGGAAGAAACACCATTGTTGTGTATCCTGGTGCTAATCATAAGTTAACACCAGATATTGTAAGAAAGTATAAAGATGTTATTGAAGAAGCAGACTTAGTGATGATGCAATTAGAAATACCACTAGAAACGGTTAAAGAAGCAGCAGATATTGCATATACAGCGCATGTACCAGTGTTGTTAAACCCATCACCTGCACAAAAACTTGATGATGATTTACTTAATAAGATTACTTATTTAACACCAAATGAAACAGAGTTATTACGATTAGCCAATGCATTAGAAACATTTAAGGGAGCATTGACACTACGAGAAAGAGGTGTTAAAAACGTTATCGTTACTTTAGGTTCTAAAGGCTGTTATGTTAAAACAGATGATATGGACATGCGTGTAGCTAGTTATAAAGTGAATGCCATCGATACAACAGCAGCAGGAGATTCCTTTAGTGGAGCACTTGCAGCAAACATCGCTAAAGGTGTGGATCTATCGTTAGCACTTAAAAAAGCAAACGCAACAGGAGCACTAACCACAACAAAAGTAGGAGCTCAAGAAGCATTGCCGACTAAAGAAGAAGTGGAACATTTAATAATAAGTCAATAAAACCTCTATGAGGTTTTATTATTGGAGGTAATATGAACGTCGTTTTTCATGTGGATAATCTACAACAAGTTAACCAAGTTTTAAGCAACATAGAGAATCTTCAAGCTGAAGATTCATCAATCAATATTGTGGTTGTGTTTGTTAAAGATGCGATTAAAGCTTTACTTAATGAATCACCACACAAACAAAAGCTAATCTTACTTAATTTAAAAGGAGTGCTTTTTGAGGCTTGTCAACATTCACTCAACAAGCAAGAAGTTGCTGCAAATCAGCTTCTTGCCTTTGTTAAAGTAGTTTCTGCTGGAGTCTTTCAAGTGGTGCAATACCAACATAATGGGTATGCATATATAAAGGTGTAACATGAAAAAATGTAAATTAGAAATTTGTATAGGGACATTAGATGATGTAGTTGCTCTTAAAGAGTATGATGTTGATCGTATTGAATGCACCAGTGCATTAGAACTAGGTGGATTAACACCAACAGTAGCGATGTTTAAGCAAATCAAGGCAATGACATCCATTGAGATTGTAGCGATGGTTAGGCCTCATGCCGATGGGTTTGTGTATTCAAGCTATGATGTTAATTGCATGTTTGATGATGCAAAAACTCTTTGTGAAGCAGGAGTGGATGGTATTGTGTTTGGTTTTTTAGATAAAGAACATAAAATAGACAAAGCACTAACAAAAAAGATGGTTGACTTAGTGCATCATTATAAAAAACAAGCAATCTTTCATAAAGCGTTTGACCATACACCAGATATTTTCAAAGCGTTTGATGATTTAGTTGATGCAAATGTCGATCGTGTTTTAACTGAAGGTGGCTTTCATTTTGATGCAATCACTAAACTAGAAAACTTACGCACATTGATCAATCAAAACAAACCAATTGAAGTGCTGATAGGTGGTGGAGTGCGAGCAGAAAATGTGTTGGATATTTTATCACAAACAGGTTGTTTGCAAGTTCATAGTAGCTGCAAAAGCACAAAGATTGTGGATGGTGTTTCACTGGTGTATGTTGATAAAAAGAAAGTGAAAGAAATGGTAGATACACTAACAGTATAATTTGTGATTGTTTGCATTTTTTTCGTAATCTTTTCAAATGTGAATCTTATAAGTATAATAGATGAAAATAGAAACGAGAATATACTATGGCACATAACGAAAAACTAAATAAATTGTTTATACTTATTGGGGTGCTAGTTTTGATTTGGTCATACATTGGCCACTACGATACTTTTGGGTGGACACTCTTATCATTACCAGTCATTCTTGTTTCACTTGTGTTTATGATTACGTCTAAGAAATTTAAGTATTCAACATTTGTGTACTTTTTTGGTTTGATTTGGGCGATTATATTATTAATTGGAGCAAAATACACATACACATACAATCCATTGTTTGAATGGATAAAAGATGTGTTTGATTTATCACGTAATCATTATGATCGTGTGGGTCATTTTGCTCAAGGTTTTGTGCCTGTGTTAATAATGAAAGAGTATTTTATACGAAAAGGGTATTTACAACGAAACAAAGCATTGAATTTTATTTTAGTTTGCATGGCCTTAGCCTTTAGTGCATTTTATGAGTTACTAGAGTTTGCGGCAACTGTTATTTCCAATCAACCAAAAGAGTATATCCTTGATTTACAAGGTGATATGTGGGATACACAATACGACATGTTGTTTGCCATCATTGGTGCAATGGTATCATTAAAGTTACTATCAAGATTCCATGATCCGATCATTGATACATTAAAAGATGATTATCCTAATCAAGCATTAGAATAGTCTTTTTTTTAATGATTATCCTATAGGATAAATAACAAAGTGAATAAATACGACAAATCGTTAACATGAAAAGTTTGATAAATGACCATGATATCAATAATAGGAGACATTGAATAAGTTTTTTATTAATTAGATTAAGTGGATGATTAAATAGTTCGATAGAAGTTAACGATGATTGCAAAATTATAGAAAAAAGTGCTTTAATTTTGATACAATATTATTAAAAAGGAGGGGAATAGATGAAAAAAGTAGCGTGTTTTTTAGCAGATGGCTTTGAAGAAACTGAAGCTTTACAAACAGTGGATATTTTAAGAAGAGCAAACATTACTGTTGATATGATTTCGATCAAAGACAAACATGTTGTTGGCTCCCATGGTATTGAAGTTGTTGCTGATAAAGGTTGGCAAGATAACTTTGATGATTATGATATGATATTTTTACCAGGAGGCCAACCAGGGACAAACAACTTAATGGCAGATGGTAGAGTACTCCAAATAATACAAGATTTTTATAACCAAAAAAAGTGGTTGGCTGCTATTTGTGCAGCACCTATCGTGCTTGAAAAAGCAGGCGTATTAAAAGATAAAAAAGTTACTTCACATCCTTCTATGATGGAGGATCATTTTAAAGATTCACATTATTTAAACAAAGAAGTTGTTCTTGATCAAAATATTATTACAAGTAGAGGAGTAGGTACAGTACCTGCATTTGCATTTACCATTTTAGAGTTGTTTGATATCGACTCACAACCATTTAAAGAAGCAATGGTATTTACAAGAAAGTAAAAAGAAAACATGGTGTAGGCCATGTTTTTTACATTGAATAAACAATTGCAGAAAGTATCATGATTATAAAAAGAATTAGTGGGAATAGCACAATAAACACAATTACTTTTACCAACCCTTTATCGTTTTCTTTGATAGGGGCGCTTATCGTTTGTGTATGATGCACTGGCTGTGAGCATGATGGGCACACTTTCCAATGGGATTCTAATACTTGATTGCAACTCTCACAAGCTGCTTTTAGATGAACACCACAATTAGGACAAGAAGCAAAATCTTTAGACACGACAGAGTTGCATCGAGCACATCGTAAACCACCATAATCTGCACGGACGACAAGATAAATAATAAATCCAATAAAACTAGGAACAAATACAGCGATTAACGTCCATAATAAGGCGTTCATACCACGTTGTTGAGCATCCTTATACACATAAAACCCAATTACTAGGGGAATGATAAAAATAGACAGAAACGCAAACAATGGAATAAACATAAAAAAATCAGTCATAAGTGGTCTCCTTTAATAAGTTATAAAAGCAATAGTGATAATACTAAATGTAAAACAAGTAAACTAGGAAATCCTATAATGAATTTCGTTTTACGGTTTTTATGCTTGAATATATGCATCGCCATCATACCACCAAAAGCACCCCCAAGAATGGCAATCATCCAAAGAGTGGATTCGCTTATTCTATGTTTATGGTGTTTCGCTTTGAGTTTGTCTACAAGCATAAGAGTAAACAACATCAAGTTGATGATAAAGAAATATACAATAAAGTATTCTTGCATCATTGATACCTCAGTCCATAATATTCATCATCTTTATCATTGTCAATATCATTAACTTGTTCATTTTCATACAAATAAAATATTTCTTCACAATATAATTGAGTAAACACTTCAGTAGAAACAATAAAATGACTTGATTTACTAATGAGTGTTATTTTATTATGGTTAGCATAACAAAACGTTGGAAAGGGTGAATAAAACATAACAATTTGATTGTTTGTAAGTGATTCAAATACTTCTTCAAATGATTCGAACTGTTTCATAAACGATCCTTTCTCATGTCTAATAAATGTATTATACCATGAGAAATTGTTAAGATTTACACTTTGTGTTTGTCTTTTTTAAGTACACTGATATAATAGAAATGATTTTGGAGAAAAATGATGAAAGAGATACTTTTAACAATAGTCATTGGTTATTTACTAGGGAATATGCAAGCTTCTTATTTATTAGGGAAGTTGCTTTATAAAATCGATATTCGAACACTTGGACATGGAAATGCAGGGGCAAGCAATGCATTAAGCTCCGTTGGTTTTAAGTTTGGGCTTTATGTTGCGATAGTTGATGTTTTAAAGGGTGTTGTGGCTATTGTGTTAACGCGAGTTCTTTTTTCAGCAAGCTTAAGTGAGCACACTGTACTTCTTTATATTAGTACAGCTAGTGTAATGCTAGGGCACATATTTCCTTTTTACATGAACTTTAAAGGTGGTAAAGGAACTGCAACTTTACTTGGTGCACTTTTAGGTATTCAACCACTTTTAGGTGTGGGGGCGATTGTTCTGTTAATACTATTAACATTGCTAATAGATTATGTAGCATTAAGTGCTGTTATACTAATGTTTTTATTAGTTGTGCTAACACTTATTATGTCTTTTGGTGTTTTAGAAACACTGATCTCAATTTGTGTGTTTGCTTTATCTGTGTATTTACATACTCCAAACTTTAAAAGGATAATAAACAAAACAGAAGGTCGATTATCGTTAACGTTAAAGTCAAAAAGAAAAGAGCGCTAAGGCTCTTTTTAGTTAGGTTGCTTTTACAAATGAAGTTGATCGCTGATACAGTACTACATAAACTTTATAGAACGCATACGTTACAAAGGTGTTTGCTATTGCTGTAGGTAATACAACAGCCACAAACAATGCACTCAAAGGGGCCGGTAACCCAACGATGACTAAAGCACTCGATAAAAAGGCAATGCCACTAACGATGGTAGCTACAAAACCTAGTGCTCCAATAATTAGTGGTTTCAACTGATTTTTTAATAAGGTGATAATGAATAAGACAAAATAAGCACTAATTAGTTTATCAATAATGTTTGGGATTTGACCCCCAGGAAAACCAGTTGTCATTGCCGCTAAAATACCAGCGACTGTACCTATTAAAAAGGTGTTAGCAAGTTTTGGTTGACTAACGATGGCAATAAACATACTAGCTAGTAAAAAATCTGGTTTAACTCCTCCGAAAATTGGTGGTGTAATCGCGTGAAGCACCATACCAACCGCAAGCATCAAGGCTGCAAATACTATTTCTTTTGTTTTCATAATCATGTTCCTTTCATCGTGATAGAGAATACAAAAAGCACCCACTGCTATAGGAGCAATGGGTGCGGTTGCGGTGCCATCCTACTTATCGCAAAAGCGATATCTTTATCAAGTACTATCATACTCGTGCTGTCAGATAACGGTCAGCTTCCGTCTTGGTGTAAATTGTAATTTTATTTTGCATTAAATTTAAGGGGTGCTTTGCACTAATAAATCGAGTAGGAGACTAGCCATTAATTGACTAGTCTCCTACTCGATTTAAAATAGTCCTTTTTTCAATATATAAATACTTTAACTGCCATAAGCATACCCTTTTTCCAGTTCGTCTTTACTTGTAGTTATTTCTATTGTGATATGATTCTTTACACCCGATGTATGGGCAAGCTCTGCAATTTCTTCTTTGATTTCCCTAGTCTTGTTTATATCGGAAGAGTCTATAAGAACCGTAACGATAAGGGCATTTTCTTCTCCGTCCAGTGACCAAATGTGAAAATGAGAGAGGTCCTTTACAGCAGGAATATTGTTAATGGAGTTCGCCAGGTTCTCTACGTTTACATTTTCCGGCGAACCGTTCAATAAAATTTTCATTGTACTGAAAAATTCAGGTACAGTTTTATAGAGGATATAGAGTGCTATCGAAATCGATAAGATTGGATCCAATCGATAAGCCTCGGTAAAGTTCATTACAATACTCACAACCAAGACCCCAATCCACCCTAATACATCTTCTAGCATATGCAGGTTCAACATGCCTTCGTTTTTAGATGACCCTTTGCTTAGAATCCAAGCCGCATATCCATTCAATCCAATAGCCACGAGTGAAAGCCAAAACATGCCACTGTAATTAACCGGTTGCGGATCAATCAAACGTGGGATACTTCGGTAAATCATAAAAAATGAGCCGCCGATCAGTACTACTCCAGTTATCAACGCCCCTAATAATGAAAAGCGGTTATAACCAAAAGTGAACTGTTCATCTTGCTGCTTTTCTGAGTACCCCTGGAAAAACCAAGCGAATCCAATAGAAATGGAATCTCCTAAATCATGAACGGCGTCGGACATAATTGACACACTATTGAAAAGAGACCCAAAGAAAAATTCAATCATGGAAAAAATAAAGTTGATGAAAAAAGCAATTTTAATATTCTTATTCGATTGATTTTGGTGCGAGTGATTTTCTTGTTTCTCTGACTTTGAAATTTTAAAAACCTCGATTTAGTTTTATACCTTATTAGCTTTTATTGTTCTTGTTCATTGATATGAGTTAAGACTTGTTCGAGAATACTGAAAACATGAAGATCATCAAGACTGTAAACCATGCTTTTCCCTTCTCTTCTTGCCTTCACTAAACGTGAATCTTTCAATATTTTTAGTTGGTGTGAAATCGCGGACTGTTCTATATCCAATGCAAGCACAATGTTTCCAACACTGAGCTCTTCTTTCTGTAAAAGAAAGAGAATTGACAAGCGTGTAGGGTCACTAATCACTTTGAATACTTTGCTTATTGATTGGATCTTCTCTTTATTGATTGGCGAAGTTGTTGATGTATCCATATGCTCTTATTCCTCTCACATGATTTTCCATTCATATATATAATACCACATGAGTAAAACGATGCTAGTTTTTTGTTTATAGACAAAATTAAGACTTTTGTATCAGCAATAGTAGTCCATTTGAATAAGAAGCATCTTGTCTTGACAAAACTCATACAGTGAGTTAATATGATTTTGTAAACATATGAATGTAACTTCATTTGTAAATCATAATCATTCCGATTTACAAATAAAAGGAGATGGAGACTGGATAAGCCCAAACCATATGAATCCTTGCCTTACTTAAGCAAACAAACGAGCTCAGAATTTGCAAGGCACAAAAAAAGTCAACAAAAATCAAAGAAATTTAATAGAAAGGTGATAGAAATGGAAACTACCAAAGAGCAACATTCACAGGAAAAAGAGAAACATAACCACGACCATGATCACAATCACGGGAAGATGCCTATTATTCTATACTTTATTGGTTTGGCATTGGCAATTGTTGCATTGTTCTTAAGTGGAGAATATCAATTAATTAAAAACATCATGTTCTCACTCGCCACAATTAGTGCGGGCTATCATGTCATTGTTCTGGAAGGTCTTGGAGAGACAATTGAGAATACAAAAGCAAATAATAAGTTTACGCCTAATTCTCATATTTTAATGGGATTAGCGGCTATAGGAGCTTCAGCGATAGGGAATTTTTGGGAAGGAACGTTGTTGATTCTCATTTTTTCAGGCGCACATTTCCTGGAAGATTACGCTGAAGGAAGAAGTAGACGAGAAATAACGAAATTACTCGAAATGAACCCAACAACTGCTCGGTTAATTTTGCCTGATGGGAATACAAAGATTGTTGACGTCAGTGAATTAACAGTTGGGGACCAACTTCAAGTACTAAACGGTGACCAAGTACCCATTGATGGAGTCATTTTATCTGGCTCTACTTCCATTGATGAATCGTCTATTAATGGTGAAAGTATACCCAATGAAAAAACAAAAGGAGATACCGTTTTTGGGAGTACGATTAATGGGACAGGCACGTTTACAATGGAAGTCACCAAAGAAAACGAAGATACAGTATTTTCAAAAATTTTACAATTAGTGAACCAGAACCAAGATAATCAAACAAAAGCTGCGAGTATTATCCAAAAATTCGAACCGAAATACGTCACAGTTGTTTTAATTGCCATTCCCCTGTTCGTGTTATTGGCTCCTGTTCTACTTGATTGGACATGGTCACAAAGTATTTATAGGGGATTGGTTCTTTTAGTTGCAGCTTCACCCTGTGCTTTAGCAGCAGCTACCGTATCGGTAACCTTATCAACAACCTCTAACCTGGCCAAAAAAGGTGTCCTTTCAAAAGGTAGTTCTTATCTGTCTCAATTAGCTGATACTCAAGCAATTGCGTTTGATAAGACGGGAACTTTGACCAAAGGAAAACCAGAAGTAACCAATTATTATTTTGCCGATTCTGTGAATGAAGAAAATATTATTGATATCGTAGTGGCTCTTGAAAAAGAATCCAATCACCCTTTAGCAGATGCCATTCTAAGAAAGTTTGAACAAAAAAATAAGCTTACCATTGAAGTAGAAAATCAGATTGGTAAAGGGTTGACGGGAGATTATAACGGAAGAAATTATCGGATTGGAAAACCCACTTCATTTGCTAATGTGGCAGAAGAGTTCTCGAGCTTAAATGACGAATGGGCTTCGGAGGGAAAAACAGTGGTCTATGTATCCGAAGACGAGAAAGTTATTGGGCTAATTTCTTTAATGGATATTCCAAATGAAGAAGCTAAAGCAACCATTGATTACTTTAAGGGCCTTGGGATTCACACCACTTTAATTACTGGTGACTCAGAAATGACAGGAAAAGCAGTTGCAGAACAATTAGGAATAGATGAAGTAATCGCGAATGTCATGCCAGAAGATAAATCTCGAATTATAGACGAGCAAAAAGAGAAATACGGCGTAACAGCAATGGTGGGTGATGGTGTAAATGATGCCCCTGCCCTTGTTAATGCAGATGTAGGTATTGCCATGGGGGACGGAACAGATGTAGCAGTAGAAGTGTCTGATTTGGTTTTAATGCAGAATAATTTATCCAAATTGGTACAATCTCATAATATTGCAACCAAAATGAATCGTGTCATTTGGCAAAATATTTTTTTCTCAATGGCCGTTGTTGTCTTTTTAATTATTGCTAGTTTCTTAGGTTTGACGGATATTGCAATTAGTGTCATTATTCATGAAGGAAGTACGTTGGTCGTTATTCTGAATGGACTTCGTTTATTAAAATCTAATTAATTCTATCAAAACCCATAAAGCTAGGCTATAGTAATAACTGTCTGAAGTTAATATGCCTTTAACGTTCTAAAAACGTTAGAGGCATATTTTTTATAAATTACTTTGTCTCAAAAACAATCGATTATGGGACGATTTTAAATAACAACTTTTATAGACTAGAAGAAGGGTTTTTTAGTGCCAAAACTTTGCTTTTTATCTACGTATCTTCACCCACCCTTTATGATACAATTGAGAAAATCAAAATAGAGAAGGAAGAGGATTATGAGTGGGTATGTATATGGGTATGCAAGGGTAAGTACACGATCACAAGAATTGTCTCGTCAGATGGATTTGCTCAATGAACATAACTGCAACGAAATACTGACTGAAAAAATGACGGGAACCAAAGCTAACCGTCCGCAATTAAATCGGCTGAAAGATAAATTGCGTCCAGATGATACAGTTATCGTGGAAAGCTTCTCTCGTTTGGGGCGCAGCACAAAAGATTTAATTGATCTTGTAAATTACTTTGAAGAACATAATGTAAAGTTGATCAGCTTAAAAGAGAATTTTGATACGGCCACTCCCCAAGGGCGACTTATGATGACTGTGTTTCAAGCATTTAGTCAATTTGAACGAGATTTGATTGTTGAACGCACAAAAGAAGGTTTAAAAAGTGCTCGAGCTAGAGGGCGAAAAGGCGGGCGTCCTCCTGTGAACCAACGAGATATTGAACGAGCAATAAAATTGTATAAAAGTGAGGAATATAGTGTGAAAGAAATTGTTGAGATGACAGGAATCAGCAAGTCAACGCTTTATCGTTACTTAGATAGATAAAAATTGACGATTAATTTTATTTAATCGTGGGAAAGAGGTGTTCTCATGAACCAAGAACTTCCTCCATTAACTTCATATTCAGAAGAACTAAGACAAAATGCGATGGATAAATATCAAGTGATTGCCCCTTATCTTAAGCATGAAGAAAGTTTGAGTAATATTGCTGAAGAATCAGGGGTTCCAAAAAGAACTTTATACCATTGGGTAAATCAATATCAACAATCAGGGTTGAAAGGATTGATCCGAAGAAAGCGCTCGGATTCAGGAAGCTTTAAAGTAGAAGAAAATGTACAAGAAGAAATTAAAAAGCTTATATTTGAAAACAAAAAAAACACCTTAACTTCTATTCATCGGAAAGTCTGTAAAATTTGTAAAAAGAAAAATTGGGCCCCGCCTAGTTACAATCAAGTATATGCGATTGCTAAAAATCTGTCGCCACAATTAAAGGAACTTGCTCATAAAGGAAAAAAAGAATATCAAAATAATTATGATTTGGTTTATCGTCGTGAGTCTTATTATCCCAATGAAATATGGCAGGCTGACCACACTCCCTTGGATATCCTTGTTTTAAACGAAAAAGGAAAGCCTGAGAGGCCATGGTTAACAATTATTTTAGATGATTATAGCCGAGCAGTTGCAGGGTATTTCCTTAGTTTTCAAGATCCTTCTGCTATTCAAACTTCTTTAGTCTTACACCAAGCAATATGGAAAAAAAGCAACTCTGATTGGCAAATATGTGGTATACCTGAAACTTTCTATACCGATCACGGAAGTGATTTCACTTCAAATCATTTGGAGCAAGTCGCAATTGATTTAAAAATCAATCTTATTTTTTCTACGGTAGGTATGCCAAGAGGACGGGGGAAAATAGAACGCTTCTTTTTAACAATTAATCAATTATTTTCGCAAGATTTACCAGGTTACATTGGGAATCAAAATACTTCAAATCTTCTTACGATAAAAGAGCTTGATGAGAAATTAGCGCATTTTATTATATATGACTATCACCATAGAGTGCATGGCACTACAAAACAGGAACCTATAAAGATGTGGAATAATTCAGGATTTCTTCCTCATCTACCAGATAGTCTAGAAAGTTTAGATTTATTGTTATTAAATGTTGCAAAGCCAAGAAAAGTTCATTCTGATGGAATTCACTTCCAAGGTTTAAGATATATTGACACCAATTTAGCAGCTTATGTAGGTGAAACTGTTATCATTAGATATGATCCAAGAGATATTGCTGAGATTCGTGTATTTTACAAAGACCAATATTTATGTACGGCAATTTCTCCTGAAATTTCTGATTACGAAGTCGATTTAAAAGAGATTGTTGCGGCACGTAATAAAGCACGGAAAAATCTTGAAAATCAGCTCCATTCTGGAAATAATATTGCGGAAGAACTTATTTCAACTAAGAAGAAAGAGTTAGATAATCCTGTAAACAAAAAAGATTCTAAGAAGTCAGAAATTAAGAGGTATTACAATGAATAAAACACCCTATTTTATTGAAACAAAAGAATATAAACGCTTTGTAGAATTTTGTCAGGCATGTATCAAATACAAATATATCGGAATTTGTTATGGATTACCCGGAGTTGGGAAAACTTTATCCGCTAAGCAATATTCAAATTGGAATTGGGTCGAAAAACAAATTGATTACAAAAAATCGGAAGAAATCGGAATGAATGCAGATGAAAAAATCCTTGAAGCGAAAACAATATTTTACACCGCTCCAGCCATACGGGCGACTAAAATGACGAATGAAATCGATATGATCGGTGGTAAAATGGGTATGGTTAAAAGTATGTATAGAGTTCTTCAGTTAGGAGCAGTAGAAAAATACTCAACGAATGCGTATGAAGAAATTGATCTCATTATTATTGACGAAATAGATCGATTAAAAGTACAGCATTTAGAACAACTAAGAGATATTTATGACCAAAAAGATGTGGCTATGATCTTTATTGGAATGCCGGGTATAGAAAAGCGATTGGCTCGTTATCCTCAACTCTACTCGAGAATAGGTTTTGCCCATGAATTTGATAGATTGAGTAAAGACGAAATCCATCATATTCTGGAATACAAATGGGAAGAGTTAGGATTATCTGTCCAACTGGAAGATTTTGCTAATTATGAAGCCGTCATTAGTATTATTAAAATTACCAGTGGAAATTTTCGGCTTATCCAACGAATCTTCACCCAAATCGAAAGGATATTGGAAATCAATAACCTTGAAACTATCACGACCGAAGTAGTTGAAGCTGCACGAGATACTTTAGTCATTGGAATAAAATAAGTAATAAAAAAGACTATTTTCTGAGCGAAATAGTCTTTTTTAATGTTCGATTAGTGTAACGTAGCGCTTAAAGTTAGTGCAAAATAAAATCAAAATTTACACTTGGCTACTAACTTCGCCTTGCTCTCATGGACCCATTCATTACATGTTTGTAATCAACTTTCACCAACCGTTGACTCTCTACTTACAACTTACGTAACTACTATTTTCCAATCATTGATTTATTTGAAACCAATTATACAGGAATGCTTTATTTGTGTAAAGCGACAAATTTCGACCAATAAAAAAGAACCGATTATTTCGGGTCAAATGTTAATTATGATTCTTTTTTAAGTTTTGGTTGTGAGATAATAACTAAACCAGCACCTAGAGATAGAGTTAGAATAATCCAACCGATCATATTGTTATCGGAGGTATCAACGATAAGGATTTCTTCATCTTCTTCTGCTTCAGGTAATACTAGTTCAATGTTTTCAGGTACTAATACTGCATCAATAACGTGTACAACCCCATTAGCAGCTTGTAAGTCAGCGATAACTACTTCAGAGTCATTAATGAATACTCCACCATCTAAAGAGATAGTAATAGTTTCACCATTTAATGTTTCAGGTGTCATACCTTCACTTAGATCAGTTGATAATACACGACCACTTACAACGTGGTAAAGTAGAATTTTATCAAGATCTGGTTGATCAAGAAGTTGTTCTGCAGTGATATCAAGAGCTTCTAATAAAGCTGCAAATGCTGCATTTGTTGGAGCAAATACTGTAAATGGACCTTCGCCTTGTAATGCACCAACTAAATCAGCTTTTGTAAGTGCTGCAACTAGGATACTGAAGTTGTCATCATCAGATAATGCGATATCAACAACTGTGTCAAAATAAAACTCTTCTACTTCTTCAGTTGGTGGTAATAATACTTTGTCAATAATGTGAATAACACCATTAGAAGCCTCAACATTTGCAGTAGTAACAGTGCTTTCATTAATCATTACTGTTTCACCTTCAATGGATACAGTTATAGTAGCACCATTGACTGTTGCAGGTGTCATACCATCTTCTAAATCAGTACTCATAACTTTTCCAGCTACAACGTGGTAGAGCAAGATGTCTGCTAAATCTTCACGAGCTAGAAGTTGTTCTTTTGTAACTCCTAGATCATCTAGTAATGCAGCAAATGCAGCATTGGTTGGTGCAAAGACTGTAAATGGTCCTTCACCTTATAGTGTTGTTACTAAATTAGCTTCTGTCAGTGCTTCAACTAAAATGGAGAAGTCTTCATTTCCAACAGCGATATCAACAACTGTGTCAAAATAAAACTCTTCTACTTCTTCAGTTGGTGGTAATAATACTTTGTCAATAATGTGAATAACACCATTAGAAGCCTCAACATTTGCAGTAGTAACAGTGCTTTCATTAATCATTACTGTTTCACCTTCAATGGATACAGTTATAGTAGCACCATTGACTGTTGCAGGTGTCATACCATCTTCTAAATCAGTACTCATAACTTTTCCAGCTACAACGTGGTAGAGCAAGATGTCTGCTAAATCTTCACGAGCTAGAAGTTGTTCTTTTGTAACTCCTAGATCATCTAGTAATGCAGCAAATGCAGCATTGGTTGGTGCAAAGACTGTAAATGGTCCTTCACCTTGTAGAGTTGTTACTAAATTAGCTTCTGTCAGTGCTTCAACCAAAATGGAGAAGTCTTCATTTCCAACAGCGATATCAACAATATCTTGTTCTTCTGCGGAAACCGGAGCCATAAGTAGTAAAAATAAACTCAATACTAATCCTAAAATTTTCTTCATGTAATTTTCATCCTCATAATTTGCTTATCAAATTATAGGTACACTATAACGCTTTAAAACGGTAAAGTAAAGTGTGATGCTCACAGAAAATAACAAATCATTTAATATATAAAAAACACAATTAAACCCTTTATTTAAAGGGTTTAATTGATTTTAATTTGCATATCATTATTAATTAGATGTGAAAATCTAAAAATAAACACAAAGTAAAACCTCATTTTTACATGAGGTTTAAGGCTTCTATTGATATGACTTAATAAACTCGTCAACTTCTTTATCTGTTGGTAATGATGGTTGAGCACCAATCTTTAACGTACTTAATGCTCCAACGGCATTTGCGTATTTAGCAGATGCAACAATATCTTTTGTTTCTGCATATTTATTCGCAAGAGCTCCAGTAAAGGCATCTCCAGCAGCAGTTGGATCAACAGCTTCTACTTTAAATGGAGGAATCATTTCATCAATTCCGTTTCCATAAATGTAAGAACCGTTTTCTCCAAGTTTTAATACAACAAACTCACATTCATTTCTTTTTGCAAGTATTTCTGCAGCTTCTCTACATGTTTTGTGATCTGCAGGATAAATACCAGTTAATGCTTTTGTTTCAGTTTCATTTGGAGATAAGATTGTTAATCCTTTTAATTCTTCTAAAGGATACTCTTGAGCTGGACCTGCATCTAATACAGTCATAACACCATGTTTTTGCGCTAGTTTGACAGCGGCAATGTTTGCTTCAAGTGGGATTTCCAACTGTAAGAGCAAGGCATCAAAGTCATCTTTGAACACTTCTTCAAGTCCTTCTGGAGTTGTTTCCATGTTGGCACCTGGACAAATGACAAGACGATTTTTACCACCTTTTTCTAAGATAATAACAACTGTACCACTTGCTGATCCTTCTTTTTTCTTTAATCCCTTGGTATTAATACCTTCTGAAGATAGCATAGCGTCTAATTCTTCACCATTAGCATCTTGACCAAGAGTTCCAAATACTGAAACTTTTGCCCCTAAACGAGCTGCGGCAACCGCTGCGTTGGATCCTTTACCACCACATGCGGTACCAATTACTTCACCTAGGACACTTTCACCAAGTTCAAGAGCACGGTCCACTTGATAAATAGAATCCATCATTATACTTCCAACCATTAAAATTTTTGTTGGCATAAATATACCTCCTTTGCCTACATGTAAACGCTATGATAGATAAAGGGTAATTTCAATGAACATACAGTGAAAATTAGGTTATTATAATAAAAGTTAACTAAACATGTTTTCTTAAAGTAAATACGTAAATAATTTGAAGCAAAAATACAACAAGTACAAACAATAATGAAACTATCCAAATGGCATTGTGAGTGTCAATAATTGCACTCCAATCAGAAACTTTGACTAGCTCATTTGTTGAACCGATCTGAAACAAAACAGAAAAGATAGCTGAAAGTAAACTTATTGAATTAAATAGCAAAGAAGTAAACATACTTCTACGTAATAAAGCTAACGACAACAAAAAGCACAACAGCGTGCTAAGTCCTAAAATAATGCTTAAAATATTAAATTGTACACTCATAGGTGGTTCTCCTAGCTTTTGATATAAAAATATAGTATCACAATTATGCATATATAGTTATAGAGTACTTTCTTTTATAAGAATCTTAAAATATGATATTGTTAGATTAAGGAGGCAATTATGAATTTAAAAGGTAAAAAAGTATTGTCAATTGTTTCAGAAGATTATGATGATTTAGAGTTATTTTATCCAATGTTGCGTTTAAAAGAAGCAGGAGCAACCGTAGAGGTTGCTGGTCCAGACAAAAAGACTTACAAAGGTAAGTTTGGCTTATCCGTTGATGCAGACTTGAGTTTTAAGGATGTAGACATCACAAGCTATGATGCGTTTTTAATTCCTGGAGGTTGGGCACCGGATAAACTTCGTCGTTATGATGAAGTATTAGAATGGACTCGATACATGAATGACAACAACAAAGTTATAGGGATGATTTGTCATGCTGGATGGGTGTTATCATCGGCTGATATTCTTAAAGGAAGAACAGTCACAAGTACACCAGGTATTAAACATGATTTAATGCATGCTGGAGCAACTTGGGTTAATGAAGCAGTGGTTGTGGATGATAATTTAATTTCTGGACGTCGTCCACCTGATCTACCAGAATATTTGCCAAAACTAATTGAAGCAATTGCAAAACGATAATTTAGTTGTTAGCTATGATATTGTGAGTACCTCTGGGTACTCTTTTTTCTTGTGTACTCTTTTTTTATTGACACTTTATTAAGATAATGATTAGATAAATGAAAGTAGTTTAAGGAGGCCACCTATGCTAGAAAAGTTGATTAACACATTTACTGAAGTTGAACCCATGTTACTAACAACAGAATTGTTTGAGTTAAAAAAAGAAGGTCAGAACATTCGATTCGAAATGGGCCAACATCTTATTGTTTCAGATGCACTATTTTTTACGAGATGGGTTATTGAAGATGGTATTGCGAAAGTGGGGGTCAGTTACTTAAATAAAGAATCAGACGAAATGATTTTGAGTATGCCAAAAAAGGAAGATCGTCAAACACATATTGAAATGATAGGAATGGAAGAAAAATACATTCAAGGTAATGATATTGTCACGCCTTATCATAGGAATTCTCATATTGAAGTCATTTATGTATACAAAGGGGAGTTAAAGCTAAAAATTGAAGGAATCGTCGAAGTGTATCCTGAAAAAACAGTTCTTATGATGGATAAAGGAGTGTTACATTCTGAGTATATAAATGATTCTAAGTGTGTTGTTTTATTTTTAGGTGTAAATGATGTTATATTGCGATTTCTTCTCTATCCATTACAGCTTAATGAACACTCCAATCAATTTGTACAACTCGCATTGTTAAACAACAGTGAAGTAGGCTCATACATCCAATTAAACTTGCTTGATCGACATCAAGGATTTGAGTTTTTATTAGAGAGTATCATGAAAGAATTTTCATCAAAAGATTCAGGGTATGATTTTGTCATTTTAGGTCTTTATAAACGATTGTTAACGTTATTGCTAAAAGATGAATCGAAAATACAACTTGTTCAACGTGATGAGAAAAAGCAAAGAATGTTTAACAAAGTAGCTTTATATATAAACAAACATCATCAGTTCGTTTCTTTATCAAATTTAAGCGAAAATTTCAATTATTCAGAAGATTACTTTAATCGCTTGATAAAAGAGATGACGGGAACAACGTTTACTGAGTATTTAAAAGAAGTTCGTATTAACAAGGCTGCTCAGTTATTAATTGAATCAGATGATTCGATAGCAGATATTTCTCAGCAAGTTGGATATACAAACAAGCAATTTTTCTATAAAGTGTTTAAAGATAAGTTATCTTTTACACCACATGAATACCGCAAAAGAAAACGATTCTAGTCGTCATTTGCTACTAATCATGCAAAATTAACCTTTTTATGCTATTTGAATACTATAAAAAGATAGATAAGATATAGTTATCTGTTTTTTTTTTTGACGTTTTTGCGTCTGTAAACTTAGGAGGGGCCATGAAAAAGAATTACATAATTACCTTGCTTGCTATTTTTATGCTTTTGCTTGATGTATTTTCACCAATTAGCAGCTTGATTTTTGTACAAGCAAATGAAAACAAGGAAATTGAGAACATATTCACACTTGAGTTTTTTAAAGTGGATGGCGTTGATGTTGAAGACAACCCGTTTATTGAGATTGAAGATGATACACAGGTGTCTCTTCGCTATAATTGGGAAATGAAAGATCATACCGCAGTTGCGGGTGATTTTTCAAGAATAACAGTTCCAGAAGCATTTATTGCACTTAACGATTATTCAGGTAATTTAGTAGTTACTGTTAATGATGACCTGGTGAATGTAGGTACTTACACATTAAGCAAAGATACGAACTTGCTTGAATTTGTGTATAATGAAAACATTGAAGACTTAGATGTTGAGTTAGGGTTTGTTGAGTTTGAGTTTGACTTGAATTTGGAATATTTCTCACAAAATGTTCGTCAAGTAATTTCTTTTAACGATTCAGTAAATAAAGAAATTAGTGTTGTCGTTAAACCTACCAACACATCAAAAACAATAGATAAGGTTGGTGTACCTGACTCCTATTTGGATGCAAATACGATTGTTTGGACTGTAGATATATATAATAATAGCCAGCTTCCTAGAAATGGGTTTATTCGTGATGCATTTGATGCTGGATTAAATCTTGATATTAATAGTTTTGTTTTGATTCCATTTACTTTAGGCTTGGATGGTAGCGTGCATGTATTAGATGATCAACAACAATCGCTTACTAGTGATGCTGTTGTAGTTGGAAATTCAGATTTTACGGTAACAATTCCTGAGATCCTAGCATATTCGGGGTATCGTTTGGTATATGATACAACATTTAATGACTTCGAAAAACTGGTTTTTGAAAATACAGCTGAGTACGTGTTTGGCGAAGAACCAGCGTTAGTTGCAACAGCAACCGTAAGTGGTTTAACAAGAAGTAATGTTGTTGAAAAAAGAGCAATAGAGATTGATGAACATGAAATTCAGTGGATTATTGACATTAACAAATCCAACATGAATCTATCTAATGCAAGTGTGTTAGACACGATGGATGAAATGCTTAGTATTGTTAGTGATTCAATCACTGTTGTTGAATTAAATCTTGTTGGTGGAGTTTGGCAGCCAGGGGATAGTTATGGTGCTTCAAACTGGTCTTATACCATTGACAACCAAAATGTGTCATTTAGTCTTGGCAATATTGGAGAAAAGGCGTATCGTATTTCTTATAACACAAAAATCGAATACACAGGTAATTATGTAGCTGTAAATGAATTTGAAAACAACGCAATTCTAAAAAATGAGGAAGTACCTATTGGTGGTGGTGTAGATAGAGTTTCAATCACACGTTCACCTTTGCTATCAAAAACCAGTGTATCAAATGTCACGTTTGATAATAAAACACTAACATGGACTATCAAAGTTAATGAAGCAAAACATCCTTTGGGAAGTGTAGTTGTATCGGATGAATTACCTTCAGGTGTGTCTTTGGTTGAAGGTTCCATAGTTATAAAAAATGAAGCAGGTGATGATGTTACTGGTGACTTTAATAGTGGAATAACATCGACACCATCATCATTTTCGATTGATTTAGGTAACATAAACACTCAAACATATACCATTACTTACAACACGGAAATTACTGACTTCACAATTAATAGCTTTGTTAATAACGCATCGATGACTGGTGTTGGAATTGTTGGAACAGTTTCGACCGATTCTTCAACAAGTCCAGTTTCCAATTCATTTAGCAAATCACATAGATCAACCAATTATAGTGATAAGACAATGAGTTGGAGATTGGTTGTTAGACCTACAAGAGAAGCAATTCGAGACCTTACAATTATTGACACTTATCCAAACAAAGGGCTGACTTTAGTTGAAAATAGTGTACTAGTTACACTTGCAGGAGCTACTTTGGTCAAGGATACAGATTACACAATTAGTTATATTGATGGTTCAATAGATTTTAAAGATGGATTTAAGATAGTATTTACTAGTGGTTCTTACAACAATATCATTCAAATTGATTATAAAACCTCTTTCGATCCTGATTTTGAAAATGGAATTGATGAAAACATTACAACAAACAGAGTCTATAAAAACAAAGCACAGTTTGTTGGAACAACTGTAAATAATAATGCCTTTGATGAACCTAGAGAAGCACAAACCACACTTATTGAAGCAGCTTGGTTTAGTGGTAAAAAAGAGGGTCGACTTGTACATAAGAATAATCAAGATACACTAATAAATGGGTGGGTTAGTGGATTTGATAGATTGATTGAGTGGGTAGTATATACCAACTATTTAGAACAAACCCTTGAAGGACCTGTTGTGATTTCTGACACATTGGGTTACGTTGGTGAAATTGATAGTGAATCTGTACAATTGTTTGAATACACTGTCAAAACAAATGGGACAACAGTGTTATCACAAACAGCGATTGATAGTAGTTTGTATGCTATTGTTGTGGATGGAGATTCGATGACAATCACCTTTGCAGAAGGTTACAATCAACGAGTTGCGGTAGTTTTTTTAACGACGGTAGACAGTCTTTCAAGAGTAAACTACACCAACAATGCATCAGTCACTATTGATACTAGTGAACCACTTGACTATTCAGCAACAGTTACTTATCAAGAGTATAATGATTTCTTGAGTAAAGAAGAAGTTTTTGAAAGAGCGGACAGCAATGCATTTGTTGATGAAGAAATAGAGTGGGAAATCACTTTGAATGAAAGTCTATCCATTATAAACAATGCAATTTTAGTTGATACAATTAGTACTGGCATGGTACTTATAGAAGATAGTGTTGAAGTGTTTGAATTGATTAATGGCGTAGAAACAGAAGTTGTATCTTTGAATAATTATGAAGTTACTATTGATAACAATTTATTAGAAGCTAATGTAGCAACAGTATTAACAATTAAATTTGATGAAACATATGAGATGAACACTGCTCATGTAATTCGATACAAAACCGTTGTCGTTACAAATACAGGTAAGATAAGTAACTCTGCCTCGTTTAATGGTGATGTGATTCAAGAAACTACGGTTGAAAGTGAAGAATTAACCGCAAATCAATTATCTTTCTCTGGTGGCATAGCAAACACAAGACTTGGTAGTTTAATTATTAATAAAGAGGATAGTGTTACTGATCAAGCTCTCAATGCTACCTTTGAGTTATTTTACGAAATCAATGATGAAGAGCGAATCGTTGGAGAGGGAGAGTTTGATGTAAATGGAATGTTACGAATTGATAACTTATCCTATCGTACTTATAAACTACGTGAAAAAACTACAGAGACTGGGTATGTTTTATTAAAAGAACCAATAGAAATTGTCCTAGATAGTACAACTGTGAATGATAGCAGAGAAATAAATATAACTGTTAAAAACGTTCAAACGCTTGTATTAGAAAAAAAGGGTGAAGTATTAGGTGAAAAAACAAAGTATGACACTGTTGGAGATATTATTAGATACACCATTACAACAACCAACACAGGCGAAGAAGATTTGAGTAATGTAGAAATTATTGATGAGATGATTAACGAGTTTGTGGATGGTACTTTTGACATTAAGGTGTTTGATTTTGCAGGTAATGCAACAACTTCATCACTTGTTAATGGACAAATCGTGTTAAAACCAGGAGATTATGTAGTTTTAGAAGGTAATTATGCCGTTACTCAAGAAGATATTGATGCTGGTGCAGTTCTAAACAAAGCCAATGCAAAAGCAACTTATCGAGATAACTTACCTATTGAATCAGAAGAAGATGAAGTTGTTGTGGAAGCAGAACAAAGACCGTCCATAGAAATTGTTAAAACTACTACAACCGAAGAAGTATTTGATAAAGTAGGCGATATAATCAGCTATACATTTACAGTCACAAATACTGGCAATGTAACACTAACTAATGTGTTAATCACAGATGAGTTAGTAAATGACTTACAATACCTAACCATTAATGGAGTTGCTTATGCAGGAGGACTAATTACCTTAGGACCATCAGATGTATTGGTTGCTCAAGCAACGTATGCAGTACAACAAAAGGACATCGATGCAGGTGAAGTGTTAAACATTGCTTCTGTAAAAGGCATTGATCCAAATGGACAAGATGTTGTAGATAGTGATAATGAAGATGTGACAGGCTCACAGCAACCATCGATTGAAATTGTCAAAAATGTTAAAAATGAGAATAAATTTACGAGTGCATCAGAAATTATTGAGTATGAGTTTATAGTAACTAACACAGGAAATGTTACGTTACGCAATGTTGTAATTACCGATGACTTAATTGAGAATGTTGAGTATGTGACAATTAATAATGTTGTTGTAGATGATCAAGACAACATTGTATTGCGACCAAATGATATATTGATAGCTAGAGCATTTTATGCAGTTACTCAACAAGATATGAATGCATTAAAAATAGTAAACACAGCTTCAGTTAAAGGAACACCACCAAGTGGAGAAGATGTTGAGGATGAAGATGAAGCCATTATTGAGGGTGAATCTAATCCAAGCATCAGCGTTGTAAAAGAAGCAGTTATACATGATATTAACGGAATAAAAACAAGTGAAGATAGTGATGTTAACTATGCGTCTCTTGATGAGTGGGTTGTGTATACCATTGTTGCTACTAATAGTGGGAATATTACATTACACAATGTTGAAATCGTTGATGATCGTGATGATTTAATTGATGTAAGCTATGTTGTAAAAGATGAACAAGATAATATTATCGAAACAGATGTTGTTAATGGTCAAGTGTCACTCGATCCTAATCATTCTTTAGTTATGGTTGCGAGGTTAAACATAACACAACAGCATATTGATGATGGTGTAATTGAAAACAATGCATCTGGTATAGGATATCCACAAGATCCAAATAATCCAGAAAGTCAACCTGAAGATCCTGTAGAAGATGACGATGAAGCCAATGTGGTTGCTGATCAAAATTCATCATTAACGCTTAAAAAAGAGGTAGTTAATCAATCGCCTTATACACAAGTTGGTGATCTTATTGAATATCGATTTGTTGTTGAAAATACTGGCAACACAACACTTAGAAATGTGAGAATAATTGATGAATTACTTGATGATCTTGTGTATGTATCCATTAATGGAGAAAACATAGTAGATACAAGTTTACCAGTTAACTTAAAGCCAAAGGATGTTCTTTATGCTATTGGTGAGTATAGGGTGAGACAAAAAGATGTCAATGCTCAAATAATTGAAAACGATGCTCAAGCAATTGGTACTACACCAAATGATGAGCAAGTGAAAGATGATGATCAAGCAACTATCTTAGGAGAATACAATCCTTCAATAAGTTTAAGTAAAGAAGTAACGATTTATACAAAAGAAGATGTGATAAAACAAAACCAAAGTGCTGTTGAACACATTTCAGAATATTTAATGTATGAGGTGATTAGTACTAACACAGGTAATATAACGCTTCATAATGTTGGTATAGTGGATGAACTTGAAGGTTTATACGATGTGAGCTTTGTGGTTGTTGGTGAAGATAATGAAGTAATCGATGCTAATACAATAAACAATGAAGTTATTTTGCAGCCAAATCAATCACTTATTATGAGAGCGAAGCTTGATATAACACAAGATATATTAGATCAAGGGTTTATCGACAACCAAGCTTTCACTAATGCAAATCCAGAAGATAAAGATAACCCTAATCAACCAAGTGAAGAAATTGTAGAGGATGATGATCAAGAAAGTGTAGGCGTAAATCAGACAAGTGAAATTCGTATAGTTAAAGAAGTACTCAACACAAAAAACTATTCCTTTAAAGGAGAAATCATCACGTATCAGTTTACCCTTACAAATACAGGCAATACAACGCTGAGTAATGTTATCTTAGAGGATGACATGATTGAAAGATTCACGTCAATTTCTCTTAATGGAAACGCTATAGCATATACGCAAGATGGATTTACATTACTTAGTGATGATGTACTAGTTATTGTTGGTACATACACCGTAACTCAACAAGACATTGAAGAAGGAAGTATTGTAAACAATGCAAAGGTAACAGCAACCGATATAAATGATGAACCTTTAGAAGATGAAGATGAAGCAGTGATTGATGCTGATCAAAAGTATGATATATCACTGAATAAAAGCAATGTAGTGGTAAATGAACAAGGAGTCGAAGTTGATCAATTTAGTAATGAAAATGATCAAATTCTGTATCGCATAGTAGTAACAAATAGTGGCAATATGATCAAGTATAATGTTGTCATTAACGATATTATGATGAATGATTTAGAAGATATACAGTATATTCATTATGACTTTAACAATGATGTAATTGCGACATATAGTAGTGAATCAATACAACCACTAAACTTAATGCCTAATGAAGTATTAGAACTAAAGGCTACCTACACCATTAAATCTTCTGATTTATCAAATGGTAACATTAGAAATGTTGCTTCAATCACTTATACCGATGAAGATGGAGAAATCCTTGGCGATAGTGATGATTTTACACAATCGTATGGATTGACAACCATTAATCTTTTAAAAGTAGATGAAAAAGATAAGTCAAAAGTACTTGAAGGTGCAGAGTTTGAATTAACCAATGTAAAAACTCAACAAACCTTTACGGTAGTAACCGATGCTAAAGGGCAAGCCACATTTAGTAATCTATTGTTTGGAGAGTATACTCTAAAAGAAACGAAGTCTCCAAGTGGTTATGCATTAGCTGAGGAAGAGATGATTATTGTCATCGATAAAGAAAACAACACTTTAGTTGAGCTTACCATTACAAACAAAGAAACAATCGCAGATATGTCTGATTCAAG
Organism: uncultured Erysipelothrix sp.; assembly: GCA_964479585.1. Classification (GTDB taxonomy): domain Bacteria; phylum Bacillota_I; class Bacilli_A; order Erysipelotrichales; family Erysipelotrichaceae; genus UBA6182. The sequence continues at coordinate 40,529 of CAYZMP010000007.1, forward strand.
TTACTATGTATCTGCCGGGCTTCTATTATTGTTAGGAATGTTATTGTTGTTGATCTCAAAAGATAAAAAAGTTAAACAATAGTAATCAGACTGGCCTCCTAGTGAGGCTAGTTTTTTGTATAGTAAATCAAACTGTAAAGTGGTAGAATAGTACATGTTATTTAGAAATGTGGGTGGATGATGCAAACACAAAAACAAGGTGTACTTACATTAGCTTGGCCAATCTTTATCGAAATCGCACTTTTTATGTTGATGGGAAACATCGATATTTTAATGCTAGGACGATTTGATGAGTTAGCAGTAGGTGCTGTTGGTAATGCAAACCAGTTGTTTCAAATTATTGGTTTACTGTTTACGATCATAACATCAGCGGTTGGTATTTTGATTGCACAAAGCATGGGTGCAAAAAAAGAGAAGGACATACCTTTAATTGTGTCTATTGCTTTTTATGGTAACCTTGTTTTTTCTGTGTTGTTATCGATTGCTTTGTTGGTTTTTGGTGAGAATATTCTATCTTTAATAAATGTACCTGCATCCATTGCTAGTTATGCATTTGCATACATGAGCATCGTTGGTGGATTTTTATTTGTTCATGCATTAGGGTTAACGCTTACGACGACGATACGTACACTTGGACGACCTAAGGTAGTCATGATGGTTTCCTTGTTTGTGAATGTTATTAATGTAGTAGGAAACTATGCATTTTTATTTGGACCATTCAATATACCTATACTAGGAGTTAGTGGTGTTGCAATGTCAACGGCATTTTCAAGAGTACTAGGGTTTGTTATTTATTATTGGTACGTATCAAAAGTATTGAATATTTCAATATCTTTAAAAGCTGTTTTAGCTTGGCCTAAAGAAATGATGACTAAAATGATTAAAATTGGTGTTCCAACAGCATTAGAACCACTATCTTATCAATTAGGACAAGTTGTTATTTTCTCTATGATTAATTTGTTTGGTGTTGTCGTTATTAACACACGAATATATGTTCAAGTCTTAGCTTGGTTTGTTTACTTAGCCGTTATTGCTATATCACAAGCACTACTTATTGTGGTTGGTAGATTTGTTGGTGCTAGTCGCTTTGATGAAGCTAAGAAGGTAGTTATTAAGTATTTAGGTCTATCAAGTATAATTGCACTAAGTATGTCACTATTTTTAGTAGTCTTTGGTCCTACAGTTTTAACACTATTTACAACTGATCCTAGAGTCATTGCGCTAGCTAGCACTATTTTTATTATTGATATCTTTGTCGAGCAAGGAAGAGTATTAAACATCGTGTTAGTTAACTCCATGAAAGGAGCAGGGGATGTGTATTTCTCTGCTGTAATGGGAATGGTAATGGTGTGGTTAGTTTCTGTTAGTTTAGCTTATATTCTTGGTGTAGTACTTGGATATGGGTTAGTTGGAATTTGGATTGGGTTTGCGGCTGATGAGATTATTAGAGGACTGATATTACTTGTTCGTTGGCATTCTAATAAATGGCAAAAATACAAATGGGTATAAAAAAAGTCGCGTTTGCGACTTTTAGTTTGTAAGTGCTTCGTGTAAGTTTGTCAATGCATTACCTAGATTTTCAATTTGACTTTCAATGTTCTCATAAGCAGCAGTAACATCTTCATCAATAGCAGATGCATCTGAGATTAATGTCATATCTGCAGCGATATCATTCCAAATCATTTCAATTTCTTCGATAAGTTCTTGATGATCCTCTAGTTGTTTTTCAAAGGATACACGTTCACGTCCATCAACAACACTTCCATTAGCTAATGCAGTGATTTGTGTGTCGATGCGGAGACGACGAGTTTCAATTTCATACGTTGCATCTTGTACTTGAGCAAGTTCACTATCACTTAATTCTTCGGATGACAGTAAATTTACCTTTTCTTGTGTATGACCCCAAATTTCATTAACTAGTGTAGCTTGATTTTCAACGGTTGTGTTTAACAATTCTATGTCTGAAGTGTTGTTAGTGCAGCCAGATAATGCGAAAATACTTACTAATAGCGATACAAAAAGTGCTTTTCTAAATCTATTCATTATTCAATCCTCCTGATTCCATGGTTTATTATATAGGACACATAAAACGTTGTAAATCCATTTTTTGTGAATCTTGTAACGAATTTTGTGCAACTTATTCAATTGTGGGAGAAAATGTGAAACTTTAGTGAATTTCAAAGTAATTTTCTATGATTGTTGAGCTATGCTTTTTCATCTGTTATAATGCAACAGTGAGTGTGGACAATCCATTCTTTATAAAGATACAGTGGAGGTGACCAACCTTAACGGATTACATGTTAAGGAAGAGAGCGTATGAATATTTTCGAAAGTGTGACGAAGTCTGTTGTCATCATCGCAACAGCAGTAGTCGGTATAGCAATGAGTGCTGTTCCTGTGTTTAACTTAAATGCTCCTGAACCATTAATGGGGTATAAAATTACAGTGGATGGGGAAGTTTGGGCGATCGTAGAAGATAGACAAGAACTTGAAGATACCCTTGAACAATATAAAAATCGATATTTAGTAAATATAGAAGAAAATGCTGTTGTTAAGAGTGTTGATTTTGATGCGGATGTACAAATCGAAGAAGCTCAGACAGTAAACAACGTGTATAATGATATGGAACCTATTTTAGATCGTTTGTACGAGAAAAAAGAACAATCTGTTTATTATACAGTACAAGAAGGAGACAGCATTTGGCAGATTGCCATTGACCAACAAATTTCAATTTCCACAATTATGATGTACAACCCTGACTTAGATGTCGAGAAAATCTGGCCAGGAAATAAAATAATGATTGAGTCAGAAGTCCCGAAAGTCGATGTTGTGGTGACGATGGAAACAACAGAGATTGAAGATATTCCTTATGAGACAGAATTTATTGAAGATAATTCATTATTTAGAAACCAACGTGTTGTGGTGGAACAAGGTGTTACAGGTGAAAAAGCTGTTACCTACAACATCACGATGAGAAATGGCTATCCAGATGATTCATACGTTGTGGATGAGCTTAAACTTAGCGATCCTAGCACGGCTGTTGTTCGTATTGGTACAAAAACAACTTTGACTCGTGGAAGTGGCGGATTCAACTTTGGAGTTGTAAATGGTCGATTTACCGGTGGCTTTGGTTATCGTAATGATCCATTTACACGTCGTCGTGTAATGCACAATGCAATTGATGTTGCCGCACCATCAGGAAGTGCTGTGCGTGCTTATACAGATGGTCGAGTTATTACAGCAGGTTGGACTGGAATGGGTGGTAATGGAGTTATTATCGATCATGGGAATGGTTTAGTAACAGCTTACTATCACTTATCTAGAATTAATGTGTCTGTTGGCCAACAGGTTAGTGTAGGACAAACCATTGGTGGTGTAGGATCAACAGGCTATAGTACTGGATCTCATTTACATTTTGAAGTAAGAATCAATGGACGACATGTTAATCCATTAGATTATCTATAATAGAAACTTAAGACAACTCATTAAATAATTGAGTTGTTTTTTTCTTTACAAAATAAACATTGTTGTGTATACTAATTTAGAACAGTGTTCAAAAATAGTACAGTGTTCAGGAGGGAAGCAGTGAGTCGTAGAGAAAAAGAAATAGAAAACATGAAGAAAAGTATTCTATTGGCTGCAAAAGAAGTAACAGATGAAGAAGGTTTTAATAAGCTTTCCATTCGAAAGATTGCAAAGAAGCTCGATTATGCTCCTTCACTAGTGTATTACTACTTTAAAGATAAGCAAGAAATTCAAAATGCATTGATGCAAGATGGCTATCAGAAAATTGTTCAAGCGGTTAAAGAAGCGGATGAATCTTTAAAAACAGGGATTGATAAACTTCAACACATGAGTAAAAACTATATACTTACTGCTTTATCAATGGAAGATGAGTTTCTAAAAGCTCAGCTTAATACATCTTCTGTTGCATTAAAACATACTTCATCGATGTTTGAGGGCGCACTTAAAAGTAAACCCGCACTTAATGTGTTAGGTAAGTCGATTGTTGAGATCCGACCAGATTTAAGTGAAGATCAAGTGGAACTTAAGGCACAAATGATTACAGCGAGTACCTTTGGATTGATTGCTAAGTTGATTGTAGAAGAAGTAAATGAAAAGCAAAAGAAGCGACTAATTGATTATTTTATTGAACATGTTATTGAAAACATAGTGAAGGGTTAGAAAATGAAAAAAGCATTTAAAATTATTGGTATTGTATTTGTCGCTATGATTGTAATCATAGCGGGAGGATTATTTTACTTATCACAAGGATTAAGTGAAGGAGAAGACGTTACATTAATTGGATGGAACCTAGAGGGTGTAGAAGATGGTGTTTATCAAGGGTCTTTTCAATTTAAACGATGGTCAAACACATTGAAAGTGACCGTAGAAGATGAAAAAATAGTAGAAATAGAAGTAGTGGATGATGTTACATTTGTAAGAGATGGTGTATCGAGTCAATTGTTTGATGCAATTATTGATAAACAAGATATACCAGAGGATTTGGTAAGTGAAGCAACCATTACTTCAAAAGCATATATAAAAGCGATCGAAGATGCGCTAATAAAGGAGTGACCTATGAAAAGTGTACTAGTATATTCAAGCAAGTATGGTTTTACAGAAGACATTGTTAAAAAAATTCAGTCACAAGTTCAAGGTGAATGTGTATTGATTAACTTACGGCAACCAAGCGATATAAAAAAACTAGTGAAAGAAGCGGATATGATTGTGGTTGGTGGTCCGATATACATTGGTGGTCTTTTAAAAGAAGTGAAACAGTTTTTAATGCATCATCAAGCGGATTTATTACAAAAACGTTTAGGTTTATTTATCACTGGTATGCATGAACATAATGAAATCGAAAAAGAGCTTGAAATAAACTTCTCAGAAGAACTTCGTGATCATGCACAGTTTGTTGTTTGGGTTGGTGGTGAGTTTAATTTTGACAAGCTAAAGTTTATGGATAAAATGATTGTTAAAAAGATTGCAAAAACAGACGAAACAAAAACGGTGATAATGGATGATGAAATAAACAATATTGTGAACATCATAAATTCAACTACATAAAGGACGATATGGGTTTAGCAAATAATGATTCACTTTAAAGAACAACCGAAGCTATTAAAGCAGCAAATCCATGACTTGTATCACGCACTTAATTGGACACAATATACAAAGGATATGCCATTGTTAGTTAAGGCAATATCGCAATCAACGTACGTTGTTGGTTGTTTTGATGACAATCAGCTTATTGGTCTAGTTCGAGTAATTAGTGATGACGCAAGTATTGGATACATACAAGATATACTAATCATCAAAAAGTATCAAAATCAAGGAATTGGTAAGCAACTGATGGATAGAGTGATCAAACGATTTACTCATGTGCGACAATTGGTGTTGATGAGCGATGATGAATCAAAAACCAACTCATTTTATCAATCCTGTGGTTTTGTACGTGGATCAGACATTCATTTGAACTTGTTTGTCAAAATTAAGAATATCGAATAAATGAAAAATCTATGTTTAGTGACATAGATTTCAGACTGTTGACAAATAAAGTCGACAGTCTTTTTTAATGTTTATGAAGAAAACA
>CAYZMP010000008.1:0-45087 GCA_964479585.1 uncultured Erysipelothrix sp.
TGGCTTGGATGCATATAAATACATTGTATTTACAATCATCATCAAATGATGAAGCGGTTTGAAAAAAAGGAACCTGAATAATCAAGTTCCTTTTCTTTAATGTTCTACGATAATGTCATGTGCTTTTCTTTGTAGAAGCATAATGATAAAAGCAGTTGCACTGACTAGTATGATAAACAAAGCAAACAAGAAAACAAAAGATGATAACCATTCATTAATAGCAACGTAAATGATGAGTGCTCCAATGGCCATCGATGGCAACATTGTAAACACGGCATTCATGTTTTGTTTAACAGCAGCTTGTTCAGACTCCCAAACAAGTTTTGGTCGAATAACATCGACTAATATTGAAAAGTAGTTAATAAACACAACTCCAACAAACGCCATTAGAAAACTAGCAACAATTAACAAAATTGGAATCGTAATGTAAAAAAGGAAAATAGATAATGTTACAATCACTCCAATAAGTGAAAAGAAGATACCACTAGCAACCTTAGCGTGTAGTTGTGTCATGATTGGCATCGGTATTATTTTCATAAAATACAGATTTTGTCCTTCACGAGAGATAGCGGTACTACTTATCATGTTGACAGAGCCAAGTATTAGCCCAACAGACAATGAAATGATTAACACCATACTAATTGTTGCTGGTGCGCTAAAATCAAAGGTGGAGAGTGTATCAACGATTAGCTTTTGTTGATCAGGAACTGCCACAAAAGATGCAATGAGCAATATTGGTAGTAGAAACTGAATAGAGACACAGTTTAAGAAATAGATTGGTGTTCGAACTAAGAGGTTAACCTCTTTAAAGAAATAGCGAATAAAAGCAGGTGATTTTCTACTTGATGATTGCCACTGCTTTTCACTTAGGTGTTTTCGTGAGCTTGCTGTTTCATTGACTCCTAGTACACCTCTAAAGTAGATGATGTTTGAAAAAGTTAAAAATACAGCTAATGTCGCAAACGTCAACGTGAAGTACATTACTACATTGACAAAGCTCATTCTTAAAAAACCTTCAATTGCAAAAGGATAAGTAAAGAAGATAAACCGAAACATTTGAATTAATGAATCATTTCCTTCAATAATAAAATCAATCAACTGTTCTTGGGTCAATGTTTCTAATCCGCCCATTGAAAAATTAACAAGAAGTGCTAATGCAAGTACAATTAATCCACTTAGCATGTTAAATAAATCTCTGTTTTTAAATAGAGGCACTAACCACATCACAACCATAACTAGCAAAGACGATAGGATAAGTGGTAGTAGAGGAAGTGTTAGCACTATTAAAATCAATAGAATGATTTCAATAGCATTAAGCGGCATGTTTATGCTATATGAAACAAGAATAGGTGCTAAAATAAGCAGCATAATGATCGTTTGATACACATACGTCACAGTAAATTTAGCAGCGATAATCTCAAATGGCTTAAGTGGTAAACTTAATAATTGCTCGATGTCTTTTGAAAAATAAAAGAGAGCAGGTATCATAAATACTGCAAAAAAGAAAATGATTAACCCAGCCCCTTGAAAAGTAAGAGCGATCAACACACCTGTTTGATTAAGCGGTTTTAATTGTTCAAGTATAAAGCCAGTTAATTGATACAGTCCTGCAAGAGCAGGTAGTAGTGAAAGTAGTAAAAATGCAAACAATGCAAGTACAAGATAATTGTTTGATTTCTTCTTTATCCCTTGATCGACAAATGAAAATGAATTTTTAAAGAGTGCTTTACTTAAAGCGATGTATTTAGTCACGCTTTGTTACCTCTAAGAAAATCTCTTCCAATGACTTCGATGGAAATTCATTTTTTAAGTTTTCAAGGGTTCCTTCATAAAGCACTTTACCAAAATTAATAATGATGACATAATCGCAAAGCTTTTCTGCCACTTCCAACACATGGGTTGAAAAGAAAACCGTCTTGTTGTTTTTGGCATGCTCACGCATCATTTGTTTAAGTTCAAAAGAAGATTGAGGATCTAAACCAGTAAGTGGCTCATCCAATATCCATATACTAGGTTGATGTAAAATAGCACCCATAATGACAATCTTTTGTCTCATACCGTGTGAATAGGACAATATCTTATCGTTAAGTGCATGTTCCATTTCAAATTGACGAGCATACTCTTTAATGCGTACCATTCGATTAGTTGGTTCAACTTCATAAATGTCTGCCATTAAGTTTAAATATTCAATTCCTTTTAAACGTAAAAAGATATCGGCATCATCAGCGACAAAGCCAAACTGTTTTTTAGCCTGCAAAGGCTCTTTAACAATATCATGCCCATTTAATAAAACATGTCCTTCATCTGGTTTTAAAATACCGCACATCATTTTTAAGGTGGTTGTTTTACCAGCACCATTAGGACCGATAAACCCAACAATTTTTCCATCTGGTATTTTTAATGACAACGAATCAACAGCTTTAACTTTCTTTGAATACACTTTTGTAATGTTACTAATCTCAATCATGACAGTTCCTCCTTGTCGTTAAAACAATACTAATACACTAATCCCTACAATAGCACAATAAAGTGAAAACCAGTGGTATTTTCTACTTCTTAGTACTATTTTTAATACTCTCATGGCATAAAATGTAACAACACCACTTACGATTGTCGCAATAACATACATCCACGCTAACTCCATAAAATCAGGTTGAGCGATAATTTCAGGTATACCTACAAGCATAACTAAGGTTGCAATTGGTATAAACAACATAAAGGAAAAGCGCATCGCATCAGCGGGATCGCTTTTTACTAACATTGCTGTTGAAGTGGTTAATCCTGATCGGGATACTCCAGGAAGTAAAGCAATTGCTTGACCAAAGCCAATGATCAACGCTTTAATTGGAGTTATAGGCTTTTTATCACCTTTAACAACCAAATAGGTTGAAGCAAGCATAAATGCAGTAAGTAGTAATGAATAACCAACCACACGAGGGTTGGATAGTGTTTCTTCTATGGTAGTACGAAATAATATCCCAATGATACCTGCTGGTATAGTTGCGATAACCAGTTTTATAGCAAAATCAAACGCACTTTTCTTTTCTTTTTTCTTCTTAAAAATAAAGTCAATGTTATCAACAATCAGTGACTTTATATCATGATAATAAAAAACAATAATGGCTACTAGTGAGCCTAGATGCAATAATATTTCTAAGGTAGCGTCATTGGATTCAATGTTAAATAAAACCTGTGCTAATACTAAATGGCCACTACTTGATACTGGGATTGGTTCGGTTAAGCCTTGAATTATGGCTAAAATGATAAAGATTAGTAATGTTTTCATAATTATTTCTTTCTAATTTCAATACCAATTTTTCGCTGTACTTTGGCAAGTTTTTTATAAGCTATTTTCGCTACTTTTTCTTTTCCTTGTTCTAATACTTCATGAATGCTATCACTTTGGATAATTTGTTTGTATCGCTGCTGGATAGGTTGTAATGTCTCAATCACAACATCCGCAACATACGCCTTAAATTCTCCGTAGTTATAATGACTTACTTGATCAAGTACATGCAATATTGGAAGACTTTTACAAGCTGCCACAATTTGCAACAAGTTTGAAATGCCAGGTTGATGTTCAGGATCGTAGTTAATTTTCCCAATACTGTCAGTTTTTGCGGACATGATTTTCTTTTTAATCACATCTGGGCTATCTAACATATAAAGTACACCTTTATCATCATGATCAGATTTACTCATTTTTTTCGTTGGTTCACTAAGTGACATAATACGAGCACCAGCGATAGGAATGAGTGGCTCAGGTACTGTAAATGTAGGTGAGTAACGATTGTTAAAACGCTCTGCAATATCGCGCGCAATTTCTACATGTTGTTTTTGATCATTACCAACAGGCACAAAATCTGCGTCATAAATTAAAATATCCGCAGCCATTAAAGTTGGATAAGTGTAAAAGCCAACTGTTATAGTTGCATCTTGTTGGCTAGATTTGTCTTTATACTGGGTCATACGATTCATTTCACCCAAATATGTGTTGCAGCTTAAAATAAAGCCTAATTGTGCATGTTCTAAAACATCGCTTTGCAAAAATATTGTTGCTTTATCTGGATTTAAGCCACTAGCTAGATATAAGGCAACAGCATCTTTTAAGTAATTTCGTAGTTTTGCAGGTTCTTGATAAACAGTAATAGTATGTAAATTAGCGATAAAAACAAACATTTCATATTCATCTTGATACGAAACAAAGTTTTTTAATGCACCTAAATAATTACCAAGGGTTAGTTCACCTGTGGGCTTGATGCCACTTAACATTCTTTTCATACATTTTTCCTACCTTTTATTCCATATTCATTTAAACACTTTTTGTATCTTTCATCAAGTAGAGAAGTAAAATTTGATTAGTGTCAAAATTTATTGTAATAAAGTGTAAAAGTTGTGTTAATTTTCAAAAATTTGTTTTCATTGCTTGACAACTATAATATAATGAAGAAGCAAGGAGGAATCAATTGTGATTGTAATTTATACATCTCCTGGATGTGCATCATGTCGAAAAGTGAAACAATGGATGCATGAACACCAACTTAAATTTATTGAGAAAAATATCTTTACCACATTGCTAAATGAAAATGAAATTAAGCATTTACTGATGCGCTCAGAAAATGGTACAGAAGATATTATTTCAAAACGTTCAAAAATTATTCAAGAGTCTAAGATAAATATTGAAGAACTATCCATCAAAGAGTTAGTGAAGTTTGTTCAAGATAATCCGTCAGTTTTAAAACGACCCATTATTTTAAATGAACGAAGCTTTTTAGTTGGTTACGATGAAGAAGAGATTGGTGCATTTGTACCACCAGAATTGCGTCAAGTTGCGATGAGCAACTGCAATCCAAATTGTCCAAATTATCCAGAATGCGGACATAGCTTTGAACAAGCAAAAATTGTAGAAGATTAACTGTACGAAAGTACAGTTTTTTTTATGGTATAATACCCGTTGAGGTGTAGTTATGAAAGTATTTGTTGGTTTATCAGGTGGCGTAGATTCTGCTGTTGCGGCCTACTTATTAAAAAAACAAGGTCATGATGTTGAGTGTGGTTTTATGCGCAATTGGGATGCATCATTAAACAATGATTTTTTAGGTAATCCTACCTTAGAAGAAGATGTTTGTCCGCAAGAAACAGACTATATGGATGCATTAGCGGTTGCGAATCAGTTAGAATTGAAGCTTCACCGTGTTGATTTTGTAAAAGAGTATTGGGAAGATGTGTTTAAAACGTTTATTGATGAAACAAAAAAAGGGTACACACCAAATCCTGATATTTTATGCAATAAGTTCATTAAGTTTGATGCTTTTTTTGATTATGCTATAAAACACGGTTTTGATGCTGTTGCGACAGGTCATTATGCGCAAGTTGAAATGATTGATGGAGAAGTGCGTTTAAAAAAGGCAGTTGATCAAAACAAAGATCAAACGTATTTTTTAGTTCAAATGCCAAAAGAAACATTGTCTAAAACACTTTTCCCATTAGGTAATTATAAAAAAGAAGAAGTAAGAGCCATAGCTAATCAGCTTCAATTACCATTAGCTAACAAAAAAGATTCTACAGGTATTTGTTTTATTGGTGAGCGTCATTATCGTGAGTTTCTCCATAATTATATTCCTAATAAGATGGGTGATATTGTTGATGTGGATACAAAAGAAGTTGTTGGACAACATCATGGTGTGATGTTTTACACCATTGGACAACGAAAAGGATTGAACATTGATCACTATCATGGTCCTTGGTTTGTGGTAGGGAAAAATTTAGAATCCAATGAATTGTATGTTGGACTCACATCGTCACACCCCGATTTATTTTCAGATCAATGTGTTTTAGATCGTGTTAATTTACTGGTTGATGAGTTACCAGAAAAATGTAGTGCAAAGTTTCGTTATCGTCAAAAGGACAACGACGTTACATGCAAGTTAAGCGAAGGAAAAATTATTGTTTCTTATCCACAACAAGTTGCGGCTGTTACTTTAGGACAAGAAGCCGTATTGTATATTGATGATGTTTGTGTCGGTGGTGGTCAAATATGCGATGTTTTAAAACAAGGACAATCACTCAATGATGCAATTATTAGAAAGGTGAAGTTATGATTAAAAAAAATAATAATATGGAAAGTCATGCAGCCTTACCAACTAAAAATGCAGTGTTAATATTATTGAATTATTTTCTAGGATATTTGATTATATATCCAATCATTGGATCGATTATTACTTTATTTATGACACAAGGTGAGGAAGTTCTATCAGAAAATATACTCATTGTAATTACTATTTTCACAACAGTGACTACATATTTTCTAGCGTATCCACTTTTTAAAGCAGAATCCAATGTTGTGGAAAACCAAAAATGGAAAAAGATAGGTAAAACCTTTTTCTTTATGTATGTAACAATGCTTGTGTTAAACCCACTCATTGCTTGGTTAACACAAACAAGCGATAGCCAAAATCAATTAATTATTATTGATGGAATTCAACAAGCGCCATTTTATGTTATTTTATCTGCTTTAATTATGGCACCAGTAGTGGAAGAAATCGTTTTTCGCGGTGTGTTGTATCGCAAAATAAGAAACGTCAATCGCTATGTGGTGGCGGTCTTTATTTCTGCCTTTAGTTTTGGATTTTTGCATGTGCTTCAATCTGTGTTAGAACAAAACTGGATTGATTTCCCTTTTATTATTGTGTATATGGCATTAGGTTTATTTTTTGTAAAAATATATGAGGAAACAGGCAAGTTATCCAATGCCATACTTTTACATTTTATTAATAATCTAATTGGTGTTGTAGCGATACTTGTGTTAATGAATGTATGAATCAAACCATTATCGGTAAAGTAAAAAGCATTGTGTATCATAATGAACATAACTATTTTACAGTTATGCGTTTTGCATTACACGAAATCAATGAGAAACAAATCTTTGTCACAGGGCATTTTCCAGTTTATGAAAAAGATACGATGCTTGAATGTGAAGGGTTGTATCAAGAACATCCTAAATATGGAATGCAATTTGTAACGAATATCGTTAAATTAGTGTTACCACAAGAAAAACAAGCACTGGTTTCATTTTTATCTTCACCATCTTTTGTCGGTATTGGCAAAAGAACGGCTGAAAAATTTGTGGATGCGCTAGGTTTAACACTTATTGAGCAAATTAAGCAGTTTCCAGATAAACGATATGATATTGATGGTGTGCCGATAAAAAAACAAGATGTCATTATTTCCACAGTCTTAAAGACAACCCAACAAGATCAAATGGTCAATTTTGTTAGTATGGTCGGACTTAATGTTCGTCAACTTTTTAAGATTCAACGAATTTATGGTGATGATGCGATGTTTTTAATATCCAATAACCCTTATCGACTTATCGATGATATTGATGGTATTGGTTTTAAAACAGCGGATAAAGTTGCGATGACTTTAGGGTTTGATGAAAATGATCCACTTCGACAAGAGGCAGCCTTTATTGATGGTTTAATGACTCAATGTATGCGACTTGGTGATAGTTATATACCCCTTGATCAATACATTGCTTTTTTTGATAAGCAATATGATTTTAATGTGAGTGCGATGGATATTCTTGATCGTGTACTTTCTAAAAGAAAAGTAGTTCTTGATCAACATAATTTATATCCAACATCTCAATATGAGAGTGAAGTTGTAGTAAGTGAGTTTTTTACGGAACAAACCCCTGCAGTTGAAGTCAATGTGGATCACTATAAAGAACGATTAAAAGAAATACAACAAAAACATCACATCACCTATGATAAAAAACAACAAGAAGTGATGGATGACTTTTTTAACAACAAACACATTATTATTACTGGTGGACCAGGGACAGGTAAAACAACACTTGTATCAGCACTTATTCAATTGTGTCAAATGGCAGATCCACCAATTGTCATTGAAAGTTGTGCTCCTACAGGAAGAGCTGCAAAACGTTTAAGTTTTTTGAGTAATTTTAAAGCGAACACGATTCATTCTTTATTACAATGGGATTTAGAAACCAACACATTTAATCGAAACAAGGACAATCCTTTAACTGTTGATGTTCTTATTGTCGATGAGTTTTCGATGGTTGATATCTTTTTATTTGCCCAGCTTTTAAAAGCACTACCAAAGCATACAAAAATTGTTTTAATTGGTGATCATAATCAACTTCCATCTGTAGCACCTGGTAATGTATTGCTAGATTTAATGAGTGCACAAGTATGTCCTATTAAAGAACTAGAAGTAAATTATCGTCAAAAAAAAGGTTCAAAAGTAATTGAGTTAGCGCACAATGTCTTAAATAAGAAATTTGATCTTCATTTTGATCAAGATGTTCGTTTTGTAGCGACCACAAAAACATCGTTAAAAGAACCACTTATTCAAACCATCCAAGCTGCTTTAAATAAAGGCTATCAAATGGAAGATATACAAGTACTCGCTCCTAAGTACAATGGATTAGCAGGAATAGATGCACTTAATCATGCTCTACAAAAAGCGTTTAATCCTAAAGATCCAACAAAGCGTGAACTTCAAGTGGGCTATAAAACCTATCGAGAAAAAGATAAAATTCTTCAACTTAAAAACCAAGTCGATGATCAAGTTTTTAACGGAGATATAGGGATTCTCGTAGAAATTATTTATGCTAATGAAGATGAAAACAACCAAAATCGATTCATTGTCGATTTTGATGGAAACTATGTTGAGTATACATCCGATATGTTTATTAACATTAGTCATGCGTATTGTATGAGTGTGCACAAATCACAAGGCAATGAATATCCTATTGTCATACTATTAGCATTTAATGAGTATGGATGGATGTTACAACGACGATTGTATTACACGGCAATCACACGTAGTGCTAACTATTTAATATGCATGGGAGAGATTGAAGCATTTAAACTAGCTGTTGAAAGAGATCATCTACACAAACGAAAAACGACATTAAAAGAACGTTTGTCAGTTGAGAGAGAATAAGTCGTTGTGTTATAATAAGACAAATGTTCAAAAGATGAGTAAGTAGATAACTTAATCAAGAGAGAAGATGGTTGGTGTGAATCTTCATAAGTGTCTATTGAAGCTACTTTTGTCAAGGAACTAATCCTTCCCGTGGGCCGCGTTAAGGCATTGAGTCGCACTTTATAGTGAATCAGGATGGTACCGCGAGATTTCGTTCCTGGATACAGGGACTTTTTTTATGGAAAAGGAGAAATACAAATGCAATCTTCAACAATACGACAATTATTTCTAGATTATTTTAAAAGCAAAGATCACATGGTCGAGCCAGGTGCATCGCTTGTTCCTCACAATGACCCAACACTACTATGGATTAATTCAGGAGTAGCAGCACTTAAAAAGTACTTTGATGGAAGTACAAAACCAGCAAATCCAAAAATTGTAAATGTTCAAAAATCAATACGTACTAATGACATTGAAAATGTTGGTAAAACAGCAAGGCATCACACTTTTTTTGAAATGTTAGGTAATTTTTCTATTGGTGCTTATTTTAAAGAAGAAGCTATCGCTTACGGATGGGAATTTCTAACAAGCAAAGAGTGGATGGGATTTGATAAAGATAAACTATATGTGAGTGTTCATCCAAGTGATGATCAAGCGTATGATATTTGGGTAAATCAGATTAAAATTGACCCTAAAAGAATTTTAAAATCAGAAGATAACTTTTGGCAAATAGGGGATGGACCATGTGGTCCAAATAGTGAAATCTTTTATGATCGAGGTGTGAAGTATGATCCTGAAGGTTTAGGGGAAAAACTATTTTTTGATGAAATTGAAAATGATCGCTATGTTGAAGTATGGAATATTGTTTTTTCTCAATACAACGGTATTGAAGGAGAAGATCGTTCAACATACAAAGAACTACCACAAAAAAACATTGATACAGGAATGGGATTTGAACGTTTATGTTGCGTAGCTCAACAAGTAGATACTAACTATGACACCGATTTATTTATGCCGATTATACATGCAATTGCTACAAAGACAAAAAAAGCTTACAAGCAAAATACGATGGCCTATCGAGTAATTGCTGATCATATTCGTACGGTTGTCTTTGCATTAAGCGATGGGGCACTCTTTTCTAATGAAGGCAGAGGCTATGTGCTTCGTCGACTTTTAAGAAGAGCTGTTCGCTATGCTATCAAACTAGACATTGAAAAACTATTTCTAAAGGATTTAGTGAATGTTGTTGTGGATGTGATGGGTGAATTTTATACTGACTTAAAACAAAATCAATCACTTATTGAAAACTTAATTGAAGCTGAAGAAAAACGCTTTAAAAACACATTAAACGATGGTGAAATGTTATTAAAGAATCGATTAAAGGAAATTAAAGGAAACAAACTAGATGGTGTTAGTGCATTTACACTATATGACACTTATGGTTTTCCACTAGAGTTGACACAAGAGATATGTGAAGAAAACGACATCGAAGTAGATGTGGATGGTTTTCACCAACAAATGAAACTCCAACAAGAACGAGCACGTAGTGCTCGTGTTGATAGTGAATCGATGTCAAATCAAAGTGAAGATTTACTTAAATTCATAACAGAAAGTGAGTTTGTAGGATACGAACAATTGCAAATTGATAGTGAAATCATTGGTTTATTTGCCAACAACCAGCAAGTAGAAACACTTACTGGAGTAGGTTTTATTATTACAAAGCAAACACCATTTTACGCTGAAAGTGGTGGACAAATTGCAGATAGTGGTTATGTAGTGGTTAACAATCAGAAAATTGAAGTCATTGATGTAGTAAAAGCCGTGCATAAACAACATATGCATAAAGTAGATGTTACAACACCAATCAGTGTTAATGATACCATTACTTTGGTTGTTGATAGTGAAAAAAGAGAAAAGATAAAAGCCAATCATACTTTAGCTCACTTGCTTCAAGCGGCATTACAAAAAACATTAGGTGATCATGTTCATCAAGCAGGATCTTATGTTGGAGATGAGTATATGCGATTTGACTTTACTCACTTTCAAAAAGTCGAGCAGACACAACTTAAAGAAATAGAAACGTGGATGAACAAGCAAATTTTTGCAGGTTTACCTGTTAGCTTTCAAACAATGGATTTAGAAAAAGCAAAACAACAAGGTGCCATGGCATTATTTAATGAAAAATACGAAGCAAAAGTTCGTGTTGTTACAGTTGGTGATGTTTCTATGGAACTATGTGGTGGTACTCATGTCGATAATACACAAGCTATTGGTGTTGCAAAACTTGTAAGTGAAGAAAGCATAGGTTCAGGAATCCGTCGCATTGTTTGTGTTAGTAAAGAACATGCTTATCAACAATTCACTTTTCATGTCGCTCAATTAGAACATATTAGTAATACGCTATCAGTCGCAAGTTTAGTTAACATTCAAGAGAAAGTGGATCAATTAAAAGAAAATTACGATAAATTACGTAAAGATTATGCACAATTAGAACAAAAAATAAACCAACAACAAGCCACTGCATTAATGGCTAATGTAGAAAAAATTAACGATGTTTCTATTCTTATTAAAAAGATTGAAAATCAACCACTAAAATCCATCAAATCGATGGTAGAAAGTGGCATTAGTAAACTCGATAAAGGTCTTATTGTTTTAGGTGCAGTTGAAAATGACAAAGTTATGTTTGTGGCTGGATGTACAAAGAATTTATTAGATCAAAATATTGATTGTAGTAGCCTTGTTAAAGAAGCAGCTATGTTTACAGGTGGTAACGGTGGTGGACGTAAAGACTTTGCCCAAGCAGGTGGTAAAGATGTGTCAAAAGTAGATGATGCACTAGACTTAGTTAAAAAGAAAGTGCTTGAAATCCTTTAAATAACGAAACAAGTGTTATACAATAAGCACAGGGAGAATGCCATGAAAAATCAACATACACAAACCATTGCGTTTAAATCGGAAGAAGTACGCAAAGAACACATTAAAAATGTTCTTTCACAAGTATCTGAATCATTAACAGAACGTGGTTATAACGCGGTTAATCAATTAGCAGGATATTTGATTTCCAATGATCCAGCGTATATTTCATCCTTTAAAAATGCAAGAACGATCATTCAATCCATCGAACGTCATGAAATTATTGAAGAATTAGTTCGTTCGTATTTGGATGACTAACAACAATTATTTCGGTCTTGATGTTGGAGAGAAAACAATTGGGATAGCTTTTTCACAAGGGTTTTATGCACAACCTTACAAGACAGTTGTTTTTGAGCGTGATGATTATGAAAGTGCGGTTAATCAATTACTTCAACTTATCAAACAAGAAATGGTAGGTCATGTAGTGATTGGATTACCTAAACACATGAATAACGAGTTAGGTGAAAGTGCTCATCGAGCATTAAACATACAATCGCTATTAGAACAAGCATGTGATTCATCAATTATAATGTGGGATGAGCGATTATCTTCTAAAGAAGCGAATCGTCGAATGATTGAGTTTGATGTGTCACGTAAAAAGAGAAAACAACGCATTGATCAAGTTGCAGCTGTAATTATATTGCAAAGTTACCTTGATCATCGAGAAAGAGGGTAAGTTTATGGAAAATGAAACAATTTTTGTCATTGATGAAGCAGGACAGGAAAAAGAGATGACGGTGCTATTTACGGTAGAAAGTAGTGTTAGTCATAAAAATATCGTTTGTTATTTTGATCCAGAAGACCCAGAGGGCCAAGTTTTCGCATCTATATATGATGAAGAAGGCAACTTAACCGCCATCGAAGATGAAGCTGAATGGGATTTTGTAGAAGAAGTATTTGGAGCGTTTTTAGACGAAAATGAAGAAGAAATCGTACATTAAGATAATTTTGCTTATGGGAGTCGTTGTTCTTTCATTAAGCATTACCCTTGTAATTTTAGCACTACAACCAGTTCAAAATGAAAGTGAAGTGGTTGTTTTTGAAGTACAAAGTGGACAATCATTAAGTACTGTTGGAGAAAACTTAAAACAAGAAAATATCATCCGATCTACACAAGCGTTTCGCTTTGTTGCTAATCAAGAAAACTTAACAGCCATAAAAGCAGGGAAGTTTCGTATTGATAAATCTTGGACAAACAAGGAAATTTTAGAAGTTTTAAACAACGCTTCCTTAGCTATACCTGATCAAGTTCGTGTTACTTTACCAGAAGGGTTTTGGGCAAAAGACATTGCACAAAGAATGAGTGAAAATACTAATGTTTCCAAAGAAGCGTTGTTAGAGCTTTGGAATAATGAAACATACATTAGAGAGTTAATGTTACGGTATGATTTTTTAGAAGAAAGTATCTTTTTTGAAGATGCAAGGGTGTATTTAGAAGGTTATTTATTTCCAGAAACATATGACTTTTTTAGTGAAACAACTGCAGAAGCAATTACAACACGTTTACTTGATCAAACTCAACGTGTTATTAATCGAAACCAAGCACTTTTTGATCAATCGGATATGAGTATTCATGAAGTGTTTACACTAGCTTCTATTGTTCAATATGAAGCTAGAAGCTTACAAGATATGAAGATGGTTTCGGGTGTCTTTCACAATCGTTTAAACATTAACATGCCTCTTCAAGCAAGTCCAACGGTTTGTTATTCATTGTATGAGTTTGATAGTTGGTTGGATTGTGAACGCCAAACACAGATTAATTCACCATACAACACGTATGTTGTATTGGGATTGCCACCAGGCCCGATATTAAATCCATCAGAAATGGCGCTTATTGCCACCTTAGAACCAACCCAAACAAGTTACATGTATTTTATGGCGGATGTGTATGGGGATGGGACAATCTATTTTGCGGAAACGTTGGCAGAACATGAAGCTAATGTAGATAAATATTTAAGAGGACGATAACCATGAATCCAGTTGTAATCGGTATTGCCGGAGGCAGTGCATCCGGTAAAACATTAATTTGCAAGCGTTTAAAAAACGCATTTGAGAAATCAAACTCCATTATCACGGTTCGACAAGATGATTATTATCGTGATCAATCAAATATTGATATGCAAGAACGACTACTTGTAAACTATGATCATCCATTCGCTTTTGATAATGAACTGTTAGTTAAACATTTAGATCAATTAATTTTAAGACAGCCAATAGAAAAACCAACGTATGATTTTGTTAATTACACACGGGCTGATGTTGTTGAAACAGTCTTTCCAGCAGATGTAATTTTATTAGAAGGCTTGTTTGTCTTAGAAGATAAAGAAATACGTAAACGATTAAATATCAAAGTGTTTGTGGATGCACAGGCAGATATTCGTTTTATTCGTCGCTTAATGCGAGATGTTCATCAACGTGGAAGAACATTAGAATCAGTTGTTGAGCAGTACACAACGACTGTGAGAACCATGCATGAACAGTTTATTGAACCAAGTAAAAAATACGCAGATATCATTATTCCACAAGGTGGAAAAAATGAAGTAGCGATTGATTTACTAACAACGAAGATTAGTAGTATCATCAAAGAAAACATGGTATAATGGCACAATTAAAGAGGGATGAGTGAATATGACACAAGAAAAAGTATTTGTAACCCAAGAAGGTTTAAATGAATTAAAAAAAGAACAAGACCACTTAATTCATGTGGTTCGTAAAGAAGTAATTGAAGATTTACAAGCTGCTCGTGCTCAAGGAGATTTGAGTGAAAATGCTGATTATGATGCGGCTAGAGATCGTCAAGCACGTGTTGAAGCGCGAATTCGTGAATTAGAAGTGATGCTTAATAACATTGAGATTATCGATGAAAAGAAAGGTGGTCAAAAAGTCGTTCGTTTAGGAACCACATTTAAAATGAGAGACTTAATGACAAACGATGAAGTAGAATACACAATTGTAGGATCGGTTGAAGCAGACCCACTACATGGTCGTTTATCCAATCAAACACCTTTAGCACTTGCAGTGCTAGAACATCGTGAAGGGGACGTAGTTACAGTTAATGCGAATGAACCTTACGATGTTAAAATCTTAAAAATTAAATAAGGAAAATCAAGACGGAAGTTTAATGATAAGGTATGAAAACTTTATCAAAAACACTCGTCTTTTTTTATTTGTATCTTTTAGTTGGATGCACTGCTATACCTTCTGTTGTGCTTGAGAAACCGGATGTTTTTGTTGTGTATGTCGAAGGTGCTGTGTATAACCCTGGAGAGTTTAGTGTTTCAGCCTATGCTTACTTTGAAGAGCTACTACTTCAACTTCAATTAAAAGAAGACAGTGATGTTTCAATGTTTAACAAAAAGATGATATTGCATCATCATGATCATATAGTTATTCCAACAATCTCAAAAAAGGTTTGTGTTTCCATTAATACAGCAAGTCTAGAACAACTCATAAGTTTACCTAACGTAGGTGAAGTTATCGCACAACGAATCATTGAACATCGAAATAATCACGGTTTATTTCAACAAATTGAGGATATTACTGCAGTTAAAGGAATAGGGGATAAAACCTTCGAAAAGATGAAGGACTATGTATGTCTATAGCCCAAAAATTTGTTGTGTTGTTTGTGCTATTTTGGGTAAGTGCTCTTGTTTCTCATGTTTTACTATCAAGCTTGTTGTTTTTTATTGGGGGCTTTTATTTTAAAAAGAATATTAGTATCATCCTTTTTATTATCGTATACTTTCTTTCGATAACGTGCATTGTGCTTCAACCACCAACAGTAGAAGAAGTTAACTTTCCTCTGTGTGGCAAAGTCATTCAACATAAAGATGGGTATGTACTACTTCAAATTAAGCATCAACAAGTGGCTTTGTTTATGGATCACACCTTAAATTACAAGGATGAAGTATGTGTAAGTGGTACATTTAAAGCTTCATCACGTCGTAGCAATTTCTTTTATAATCCCATTGAGAAATGGGTTATGACAAACCATCATATTGGAAGTATCAATGATGTCATTGTTCATGAAACATCTAGTAAAAACTCGTTGAAAGGCAAAATACTACATAGAGCGTTATCACTAGAGCAATCAGAACATATCGTTGATTTTTTGTTTTATAAAAACGTAGAAACAACGTCTTTTTTTGGAGTGCTTCTTTTATCTAGTGGATTGCAATACACGTATTTTTTATACACACTAAAACAATTATTGTCTAAGTTTATGCATAAAGAGATTACTCATGTAATTTTGATGGGTTTTTGGCTTTTATTTGGTGCGGTTTGGGGGTTTGATTTTATTTGGTGGCGTGTATTTTTAACAACCTCATGTTGTATGTTTGTTAAAAACAGAAGTGTTTATTTACCACTTGCTTATTTTGTACTTTTAATCATGTTTTTTTCAAGAGCGAGTCATGTTGCATTTGTTTTTCCTATGATTTTTCAGTTGTTCTTTTCTTTTCAAAAGACAAATATATTTCAAAGAGCACTTATCATCACTCTTTTACAGCATGTGCTTTTACATTCTAGCAACTTATTTATGGTCTTTTTCTTTGCACTTTTTCGTCATGTAAGTGGAGTGTTGTATATATTTAGTTGGTTGGTTCTTATTTTCCCTATCTTTTTACCAACATACAACCGCTTTTATTTGATGATTACAACACTTCCTCAAATATCAAGCTTCATTCAAGTTGGTCGATTTTCGCTTGTGCTTTCATTAATTATTGCAATATGGACTGTTGCAAATGGTTTTTATCAAAAACACTATCGCTTTGGTGGAGTTTTACTTTTATTCATTCATTTTCTACTCATACGCTATCCTCTTTATGACTTAGTGTTGTTTTTAAATGTGGGTCAAGCAGATGCTGCTTTAGTGACTAAGGCATTCAATAAAAAGACAATGATGATTGATGTTGGTCGTTCATCCAATCATGTAATTGTTTCTCAAACATTAAAAGGATTAGGTATTGCATCATTGAATCATATCGTCATAAGCCATGACGATGATGATCATAGTGGTGGGTTAAATGATTTATTAACGCTATCATCAAACACTCAAGTTCATTTAACAAAAGAGGACGTAATTGATGAAAGTTTGTATTTTCAGGTATTAAACAAATCTTACCAAGGTGAAGATGATAATGATAATAGTGTTATTGGTGTTGTTCAATCAGGCTCATTAACTTTTCTTTTTTTAGGTGATTTGTATCAACAAGGAGAACGTAATTTAATTAGAGAGTATCCTAACTTACAAGTTGATGTTGTAAAACTTGGCCACCATGGTTCAAAAACCTCGACATCAAAGCAACTTGTGGCAAATGTCCAACCCACATTTGCCATCATAAGTGCAGAGAAAAAAGTTTATGGCCACCCTCATATTCAAACACTAAAAACATTAGCTCAACATAAAGTCATTGCACTAGATACTGAAACTTTTGGAGATATTGCTTTTGTTTCGTTATTTAATCGAGATTTTATACTAACATCATCAGGGTTATTTGGTATAATAAAGTAGGTGATTCAATGAAACGCTTACTATATGGAGCAGAACGATATTTCTTACAAGAAAAAGCAACACAAATAGTGAAAGAAGAATGTTCGCTAGATTTTTTAGTGCAACCGCTTTTGTATGATTGTGAGCGTTATATGTTTGACTGGGATCAATTTTTTGAAGAATTGATGACAGTTTCTTTTTTTGAGTCCCATAAAATTGTTTATCTATTAAATCCTCAAGCAGCATATTCAGATCTTACGGAATCTAAAAGCAAATTACTTACTGAACTCTTAGAAAATTTACCTGAAGAAGTGATTTTGTTTTTTATGGTAGAAACACCATCTTTTGATCGCCGACTAAAAATATACAAACCTTTTTTACAAGCAAAAGAAGCATATAAAATTGCATCGTTAAATCCATTGTCTTTTAAAAACATGGTAAGAGAGTTGTGTAAGAAAGAAAACATTCAACTTTCTTCTGTTGTGTTTGAACATTTAATTAGTCGATTACCGATGCATGTTATAACATTACAAAGTGAAATAAACAAGTTATCCAATTATCCACAAACAATTACAATTGATGTAATCAATCAACTCATTAGCAAACCAATGGCAGATAGTGTATTTGAACTTTCTAAAGCTATTATGTTAAAAGATCATAAACAAGCATGGAATGTGTATGAAGATTTGCTTATTTTAAAACATGATCCAACTTCACTAATTCCAGCTATTGCATGGCAATATCGTATTATGTTTCAAATTTTACATTACAAAGAAGAAAAACTAAGTCAACATGAGATAGCTCAACAGCTAGATGAACATGAATACACATTTAACAAGGCGTGGCAATACGCCAACAAAACAACAAAAAACAAAGTAATGGGGTTGTTGGATCAATTAGCTACGTTGGATCAATCCATCAAAATTGGTAAAACAGATAAGAAAATTGGATTCGAACGATTTTTATTGGAGGCGATGAGATAATATGGAATCACTAAGAGAATTATACAAAGCAGGGTATGGCCCTTCTTCTTCACATACACTCGCTCCAATGAGGGCTTGTGAACTCTTTAAAAAGCAAACCAAAGAAGCATCAAGTTATCTTGTGGAGCTATACGGTTCACTTGCACTAACTGGTAAAGGTCACTTTACCGATCACATTATTATTAAGTCACTTGATCCAGTGCCTACCCAAGTGAAGTTTTATGCAACTTGGGATTACGCTTATCCTCATGGTTTAAAACTAAAAGCACTGGATGAGTATGAACAAGTAATCAAAGAATGGGTTGTCTACTCCTTAGGTGGGGGATCAATAGAAGTGTTAAATGAAAACTTTGATTTTCAAAAACAAATATACAAAGAAAAAGACTTTAATGAAATCGTTGCATTTTGTAAAGAAAATGAGTTTAGTTTAGCTGATTATGTGTATCATTATGAACCAGATATTAAAGAGCACTTAAATAAAATGTTTGATGCCATGCTTTCTTCTGTCCGCATAGGGCTTGAACAAGAAGGGCTTTTACCAGGGACGCTTAAATTACCACGTGTCGCTAAAAACCTTAATATAAAAGCAAATACACTAGACTCAAATGAAAAAAAGAAACGACTAAAACTCATTTCTTATGCGTATGCAGCTAATGAACAAAATGCTTCTAATGAAGTAGTAGTAACAGCACCAACCATGGGTGCATGCGGTGTGATGGCTTCTTTTATGTATTATGCCTACAATGATTTAGGTTTTTCACGTCATCGTTTAATTGATGCGATGGCTGTAGGTGGTGTTATTGGAAATGTAATTAAACGCAATGCGACGATATCAGGAGCTGAGGGTGGCTGTCAAGCTGAAGTAGGTTCAGCAACATCAATGACAGCAGCCGCAAAAGCATATTTAGATGGGCATTCCATAAAAGTTATTGAAACAGCGGCTGAGATTGCGATGGAACATCATCTTGGATTAACCTGTGATCCTATTGGTGGTTACGTGATGATACCTTGTATTGAACGTAATGGCAATGCAATACTACGAGCATTTGATGCTGTGTTTATGGCTGAAAACTTATCGCTTGTTAAAGACAACGTGGTAAACTTTGATGATGTTGTCGAAACAATGAACTACACAGGTAGTAAGCTTGCTGTAGAGTTAAAAGAAACATCGTTAGGTGGTTTAGCGACCATTGTGAAACTAAAATAAAAAAACCGCTCCTTGTGGGTCGGTTTATCCTAATGTTGCGACTAATTTTGCAAATCTTGCTTTTTGACGAGCAACATAATTCTTATGATGGATGTTACTTGTGATTGATTTATCCAAAAGTGAGTTCAATTTGTTTAATGCAACTAATGCGTTGTCTTTGTCACTTGCT
Source organism: uncultured Erysipelothrix sp. (assembly GCA_964479585.1). Taxonomy (GTDB): domain Bacteria; phylum Bacillota_I; class Bacilli_A; order Erysipelotrichales; family Erysipelotrichaceae; genus UBA6182. The sequence goes on from CAYZMP010000008.1 coordinate 19,719, forward strand.
TCAACATGTTTAGCAACAGTCTTCATTTGAGTTTTTAGTGCTGAACGTTGTGCGGTGTTGGCAGCTTGACGTTTTACATTAGTAATTGCGCGCTTCTTTTGATTTAAAATATTTGGCATGATACCCTCCTTAATTGCTTACCTATTATAACAAAGCGAACTTTAAAATGCAATGAGGGAGAACAGAAAGAAAAGGGGATGAGGATGAAACGAAAAATAGTATTTATGGGCACACCATCAATTGGTGCATCTGTTTTAAAAGCCTTGTTAAAGTGTGATGTGGATATTGTACAAGTTGTGACTCAACCTGATAAGAAAGTTGGAAGAAAACAACTTGTGAAAACACCACCTGTTAAAGACGTGGCACTTGAACATGGATTAAGTGTTGTTCAACCTACCAACAAACAACAACTTTATGAGGCACTTGTTGATCATGATATTGATGCCATCATAACATGCGCTTATGGAATGATTTTACCTCAATCTGTGTTGGATCTTGCAAAAATAGATGCAATTAATATTCATGCATCCCTTTTACCCAACTATCGAGGTGGAGCACCTGTACATCATGCTATTATGGATGGTCAAAAAAAGACAGGCATTACGATAATGAAGATGGTGAAGAAAATGGATGCTGGTGATATGTACGTTGCTCAATCCATTGATATTGAAGATACAGATACTACATCATCACTGTTGGATAAATTATCAACATTAGCGTATAAAATGATTCTAAGTCATATAAACGATATTTTAGATCAAAAGCTACATCCAATACCTCAAGATGAAGCAAAAGTGACTTATGCGCCCATCATTACAAGAGAGCTTGAACATATTAACATGAATCAATCAGGGGATAAAATTTACAACCATATTCGTGCATTGCTTAATCAACCAGGGGGTTATGTCATTATTGATGGTCAAAAGGTGAAACTTTTTGATACAATATACAAGCAACAACAACACAAGCACCCTATCAACACCATAGTTTCTTTTACAAAAGAAGCATGTGTGATTGCTGTTGAACATGGCTTGCTTTATGTATCAGAGTTGCAAGTTGAAAGCAAAAAAAGAATGCATGCCAGTCAATTATGGCATGGTATTGGGAAAAATTGGATGAATAAAGAGGTAATATAATGAGTAATGTTAAAACAATAGCACTAACAAGCATGTTTATTGCGATGATCACATTGATAACCATGTATGGCATGATTCCAATTGCATGGGGATACTTAAACTTAGGTGATTCCATCATCATGCTTTTAGCGACTGTTTTAGCACCGACTCATGTTTTTATTGTTGGCTCTGTAGGCAGTGCTTTAGCCGATGTTTTTTTAGGGTATTCCCAGTATGCTCTCTTTACTTTTTTTATTAAAGGTTTCGAAGGTATAATCGTAGGTTATTTGTTTGTGTATTTTAGAAACAACGCGAAAAAAACAATGCCTTTTCTAGTCGGTGGTCTTTGGATAGCCATTGGCTATGGGGCAGTGGATGCATTTTTATATAGTGATTGGGGTGTTGGCGTAGCTTCAACATCGATTAATTTGATTCAAGGACTTTCAAGTGCTATTATCGCAGGGTTACTAACCGGGATTATTACACCTAAATTAAGCAAGTTATTAAAGAATAATGCATCTTATCGATAATTTTTTGTATTGTGAAAGTGAAGTAATTATAGTGAAAGTAGGCAGATAGCATGGCCATAAAAATAACTGGTAAACCAGCGTTTATTGAAAAAACGAAAAAAACGATTGCTCATGAAGCATCGACATTTATTGATGTGAACATTGTTGAACATTCTTTAGATACCATCGATATTCATGTTAATGAGCAAACCATTGAATACTACCAAAGTATTTCAAAACAACTGTTTGATTTTTCAACGACACTCATAGGAAAAAGCCATCGAGGTCAAGTTAGTATTTCTGCAAATGATGTTGTGCTTATTGAAGCTTTTGGAAATAGCGTAGAAACTATTGTCGATAAAAAAGTCATTGTGTTGGAAAAAAAGTTGTATGAACTTGAAGAAGAATTAAGCAAAGACGGGTTTATTCGAATTGGTAAAAGTACTCTTATAAACTCAAACAAAATTGATTCAGTTGCGTCTGCTTATAATGGTAAATTGCTATTGTATGTTGAAAACGATCAAAAAGTGTATGTCAATCGCAGTTACAGCAAATCCTTTAAAGAAATGCTGAAAAAGAAAAGAGGGGTATAATGGACAACGTATTACTTTACCTTCTTGCAGGGATTACATTATTACTTTTAGCGATGCTAATAAAAACCTTGTACTGGCAAAAGAAGTTAGCTCCTCATCTTTTGTTGAATAAAAATAAAAACAATCGCATCCTTGCAAAGCAATCATCGTATTTGTTAGTCAGTGCTTTAGCGTTTACTTTTGTGTATGTTAATCCACTTGCTACTAATAATACCTTTGATTTTTCAAAGCAAAGAACATACGCAGGAGATAGTGTCGTGGATATTGCATCGGAGTATGCTAAAACAAACGAAGATTCATTCGAAGGTGATTTTGCTAGTTTGGATATTGTAAATTGGCAAGTGCTTGGCAATGTCACTTTAGCAGATAAAACATTTGCTTTAGTGGAAAGACAAGGGACGTATTTGCTTGTCAATGAATCAGATAACATTGTGATTGAAATCGAAAGTGCTCCATAGCACTTTTTTTTAACGTGTAGCTCTGATATAATAGGGATGCTTTTTAGGAGGGCTTTTTTTGAATCAGAAAAATATAAGAAACTTTTCCATCATTGCTCACATAGACCATGGTAAATCAACATTAGCCGATCGAATCTTAGAGATGACAAAAACAGTGTCAACTCGAGAAATGGTTGCTCAAGTTCTAGATACTATGGATTTAGAGCGTGAAAGAGGAATTACAATTAAACTAAATGCTGTGCAACTGCTCTACACATCAAAAAGTGGAGAAGATTATATTTTCCATTTAATTGATACTCCTGGGCATGTTGACTTTACATATGAAGTATCTCGCTCACTAGCTGCATGTGAAGGTGCTGTTTTAGTAGTGGATGCTGCCCAAGGTATTGAAGCACAAACATTAGCGAATGTGTACTTAGCTTTAGAGAATAATTTAGAAATTATACCTGTGATTAATAAAATTGATTTACCATCCGCTGATCCTGAAAAAGTCGCTAAAGAAATTGAAGACATCATTGGGATAGAAGCATTAACCGCTCCTCAAATTAGTGCGAAAAGTGGATTAAATATTGAGGCTGTTCTTGAAGAAGTTATTAAGAAAGTACCAGCACCAACAGGTGATCCACATGCTCCACTTCAAGCACTGGTGTTTGATAGTATGTTTGATCCCTATCGAGGAGTTATTGCTTTTATTCGAATTAAAGAAGGTACCTTAAAAATCGGAGATACCATTCATTTTATGGCTGCTAATGCTTCTTATGAAGTAGTAGAACTTGGGGTACGAAATCCAAAAGAAGTAAAAAAACAAGAACTATCCTGTGGAGAAGTTGGTTGGGTTGCTGCTGCGATTAAATCAATCGAACATGTACGTGTTGGTGATACGATTACATTAGCCAACAACAAAGCAAAGTCACCACTACCTGGTTATCGTCAACTAAACTCGATGGTGTTTTGTGGGTTGTATCCAACAGAAACAAACCGATACAACGATTTAAAAGATGCCTTAGAAAAATTAAACTTAAATGACGCTGCTTTAAAGTATGAACCTGAAACATCGGCTGCTTTAGGCTTTGGTTTTCGATGTGGGTTTTTAGGTTTGTTGCACATGGATGTTGTTCAAGAAAGAATTGAACGTGAATACAAGATTCCACTAATTGCGACAGCACCTTCGGTTATTTATCAAGTGTATAAAACGGATGGTTCTATGGTAAAAGTAGATAACCCTTCATTAATGCCTCCTCCTGGAGTGGTCGATTATATAGAAGAACCTTTTGTCAATGCAACAATACTAGTTCCTAATGAGTATGTTGGCCCTGTCATGGAACTTACACAAAAAAAGCGTGGTATATACAAAGAAATGGACAACATTGATAGTAATCGAATGAAACTAGTGTATCAAATACCGCTTGCAGAAGTTGTGTATGATTATTTTGATCGACTTAAATCCGCAACTCGTGGTTATGCGACATTTGATTATGAACTGGCTGGATATCAATCATCTAAACTAGTGAAAATGGACATTGTACTTAATCATGAAGTGGTCGATGCTTTGTCGATTATTGTTCATCGAGACTTTGCGTATAATCGTGGTAAAGCCATTGTAGAAAAACTACGTACACTTATTCCACGTCAACAATTTGAAATTCCAATTCAAGCTTCCATCAATCATAAAGTAATTGCTCGTACCGACATTAAAGCTGTACGTAAAAACGTTATTGCTAAGTGCTATGGTGGTGATATATCTCGTAAGAAAAAATTATTAGAAAAACAAAAAGAAGGTAAAAAGAGAATGAAACAAGTGGGTAATGTTGAAGTGCCACAAGAGGCGTTTTTAGCCGTATTATCCATGGATGAAAACTAGCAGAATGAAAAGATTGTAATCGGTTACAAACATTCTTGATTCACTTTACATAACTTTCATATTTACATTAACAAACACCCTTGAAAGGGTGTTTTACTTCGTGTAGATTAAAGGAGAAAGAAGGTGGACTATGAACAAATATCCGGCAGAACCATTTCGAATTAAAAGCGTCGAAATGATGAAGATGTTAACAAAAAAAGAAAGAGAAGAGAAAATTAAAGAAGCGGGTTACAATACGTTTCTTTTAAAAAGCGACGATGTGTACATTGATTTGCTTACAGACTCAGGAACAAGTGCCATGAGTTATGCACAATGGGCAGGTTTAATGTCAGGTGATGAAGCTTATGCAGGTAGTCGAAATTTCTATCATTTAGAAAAAACAGTGCAAGAAGTGTATGGTTATAAACATGTTATTCCAACCCATCAAGGACGTGGTGCAGAAAATTTACTAAGTCGCATAAAAATTAAGAAAGATGATGTCATTCCAGGAAACATGTACTTTACAACTACTCGTTATCATCAAGAAGCAAATGGTGGAATTTTTAAAGATGTTATTATTGATGAAGCACACGATCCAAATGCGATTGTGGATTTTAAAGGAAACATGGATTTAGAAAAACTTGAAAAAGTAATTTTAGAAGCAAAACCTGAAAATGTCCCATATATAAGTTTAGCAGTAACAGTGAACATGGCGGGTGGACAACCAGTATCCATGGCTAATATTAAAGATGTTTACAACCTTGCTAAAAAATACAACATTGATGTATACATGGACGCAACACGTTGTGTTGAAAATGCCTATTTTATAAAAATCCGTGAAGAGAACTACAAACATCATAGTATCGAAGATATTTTACATGAAATGTTCTCTTATAGTGATGGTTGCACAATGAGTGGTAAAAAAGATTGTTTAGTAAACATTGGTGGCTTTTTAGCGACCAACGATGATGATCTTTTTGCTAAAGCAAAAGAGTTAGTTGTTGTTTATGAAGGGATGCCATCTTATGGTGGTATGGCAGGTCGTGATATGGAAGCGATGGCCATTGGTATTAAAGAATCAGTCCAATATCCATACATTCATCATCGTGTTAGCCAAATACAATATTTAGCTGATCGATTAATTGCAGCAAATGTCCCAATAGTTCGACCAGCAGGTGGTCATGCTGTCTTTTTAGATGCTCGTGCTTTCTGTGCTCATCTTACTCAAGATCAATTACCAGCCCAAGCTTTAGCAGCCGCAATCTATGTTGAAAGTGGAGTGCGTGCGATGGAACGAGGGATTGTTTCTGCAGGTAGAAATAAGCAAACTGGTGAACATCATCGTCCAAAACTAGAACTTGTTCGTTTAACAATTCCAAGACGAGTGTATACGTATGCTCATCTTGATGTTGTGGCTGATGGTATCATTCACTTGTTTAATCATGCAACGGATATTAAAGGATTAGAGTTTGAGTATGAACCACAAATGCTACGATTCTTTAATGCTCGCTTTAAAGTGTTGGATTAATGTATAATAAGCATGGTGATACAATGAGAAAAACAATACAAGCGATTAATGCCATGCGAACACGATTAGGTTGGGATAAAACCGATGATTTAGTTTCATTAATGGGTTATCTAAATGAAGAAGTGGCAGAACTTAATCAAGAAATAAACAAAGAAGTGCTTGATTATCAAGCGATTGAAGAGGAATTAGCTGATGTGTTGATGGTTGCTCTTGCTTTAGCTGATGATTTAAAGTTGGATGTGCATACTATTATTGAAAAGAAAATGGTAAACGTCATTGAAAAATATGAAAACCTCTAAGTCTCTGTATATCCACGTTCCATTTTGTCGACATATTTGTGGTTACTGTGATTTTGTCAAAGTTGGTTATCATCAAGAACTAGCTGATAAAGTGTTGGATCGTATTATTGAAGATTTATCAAATCAAAAAGGTCCATTTAAAAGCATATACATTGGTGGTGGAACTCCTAGTGCACTAACCATCGAGCAATTGTTGCGATTAAAAGATGCAATTGCTCCTTTTTTAGATTCAGCACAAGAAGTCACTATGGAACTCAATCCAGAAACAATGGATGAAGAAAAAGTAATAACGTTAGTTAAGATGGGCATTAACCGAGTTAGTGTCGGTGTGCAAGCCATTCAACCTCACTTACTTACAACATTAACTCGTAAGCACTCCTATGATGATGCTTTAAAGGTTATTGCATGGTTACGTAAACATAACATCAATAATATAAGTGTTGATGCGATGTATGGAATTAAAGATCAAACATTAGAAGATTTTAAAGAGACACTAGATGCTTTTATTGATGCAGAAGTGGATCATGTTTCACTGTATGCACTAACCATTGAAGAAAATACACCATTTTATGCTCAACATGTTCAACCAGTGGATAATGAGTTAGAAGGGTTGTTTTATGAGTGCGCTCATAACACATTAAAAAAAGCAGGGTATGATCATTATGAAGTAAGTTCATTTACAAAAAACAATAAACGAAGCATTCATAATACCGGCTATTGGAAATACGAGGACTTTATCGGAGTAGGTCCTGGTGCTGCTTCAAAAATTGGGTGTAAACGAACAATCAACACCAAAAACATCCATCATTATTTAATTAAACAACATCTTTTATTTGAAGAAGTTGACTTACAACCACTTGATTGTTTGTTTGAACATTTGATGATGGGACTGCGATTAAATGAACCATTAGATTTAAACGACTTATCACAAAAATTTGATGTGCATGTTTTAAATTTGTATCAAGAAGCTATCCAACATGGCATTGACCAACAATGGCTTACTTTAAATGGCATGCTATTAAAAACAACCTACCATGGCAGGCTGTTTTTACACGATGTTTTGATGTTGTTTATGAAGTAATGTAATCTTTATAAATTGCTACGGTGGATTGTGTTAAAAATTCTTCTTCATCATGAGCCAAATACATGTCCAATATCTTTTTAACCATAAAAAGTGAGTGATTGTTTTTATCTGCTTCTTCTAAAACAAGTTTTAAATCTTTAATAAAGTGAAGATTCATAAATCCTGGTTTAAAATTATGGTTAATCATGAGTGGGCCATTTACTTTTAATTGCCAGCTAGCAGCGGCACCACCGCTTAATACATCCACACACATAGTTTGGTCTATTCCAACATGTTTGGCGTAGCTAAGCGCTTCTATCGCTCCTAACAAGTTGTTTGCGACAGCAACTTGATTTGCCAACTTCATGTGTTGTCCAAGTCCTGCTTTTCCAACATACGTAATTGTTTTACCCATGAGTTGTAGTAAAGGTAACACACTATCATATGCAGCTTTACTACCACCAAACATAATAGTTAATGATGCGTTTTTCGCACCAACATCACCACCACTAACTGGTGCATCACACACTTGTATGTTTTGCTTTAATCCTAATAAATGTAATTGTTGGGCTAATGAAGGTGATGAAGTTGTCATATCCACACATATGGCACCTTTTTTAGCATGATCTAATATGCCATCTTTTAAATATATGTCTTTAACATCTTCTACTAAAGACACGATGCTAAAAATTACATCAGCATCCTTTACGACTTCTTTAATGGACGTGCATACCGTTGCTTTATCCTTTAAACGTTCACTCTTAGATAATGTACGATTGTATACGGACACATTATAGTGAGCATCGCATAAATGGCTTACCATTTCATAGCCCATAATTCCAGTTCCTATCCATGCTATTTTCATAGGTTGTATATCTCCTTTAGCAATAGTGTACAAAAAGCACTAAATTATTGCAAACCATTGTTAAACGTGGTAAACTAAGCATGCTTTTATTCTAGGTTTTTGGTGTTCCTCAGCCTCTTACTTGGATTAAAAGGACTCATAGAAAGAGAGGAGCTATCATGATTTCAAAAGAAAAGAAACAAGAGATTATGAAAGAGTTTGCGAGAGTAGAAGGCGATACTGGTTCAGTGGAAGTTCAAGTTGCTGTGTTAACGCATGAAATCAATACATTAACCGAACATTTGAAAATTCATAAGAAAGATCACCACTCAAACCGTGGGCTACTTAAAAAAGTAGGACGTCGTCGTAATATGTTAGCGTATCTTCGTAATAACGATGTTAACCGCTACCGTGAACTAGTTGGTCGTTTAGGACTAAGAAAGTAAACTTAACCATACAAACAAACCATGAAAAATCTCATGGTTTTTTGTTGTTTTAAATGGTGAACACGTGTATACTATTATTTGTAAACAGGAGTTCATTATATGGCACAAATTCAAAAACAAGAAATAAGACAAGCAATTGTCAATGCTGCAAAGTCAGAGTTTATCCTTTATGGGATAGCAAATGCTTCGATGCGAAACATTGCAAAAAAAGCAAACATTACAGTTGGGAACATTTATCGCTACTTCACTAACAAAGAAGAGCTTGCGGATGAAATTATTATGCCAACCTTAACGTTGTTAAATGAAGCAATTTTTTACCCAATTGAAAATCAAAACAATAATCAAGATGCGATTACTTTGTTTCAACAAAAAGTAGGTCAGATAAGTGATGGTTTTTTACATGTGTTTGAAAACTACAAACAAGAATGTCTAATTTTATTAAATTATCCAAGATTTTATGAACAAACCGTATTATGGTTGTATCAGCTTATTCAACAACTAATAGACAAATGGGAGCTTGATCAAAACAACATACCTTATGTTCCACAACTTAGTATGATGTTAGCACAAGCCATCATGAGTGGGCTTGCGAAAGGGTTAAATGAAACCTTAGTTGAATTTCATGATCATCCGTTGGAGCTAAAAAGGGTGATAAATACATATTTACAATTGTTTAGCACAATGTTAGAGGCAGGGATATCGTATGAAAAATAAAAAAGCCATTGCAAGTATTAGTGTTTTAGTTCTTGCACTTATATTTATAGTTGTATTATTTAATCAAGAAAATGAAGAAGAAGTCATTGAAAGTGTAGTAAATGTTCGTGTACTTGAGATAGACACATCAACCAATCAAGAACAAATAAAGTTTGTTGGGTTTATTCAACCAAATGAACTTTTTGAAGCAACTTTCTCTAGTGTTGGAACAATAAAAAACATCCATGTGAGTGTTAATCAACAAGTAAAGAAAAACGATGTGTTAGCCACTATTGATGATGAGAGTGCGCAAACTAACTTAAAAAATGCACAAGAATCCTATTCTGTTGCATTAGCCAATCAACGTCAAGCAAAAGCGCTTATGGATGCTGAAGCTGCAAATGTTCAAAATGAAAAAGATACGATAGCAAAGCAAAGAGAACAAGCAAGCAATCAAGTCAATGATTTGACAGCTCAAGTTGAACAAGCAAAAAAGACACTTGAAGAAGTATCACAAGATGCAGAAGCAGACTCACAAGAAGTGCTTGAAGCTGAAACAAACTTACTTGCTCTAGAGATTCAACTAGAGAGCGCCACAACGCTGCTCAATGATTTAAACAGTGAAGATTCTGCTAGTATTTCGATTGCACAATCCCGATATGATGCTGCATTAGCAGCGTATCAAGCATCAACAACACAAACAACCATTGCTCAAAACAATGTTGTGGCTGCCCAACAACAAGTTGATCAAACAAGACTTCTTTCACAAATTGAAGGTACAGTAGTTGCGATAGTACAAAGCGAAGGAGAACTAGCGACACCATTAGTACCAACCGTAGTTGTTGCATCCAATGAAAAGGTAGCGGTGTTTGGTCTTAGTCAAAGCAATGTCAATCGCGTGTTAAAAGACATGATTGCGACTATTGAAAGTGATGAAGAAACCTTTGAAGGATTTGTTAGTGATGTTTCTTTGTTGCCTGATGAAGTATCTCGTACTTATGAAGCAAAGGTTAATGTAGGCATTAAAGATACATTAAATATTGGAGAAACAGTATCCGTGATCATTAATTTACAAGAAACTGAAGGTATTTGGATCGATTTGAGTATCTTAAAAAACGATGGTGAAGATTATGTGTTTATCGTAGAAGATAATCGAGTGAGTAAAAAAGTAGTAGAACGATTAGCGATGCAAAACAATTTGGTTTTAGTTTCCAACTTAGAAAAAAATGATCGCGTGATTATCGAAGGATATCAACGAGTAAAAGTTGGCGATAAAGTAAACATCATCGAGGACATTTATGAGTAAGATTGTTGAAAAACTAATAAAATTTCGTCATATAGTAATCTTGTCGCTTGTCTTTTTTGTGCTCGCAGGATTTGTTACGTATTGGATTATCCCAAAACAAGAAAACCCAAACACCAATTTACCAGCAGCGTTAATCACTACCATTTATCCAGGTGCGACATCGAGTGAAGTTGAAGAGTTTGTATCGAAAAAGATCGAAAACAAATTAGTCGAGTTACCAGATATTGATATGTTGTCTTCTTACTCGTACAACTCAGCTTCCATTGTTGTTATTATGTTCGATGTTCGTGCTGATCCTGATCAATCAATCACCATGGTACGCCAAGCATTGCAAGAAATTGCCAATGATTTGCCACCACTTGCGTATGAACCTGAGATTCAAGCTGATTTAGATGCAGTGCCTCAGTTTATTTTGTCATTATCCAACAATGATTATAATTTATCTGATTTGAATGAATACGCTAAAAACATGGCCAATGAACTCTTGCTTATTAATGGAGTAACAAAAGTAGACGTTGTTGGTCAAGGAATTAAAGAGGTTGTTGTTGATGTAAACATTGATGATTTGTATTTGTATAAAATTTCTATTGAAAACATTGTGCAACTACTACAAGCTCAAAATTTAACGATTCCTTCAGGTGCGATTGATTATGGTAATAGCAAAATAAATGTACTAACTCCAGCAACCTTTCAATCATTATCGGACATTGAAAACATCGTTATTTCAGGTTCAACAGAACAAATCGGTTTTGTGACATTAAAAGATGTCGCAAGTGTATCAGTAGCGACAAGTTATGATCGATATTATCAACACAACGATGAAAATGCAATTTTTATTGTAGGGTATTTTAACCCTAATCAAAACGCTGTCCTAATTGGTAATCAAGTTGATCGTAAACTAGAGTCATTAGTTGAGGAATTACCAAGTGATGTTACCTATGATGCAATGGTATTATCGTATCAAGACATTGATGCATCCATTAACTCATTTATTCGTGATTTATTTTTTAGTGTTGTTTTAATTGTCGTGATTGTTATGATTGGTGTTCAGTTTCAAAACGCCATTGTTGTATCTATCTCACTACCTTTATCAATTTTTGCGACTTTTATTGTGATGTTTTTACTAAATATTGAATTTCATTTTATTTCGATTGCCGCGCTAATTATTTCATTAGGTATTTTAGTTGATAATAGCATTGTTGTAACTGAAGCAATTCAATATCGTTTAAATCAAGATTATTCAATGAATAAAGCTATTTCTGTAGCAATAAAAGAAACAGCACGACCTGTCTTTTCATCCACACTAACAACAATAGTGACGTTTGCAATTTTGTTTTTTGTTCCTGGAGTTATTGGAAAAACAGTAGCAACGATTCCAACTGTCGTTATTACAGCATTGTTAGCATCATATTTCGTTGCTATGTTTATTGTTCCTGTATTAGCAACGTTTTTGTTAAAGAAAGAAAGCGTCGAAAAGGGAAAATCATACAAAAAGAGTTTTTTAAGAAAAGCGTTTGAAAAAGGATTAGAATATGGACTAAAATTTCCAAAACGACTCATTGTAATGGCAATTGTGCTATTAATCGCTTCAGCGGGACTATTTTTTCAATTGGGTATGAGTTTCTTTCCTTACTCGGATAAACCAATGATATACATCAATGTTCAATCAGAACAAATGAACATTGATGTTACCAACAACATCATTGATCAAATAATAGATGAACTGCAACAGTTTGAACAAGTAACAGATGTTTATAGTGCTTCAGGAGGTGGTTTACCGAAGTTTTTTATCACAACACCACTAATGACCCCATCAGAAGATCGTGGTCAGTTGCTCTTAAAAGTAAAACCTGATGATCGCTATTCAACTAATGAACAGTTAGGGTTTGCCATTCAACAACATTTAGATGAAACATTAATTAATGCAAAAGCAGAAGTAAAGTATTTAGAATACTCCATGCCAAGTGATGCGAAATTAGTGTTTAAGGTTGCAGGCAATGATTTAGATCAAATGATGGCTGCAGTAAATAAAGTAACGGATATCCTAGAACAACAACAAGGTACATTTTATGTGCGTAATGATTTTGTGGCTAACCAATATGAGTATAAGGTAAACATTGACAATGATTTTTTAGCGACCACAGGAATATTGAAATACGATGTTGTTAAGCAAATTAATACGGCTTTAATGGGAGCTAATGCATCTTCATTAATTCTTGATCAAAATGAATTAGATATCAAAGTAAAAGCAAATATAAACAGCTTGGATGAATTGTATCGATTACCGATTAGTTCATCCATTACGGATTCTTATTTGCAACTACATCAGATTGCTGATGTGGATTTATCCTTAAGTGTTCCTTCCATTGCTCGTCAAAATCGATTGCGTACTATAACCGTGTTGGCGGATGTTCATCCAGGGTATGTTGCGGCCGTTATTGAAAATAATGTGTTAAAAGAAATTGATCAATTGTCGATTGATCCCTCAATCAATGTGTATGCAGAAGGGGAACTTAAAAACATCATGGACTTAGTCCAAAATTTAGGTATCTCAGCCTTAGCTGCTATTATTGTTATTTACATGATTTTGCTTATTCAGTTTGTGAAGTTTAATAAACCACTTATTATTTTAGTGTCTATTCCATTATCACTTACTGGTGTCTTTTTAGGGTTGTATTTGTATAATGTCGATATTCAAGCAATGTCTTTATTAGGGGCGGTCAGTTTAATTGGTATTGTTGTTAACAATGGTATTCTTTTACTAGAAGTCATCGATGAACACATTCATGAAGGATTTTCGCTTCTTGATTCAATTATTTACAGTGTAGAGATACGATATCGTCCGATTATTTTAACTACGACTACAACTGCCATTGGATTAATTCCACTGATTGTTGCTAATGATCCGATGACTGCGCCAATGGCATTAGTGTTATTCTTTGGGTTGATATCCTCAACAGTATTAACACTTATCATCATTCCCGTACTTGTTTCGATTATATATAAAGAGCAAGACACAAAAAAATTATCCAAAAGTAACGAAGTGTGATATTATTAATGAGTGAAAAAATAGAGGTGAAAAGATGGCTAAGGAAAAATTTGCTTTGGATTTTGCCGGTCGTACCCTTGTGGTCGAAACAGGTGAATTAGCCAAGCAAGCCAGCGGATCAGTGTTGGTCCGTTATGAAGACACGGTTGTTTTAACAGCAGCAACCGCAAGTAAACAACCAAAAGATTTGGATTTCTTCCCACTTACGGTTGTATTTGAAGAAAAGCTGTATTCTGTAGGTAAAATACCTGGAGGATTTCTACGTCGTGAAGGAAGACCAAGTGAACATGCAACACTAACGTCACGTTTAATTGATCGTACATTACGTCCATTGTTTGAAGATGGCTTTAGAAATGAAGTTCAAGTAGTAAACATGGTATTATCTGCTGATAACAATTGCTCACCTGATATGACCGCGATGGTTGGATCATCCCTTGCTTTAGGAGTGAGTGATATTCCATTTAATGGTCCAATTGCTGGAGTAAATGTAGGGCGTGTTAATGGTGAGTACATCATTAATCCAACAATTGAGGAGTTAGAAAATTCTGATATTGATTTGGTTGTTGCTGGAACAAAAAATGCAATTAACATGGTTGAAGCAGGAGCGAAAGAAGTTTCAGAAGAAGACATGCTAGAAGCGATGCTTTTTGGACATGAGTTTATTAAGAAACTTTGTGAGTTTCAAGAAGAGATTATTGCTGCAGTTGGAAAAGAAAAGCGTGAAATCACATTATATAAAGTTAAAGAAGAACTTGAAAATGAAGTAAAAGCTGCCTATGAAAGTGATTTACGTAAAGCCGTGGCTATTAATGAAAAACTTGCTCGCTATGATGCAATTGAAGAAATTGAAAATGCTGCAATAGAATTTTACACTGAAAAATTCGAACAAGAAAAAGACAAAGATAAATTAGTCAAGCAAGTGAAAGATGTACTTAAATCGATTGTGTACGATGAAGTACGTCGTTTAATTACAATTGAAAAAATTCGACCTGATGGACGAAAAGGTGATGAGCTAAGAGCGCTTAATTCACAAATTGATTTACTAAATCGTGTTCATGGAAGTGCGATGTTTACTCGTGGTGAAACACAAGTAATGTCAATCTGTACATTAGGTGCGATGGGGGATAATCAGATTATTGATGATTTAACACTTGTTGAATACAAACGCTTTATGCATCATTACAACTTCCCATTATTTTCTGTTGGTGAAACAGGAAGAATTGGACCGGTTGGTCGTCGTGAAATTGGACATGGAGCTCTTGGAGAACGTGCTTTAGCACAAGTGTTACCAACCCAAGAAGAATTTCCTTATGCGATTCGATTAGTTGCGGAAGTATTGGAATCCAACGGTTCTACATCACAAGCATCCATTTGTGCAGGATCAATGGCACTAATGGCAGCTGGAGTTCCTATTAAAGCGCCGGTTGCAGGTATTGCTATGGGTTTAGTAACTTATGGAGATCAATATCAAGTATTAACAGATATTCAAGGTATGGAAGATCATTTTGGTGACATGGACTTTAAAGTTGCAGGGACACCAAAAGGTATTACTGCGCTTCAAATGGACATTAAGATTGAAGGTTTAACCACTGAAATTTTAAAAGAAGCATTAGAACAAGCGAAAGTTGGTCGTGAGCAAATTATGGAAAACATGCTTGCTACCATTGATACTGCTCGTCCAAATGTTGGTCAATATGCACCTAAGATCGCTCAACTACAAGTACCAGTTGATAAAATTAGAGACATTATTGGTCCTGGTGGAAAAATCATTAATCAAATTATCGCTGAATGTGATGATGTGAAAATTGATATTGAAGATGATGGTCGTGTGGTAATTTATCATCAAGACTTAGCAGCCATTAAAAAAGCAAAAGCTCGTATTGAAGCAATCATAAAAACAGCTGAAATTGGTGAAATATATGATGCTAAAGTTGTACGAATTGAGAAATTCGGTGCATTTGTACAATTATTTGAAGGTACTGATGGCTTGTTGCACGTATCAAAAATTGCTCATGAACGAGTTGAAAAACCAGAAGATGTACTGTCTTTAGGTGATATTGTAAAAGTTAAGGTTATTGACATCGATGATAAAGGTCGTGTAAATGTCTCGCGTAAAGATTTATTAGAACGACCAAAAAGACCCGCACAAGATGGTAAAAACAAAACACCTAAATCAGAAGAAGATAAAGGTAAACACTAGAAACGGGGAACCGTTTCTTTCACTATAAAAGGAGAAAACTATGGATTTTAAACAATTGATGGAACGATATCGTGAAGATATGATTAAAGATTTGCAAGCATTAATTGCTATACCATCACTAAATGATATGACAAATGCTAGCACTAAAGCACCATTTGGTGAAGCAGTTAATGATGCACTAATATGGTTTTTAAATAAAGCAAAATCAGATGGATTTGATGTCGATAACGTCGATGGATATGCAGGTATTTGCTCATTTAATTCTGATGCTAAAGAAAGCATTGGTGTTTTAGGGCACTTAGACATCGTCCCTGTTGGAGAAGGGTGGTCTAAAGATCCTTTTGGTGGTGAAATTGAAGATGGCATTTTATATGGACGTGGTTCAGGGGATGATAAAGGACCAACAATTGCTGCATATTATGCGATGAAACTGTTAAAATCATTTGATATTCAACCTAAAAAGAAAATTGAACTCATTGTTGGAACCGATGAAGAGACAGGCATGCGTTGTATGGAGTATTATAAAAATCATCGTATTATTCCAAATGAAGGCTTTGTACCTGATGCTGCTTTTCCAGTTATTTATGGAGAAAAAGGTATTTTAAACATTGATTTAAATGGTGAAATGGATACGGTAATCCATTCAATGCATGCTGGTGAGCGACCAAATATCGTGGTTGGAAAAGCATCAGTAACAATTACACAAATGCACAATCCAGAAAAATTGGATTATTATTGTCAAGCATTTAATGTAATTGCGGATGCAAAGATGGAAGGAGCTTACACAACGGTTACTTTTTATGGTAAGTATGCTCATGCATCAATGCCAGAAAAGGGTCTAAATGCAGCCTATCATGCTTTAAACTATGTAGGCACAACATACAATGACACATTAGCGCAAAACTTAGCTAAGCTAACAAAAGGTTATTTAGGAGAAGGATTAAACATCATGCTTGATGGTGTTCATATGGGGTTTTTAACAGCTAATTTAGGGATTGTGTCCATTGAACAAAACAAGTATTCTGTTGTCGTGGATATTCGTTATCCTAATGATACAGATGGTGATACGTTAGTAGAAACCATAAAAAGCTCTGTAAAAGCAGTGAATGAAAAGATGGATGTACGGGTAATTGAAAATAAACCTCCACATTTTGTCGATCCTTCTTCAACACTTGTTACTACACTAACTCAAGTTTATCAAAAATATAGCAATGATACCTTTACACCAGCTTTAACAATGGGTGGTGGTACGTATGCTCGTACGCTTCCTAATTTTGTGGCGTATGGTATGAATTTTATCAAGCATCCTTTACCAAGTCATGTAGGGGGACCACATGAAAAAGATGAAGGGATTTACTTAGAAGATTTATTTTTAGCAAGTGTTATTTATGCAGAAGCACTTTACAAGTTAGCGTATGAGAATTCGTAAGAAAAAATGGGTTGAACCTTTCTTAGAAGAAGATCATGAACGCTATATTAAACAACCGGATCAATTAAAAGGACATTGGAAGCAGAAATACAACTTTAAAACGATGCATGTAGAAATCGGTGCGGGAAAAGGCGATTACTGGCTAAAAATGGCTGAAGCTTATCCTGATCACTTGTGGGTGGCTATTGAAAAAGAAGCTACCGTTGGGGCTGTGGCACTTCGAAAATCATATCAATACGATATTGATAATGCACTGCTTATTATTGCGGATGCTAAAGATGTGGATGCGTGGTTTGACGCTAATGAAATAGATGTGTTGCATTTAAACTTTAGTGATCCTTGGCCTAAAAAAGGTCATCGAAATCGTCGCTTAAGTTCTGATTCGTTTTTAAAAATGTATCACACACTTATTCAAGAAAATGGAAGTATCATTATGAAAACGGATAATAAAACATTGTTTGAATATTCTTTGCTTACCTTTGCAAAACATCCGTATACTTTAGAAGATGTATCCGTTAATTTTAGAGATGAACAGCATCAAAAAAACGATCAACCTTACGATGCTATTAGTGAATATGAGCAACGATTTATTGATTTAAATCAACCAATTTATCGAGCAACATGGAGGAAACAATGAGTCTACAAGAGAAATTATTGCAACATTTAAAACAATTAACTAGTATACCCGCAATACCTAATCATGAAGAAAAAGTAGCAACATACATGAAAGAGAATATGTTGGCGTATGCTGATGAGATTGTGGAAGATAATTTAGGTAGTGTCTTTGCACTTAAAAAAAGTAAAAACAAAGATGCACTAAAAGTTATGGTTGCTGGTCATATGGATGAAGTTGGTTTTGTTGTTAAAGATGTAAACAGTGCAGGTTCAATAAAGATTTCTCCTGCTGGTGGTTGGTGGTCACAAGTATTGATGGCTTCACCTATATCCCTTTATAACAAAGAAAACCGACGATTTAAAGGTGTCATTGGATCTATTCCACCACATTTACTTACTGAAGAAAAAAGAAAATCAGTGGTTGAAATAGAAGACTTGCTTGTTGATATTGGAGCTACTTCAAAAGAAGAAGTAGAGCAAATGAACATTGAAGTAGGGGATATGATTGTTTTAGATGGTGAGTTTGAAATGTTGGCTAACAACAAACGTATTATGGCAAAAGCCATTGACAATCGTTATGGTTGTGCAATGAGTATTACACTTTTAGAAGCATTAAAAGACGTAGAGTTACCGTATGATTTATACATTGGTGCAACCGTGCAAGAAGAAGTAGGTTTGCGTGGTGCTCAAACTGCTTCTCACATGATAAATCCAGATGTTGCCGTTGTTTTTGATTGTTCTCCTGCCAATGATGCAGATGGCAACAAAACAGAATTAGGGCATTTAGGTAAAGGGGTTCTGTTGCGGTTTGTTGATCGTAGTATGATGCCAAATCGTTGTTTTTTAAACTTACTAAAATCAACATGTGAACAACATAAAATCCCTCATCAATATTATTTATCATTGGGTGGAACCGATGCTGGATCGATACATAAAAACAACATTGGAGTCGCAACCTTAAGTTTGTGTGTATGTGCTCGTAATATTCATACCAATCATTCTATATTGGATTTGAATGATTTAAACCATGCATATCAAGCTGCGTATCATTTGTTAAGTGAGTTAAGTAGCGATACTATCATTGATATGATAAAATGTAATCAATAGGAGTGATACTATGGCGAAAATCGTTTTAGTTTTCCTTGTTTTTCTTATGGGATGTAGCGTAGATGCTCAACAAGTATCCGAGAATCTACAACTAAAAGTTGATGAGGCACTACAAGCTGAAACACCAAGTGTATTAAATGTAAATACACCTTATTATAGTTATTATTTACCACCCCATATGGGCATACGGTTTTCTAATAAAATCGCAACTGTTTTTGTTTCTAATCAACACGAAATAGTGTTGCGAGTGGATGTTCCAACGATCATTATGCAGCGTTACTATCGAAGTGCTTTAGAAAACAACATGCAGACATTAAATTTTACAGATGAGTTTTTTACGTATATCACAACATTTACAAACCAAAACAAAGAGCTGCAAAATTTAGACATAAGCATTACACAACAACAAGAAAACTACGTCATATATTTACAAAGTAATCAGTTTGTTTTAACAAGTACGGTTAAGTTGGCTGATGTTCAACCAGTTTTATATGATATGTTGGTAATCTTACGTTCTGCTAAAGCAGATAAAAATGAGATTGTTTCGATATATTCAAACAAACAAGTTATTGACTATCGACAGCAAGTACTTGAAATATTTGAGCAGGTTGCTCCATCAACTGGAACGTTAGCGGATATGAATCGACTTGTAACAGAAGGTGGAAGTTTTATTGATTTTCTAGAACCTGAGTTTGATGAGCCATTACAAGAACAACCACCAGTAATTGAAGAAGAAAATGAGGAAGAAGATGAATAATCATCACATGGAGATTCACTATGTTTAAAAAATTGATGTCGTTCCTTTTTGAGGAAGAAGAAATTGTTGAAGAAGTGCCTCAATATAAAGAAGATATAAGCAAAAAGAGGGAACCTTCTGATTTTAGAAAACCACAAAATGAAACACCTGAGGTTACTTTAGAAGACCCTTTACAAGAAAAAGTGAAACCTAAATCAATTTTTGTTGACTCTGATGATGAAGTAAAACCACAACCTACTTACAAAGCAAAAGAACCAGAGCATGTTAGTCAACCAATTAAACAAGTCGAAATTGACAAAAACAAAGCCTTAGAATATGAGTTTTCTTCTTCCATTAGTCCTATTTTTGGAAAGATGCCAGAAAAACAAAAAGAAGAAATGTTAATGCAACCAAAAATTATTTTTGAACAAGAAAATAGTGTCATTGGTACAGTTATTTCACCAATTTATGGTGTGAGAAAAAGAGCGAAAACAACAGCAAAAACTGAAAAAACGCCACCAGTCAATAAATCGATGAGTATTGAGGATATCTTAGGTGTAAGTGATGAATCCAATCAAAATACTCAACAACTAGAATTTGATAATCAATTGTTTGAAGATGAAAAACCCGTAGATAAAGAAAAACCAAAAGAAGAAGTGCTTATGCAGTTATTTGAAGAGGATGATGCTCAATGATTTATTTTATCGGTATTAAAGGAGCAGGCATGGCATCATTGGCATGCATGTTGCACGATATAGGTTATCAAGTAAGTGGAAGTGATATTGATAAACATATTTTTACTGAAGATGAACTTGTAAAAAGGGATATACCAATATATCCTTTTAATCATGTAAAACTTGAGGATAATTGGACTGTTGTTGTTGGTAATGCATTTTTAGATTCATTTGAAGAGGTAATTGCTGCACGAGCAAATCCAACGATCAAAGTAGTTCGATACCATGATTTTTTAGGGGATCTAATGAGCAAATACAAAAGTGTTGCTATTAGTGGCTCCCATGGTAAGACAACCACTACATCGATGATTGCATCCATGCTTTCACCAACAAAAAAAGCAGGGTATTTAATTGGGGATGGTAATGGTGCACTTCATGAAGATGATGAATACTTTGTGTTTGAAGCATGCGAATATCGCAGACACTTTTTATCGTATTTTCCTGATATTGCCATTATTACCAATGTTGATTTGGATCATATTGATTATTTTAAGGATGAAAATGACTACCAATTGGCTTTTGAGCAATTTGTTAACAATGTAAAAGACACATTAATAGTATACGGAGATGATTTTAAATCACGGAGATTGTCAAGTGCTAAAAATACAATAACGTATGGATTAAACAACGACAATACTTTGTATGCCACCAACATCATTGCAAAAGAAAATGAAGTTTCATTTGATGTGATGTATCATCAACAGCTTTTAAAAAACATCGTTCTTCCTTTTGTGGGAGAGCATATGATTTTAAATAGTTTGGCAAGTATTGCAGTTGGTTTACTACTGAATATGTCCATAAATGAGATTGAAGATGGACTAGCAACATTTATGGGAGCAAAGCGACGTTTTGTCATTGAACATGTGCATGATAATGTGTTTGTGGATGATTATGCTCATCATCCAACCGAAATTAAAATGACAGTACTAGCTGCAAAAACTCGTTTTCCAAACAGGAAAATTGTCGCCATATTTAAACCGCATCGTGTGTCACGTTTGTTTACATTTGCTAAGCCTTTTGCGGAAGCATTATCGCTTGCTGATCATGTAGCACTATGTGACTTTAATAGCATCGATGATTTTGAAGATGGATACGATATTGACATTCGATACTTGCAAAACATGATTGACAATAGCATTGTCGTAAGTGAAGATGATGCTGGAGCAAAGCAACTTGCAACACTATCACCAGCTGTGTACTTGTTTATGAGTTCAAAGGACATTTATGTCTTATCCGATCATTTAAAGAGAATAGTATAATCAGTTACTTTACAAAGCGACATAAAGTGTCGTTTTTTTATATTACTTAACACAAAGTAACACATCGAATTTAAACCAGTACGAGTAGAAAAACACACGTTTTAAGCAAATAAAACGCAGTTTTAACGGTTTTTAAAATAAAGTTAGAGGATTATTCAAAGCGCTATCAAAAATCTTGAAAATTGTTTCAAAAAACGTTACAATGTTTGTGAGGTGAAGTCATGGATGAATTTTTTAGAGTATTAAATGAAGTTGCAGTAATCTTGTTACCAATTTTAGGTGCAGTGGTTCTGTTTTTTTTAGCATTGTTGCTATATCGAGTAATCAAGTTATTGCAAGATTTACAATCGAGTTTTAAGACAGTCGATCATACACTGACACAAGTTGATAAGTATGTCACTGATCTAGAAGCGCCTGTAAGTACAGTGTTGAAAGTTTCAAAAGGTGTCGATACGGCAGTAAACACAACAGAAAATATCATTTCGAAAATCATATCATTTGTAATGGAAAACTTTGATTGGATTAAAGAAATGATTATGGACAAATTTAAAAAATCCGAAGAAGGAGGAACATTTGATGAATGACTTTAATGATGATGTAAAAAAAGAGTTCGAAGAGTTTAAAGAAGATGCAAAAGAGTTCGTTGAAGAAACAAAAGAAGAAGGTGAAGAAGTTTTTGAAGATCTTAGTGAAGAAGCATCAGAAAAATTCGATGATGTAAAAGAGTTTACTCAAAAACAAAAAGAAAATATTGATAAGATTTTCTCTTCTACAAAGAAAAGCTTAGAAAAAGCAATGGATGAAGTAAAAGAAGCTATTGGTGAAGTTAAAGATGATGAAAAAATCCAAAAAGCATTGGAAAACGTGAAGTTAAAAACAAAAGAAGCTATTGATCATGCTAATAAGCAAATAAGTGACATTAAACAAGATCCAAAATGGCAAGAGCGTTGGCAAGATGTTAAAGAAACAGCGAGTGACACGACAAAAACATTAAAAAGTAGAATAACTGAAAATGAAAAATTAATGAGTAGTGTTGAAACTGCAAAAGAAAAAACGGTAGAAACTGCCAAAGCAGCTAAAGAAAAAGTGAGTGAGTTTTATCATCGTGAAGATGTACAAGAAAACATTGAAAAAGCAAAAACAAAAACCGTTGAGGTTGCTGAAAAAGGAGTCAACAAACTGAAGCAATGGCTTAAGCCAAAAAAAGTAAATGTTGTTGAACCTGATGAAGAAGATAAGTAGGAACAATCGATGAAAAGAGTAACAATTTATGATGTGGCAAAAGAGGCAAATGTATCGTTAGCAACAGTTTCCCGTGTTATTAATGGCTTAGACATCGTTCGTGAAGACACACGTGAGCGAGTTCAAGAAGCAATTTTAAAGCTTGGTTATAAACCAAATGCGATTGCACAAGGATTAGCACTTCAAAAAACAACAACATTAGCCTTAGTCGTACCTGAAGCTAGTTTTAATTATACTGGTCAAATAATTAATGGCTTGCTAGATGTCGCGAAGATTTATAAGTACAACATTATGTTGCATACAACGACAGAAGGCATTGTTGAAATTAACGAAATTATAGAAAACATTATTAAATCACGTGTCGATGGTGTCATTATCTATAACGATAAATTATTGTATGATGAACTAAAAGAATTAACAAAGTATCAGTATCCAATTGTTCTTATTGGTAATCGTATGTCTGATGATAATGTAGCGTGTGTGTATGTTGATATTGAAAAAGCAACCTATGAACTTGTGAAAAAGTATTTAGATCGTGGATCAAATGATATTGCTATTATTGAAGATCGTAAAAATCCATTTGCAATTAAGCAAATGATTGATGGTGCACAAAAAGCATTTAAAGAATACGGTGTAGAAGGGTTTAGTTACATCGATATTCCGAATAATTATCGTTCTAGTTATGAGTTTTTAAAGAACTATTTTAAAGAACATAAACATGATGTAATCATTTCACATCGTGATTCTCAAGCTTTAGCAACAATCAATGCAGCTAGTGAAAACAACATAAAAATTCCAGAACAGTTGGAAGTCATTTGTGCTATTGATACCAAATACAATGCCATGGTTAGACCACAACTTAGTGGATTTGCGATACCATCGTATGACTTAGGCGCTGTAGCAATGCGAATTATGACAAAAATGTTGTACAATGAACCACTAGACGATCGAGAAATTGAGTTAAGTTATTTATTTACACCGAGACAATCAACGAAAATTTAGTTATAATAGAATTTGTAAAAACAAACACTAATTTACAAATTCTTTTTTTATGATAGATTGATGGAGGCAAATATGGAGTTTTTTAATGAATTAATGTGGCGAGATTTAGTAAAGGATACAACTGATCAAGATGCACTTATAAATCGCTTGAAAAAACCAATTGTGTTATATTGTGGCTTTGATCCTACTGCTGATAGTTTACACATTGGACATTTACAGCAATTGTTGTTACTGAAGCGTTTTTATGAGCAAGGCCATAGCGTTATTGCTTTAATTGGTGGTGCAACAGGCATGATTGGTGATCCTCGACCAACATCAGAGCGCAGTTTAACATCATTAGAAGAAATTTCTAACAATGTCATCGCTATTAAAAAGCAAATACAACATGTTTTAGGTCAATCAGATCGTATAAAAGTACTAAATAACTACGATTGGTTAAGTCAGTTCAATGTACTAACATTTTTACGTGATTATGGAAAACATTTTAATGTCAACACAATGATTGCTAAAGACATTGTCGCAAGTCGCTTATCAAGTGGTATTTCATACACCGAGTTTTCATACACGATATTACAAGCTGCCGATTGGTATCATTTGCATCAAAATTACCAATGTGAATTACAAATTGGTGGATCTGATCAGTGGGGTAATTTAACAAGTGGTACAGAATTGATTCGTAAAATGAATGATCAACCTGTACAAGTTTTTGGTATGACATCACCACTAATCATGAAATCGGATGGTTCAAAATTTGGTAAGAGTGAAGGGAAAAACATTTGGTTAGATCCAGATAAAACAAACCCTTATGCATTTTATCAGTATTGGATTAATGTTGCGGATGAAGACATTGTTGGTTATTTGAAACGTTTGTCATTTAAAACTAAACAAGAAATTGATTCATTAATACACAAAGTAGAAACTCAGCCTCATTTACGTGAAGCTCAAATCGCTTTAGCAAAAGAGTTAACGACACTTGTATACAGTGAAGAAGCAATGGAAATGGCTGTTTCCATTAGTGATATATTATTTAGTATGCAATTTGAGAAGTTAACAAAGTCTGAATTTGAAATGGCTTTTGAAGACGCTCCAACGATTGATCTAAAAAATGAAACACCGATTATTGCTGCACTAACTGCTGCACAGCTTATATCTAGTAATCGTCAAGCGCGGGAGTTAATTAAAAATGGAGCAATAAGTGTAAACAATGTAAAAGTAAATGACATAGATTTTATCATAAAAAAAGATGATGCATATCATCAAAAATATGCTATCATCAAAAAGGGTAAAAAGAACTTTGTTGTG
>CAYZMP010000009.1:0-44003 GCA_964479585.1 uncultured Erysipelothrix sp.
TAAATTATTACACCTGTAAAGATTACATTTAAGAAATAATACTACATTATTATTGAAATACTAAAAGTGACCATATAAAATTGATTTAATGTATGGAGGTGTTTCTTGAATATTGTATTACTAAAATCTGCTTCTTTTATCATCATTATTATGATTGGGTACTTTTTAAAATCAACAAATATTATCAAAAATAAAGATACTCTTTTATTATCCAAAATTGTAATGACAATAACTTTACCAGCTACAATACTAGTTTCTGTTAAAAGTATAGAACTAAATTATGTTTCTTTACTAATAATTATTCTCGGAATAATTCCAAGTGTTGTACTTGGTTTTGTAGCCAAAAACATTTTCAAAAATCACACTATTAATGAAAGATCTATTGCAATGAATACGAGCTCTTGTTACAGTATTGGAAATGTAACCATACCATATGTTTCAGCTTTATTCCCCATGATGGGTATGCAATATGTCTCTATGTTTGACATTGGTAATGCGATTACACTCTTTGGCATTATGCCTTTGATGAGTAATAACTCTTTAATTAGAAGTAAATTTAGAATAACGAATTTCATTAAAGTTCTTTTTAGCTCGATTCCTTTTGTTACTTATTGTTTTATTATTTTATTAAATATAGTAAATATTCACCTGCATGATGCTATTATTCAATTAATTCAACCTATAGCAAGCGCAAACACCTTCCTAATTATGTTAATGATTGGTTCCACATTAAATCTACGAATTACGCGTAACCTAATTTCATCCTCAATCAAAATTTTAACTATTAGAATTGTGGGATTAATCTTATTTTCTATTCTCATCTACTATCTATTACCAATACCTGAGTTTGCAAAGTCAATTGTCATTTTATGTTTAGCGTCACCGATAGCTACAGTATCGGTAATCTATAGTTATCAAATAGATCATAACAGTCCCTTACCTTCATTTGTTGCATCAGTGTCAATACTTGTTGGTATTGCATTATCAACAATCGTTGTAATGGCTTTATTTTAATCAAATTTTGTAAAATGTCTGCAGTTTTTATTGCTGCCATTTTTCTACAAAAAAACTATTAATGCGATAAATTCATTAATAGTCCTTTTTCTATTTTTTATAATTATGTCTATGGCAACATAGATATTACAGTTGGATAAAAAGTTTCTTCAATATAATTTTTTACTTTTTGTGATGAGAGCACATCAATCAATACTTGAGTTTTCTCACTTTCTTCTTTACCTTCTTGTACCACAAGCACATTGGCAAAGGTTTGAGCTGCATCTGATTGAGTGTCTTCTGTAAATAACACAGTATCGGTAATGTTTGCTCCTAAAGCATAGTTACCATTGATCACTGCAAAATCCACATCCACAAGCGATTGTGCTAATAGTGCTGCTTCCATCTCCACAAACTCAATGTTGTTTGGGTTGCTTGTAATATCAAGTGGAGTTACTTGCTCATTGTTGTTTAATGTAATAAATCCATTGTCTTCTAATAGTCGAAGAGCACGTGTTTCATTAGTCGGATCATTGGGTATCGCAATAACAACTCCACCATTTGCAATCGCTTCAACATCCGTTGCTTGTCCTGGATATAATCCTAAAGGTTCAAAGTGAACTTGTAAAACCGATGACAGCTTTGTGCCACGATCATTGTTAAAGGAAGTTAAATACGGTACGTGTTGAAAGTAATTGGCATCTAAATCTCCAGCATCTAAATTTGTGTTTGGTAAAATATAATCTGTAAATTCGACAATTTCCAATGTGTATCCAAGTGCCTCTACATCATCTTTAATCTGTTCTAAAATAATGGCATGAGGGGTTGGAGTGGCTCCAATGACAATCGTTTTATCGTTGTCTCTATTGTTGGTTGTACAACCTGTAAGAACTAATAAACTAAGTAAGGTAATGTAAATTATTTTTTTCATTTTTCTTTCTCCTATATACGACGTTTATCCATCGTATCCGCTAATGTATTAAATATACTTTGAATCACTTGAACTAACACAATCATAATGATGATGGTCAAAAACATAACATCTGACTGTCCTCGATGCAAACCGTATCGAATGGCAATATCACCAAGACCACCACCACCAATAACACCAGCCATTGCGGCATACCCAACTAAAGTAATCATCGTTAGTGATAATGAACGTACAAGATTAGGCAATGCTTCTACTAAATATACTTTCACTATGATTTGATAGGGAGTCGCACCCATGGTGATGGCTGCTTTAATAAGTAAATCATCAACCTCCAATAAGGAAGACTCCACCACTCTTGCCACAAAAGGGATTGCACCAACTGTCAATGCTACAATCGATGCTTCTACACCATATCCTCTTCCCACAATAAATCGAGTAAACGGAAATAGTGCAATAATCAAAATAATAAATGGTATTGATCGTACGATATTAACAATCCATGCCAACACTTTCTCTCCAACGACAAATGGTAGAATGCCATCTTTTTTCCATATAATCAACAATATGCCTAAAGGTAATCCTCCAACACTTGCAAAGAAAGTTGAAAAGACAACAATCTTTAAGGTATCTATTGTTCCACTTATTAATAACTCACTCATAATACCCCCAAATGATGGCTTAATAGCCGTTGTGTGCTTGTATGTTGTGGTTTTAAAAACACATCTTTAACATGACCACTTTCTACAAAATGACCGTCATCCATCACGATAACCTTATTACAAACGGCATTAACTACCGATAGTTCATGCGTAATGATGATGATGGTTAGATTTGTTTTTTTATGAATGTTTCTAAGCAAATCTAGTATTGCTTTTGTCGTTACACCATCAAGGGCACTTGTAGGCTCATCACATAACAATATCTTCGGATCACATGCTAGTGCTCGCGCAATGGCGACTCGTTGCTTTTGCCCTCCTGATAGTTGTGATGGATACATCTTTGTTTTATCGTTTAGTCCAACAAGTGAGATCAGTTCATCCACTTTACTTTTAATCTCTTGTTTTGATAACCCAAGAAGTTGAAGCGGGAAAGCAATGTTTTCAAACACCGATTTTTGTTGAAGCAGCTGGTAACCTTGAAAGACGATACCAAGCTGCCTACGCATGGTAAGCAAATCTTTCCCCTTTAATTTAAAGAGATCGACATCATCTAAATAAATAGTGCCTTTATCTGGTTTCTCTATTAATGATAGTTGACGAATCAATGTTGATTTACCAGCACCACTAAATCCAATAATACCAACAAATTCACCATCAGCAATGGTTGCACTCACATCATTGAGTGCCACTAATTTATCGTCTGTTCTACCATAACTTTTTGTTAATGAATCAATTTTAATCATGCTATCCTTTACCCTTTCAAATACAAAAAACTCTCATCCATCAAGGACGAGAGTGCTCGTGTTACCACCTTAGTTTATCCAACCATCACTGATTGAACCTCTTCAAGTACGCCTATAAAAGGTTATACTCTATCGCGTTAACGGGCGAGACCGTCATAGCCTAAAGGATAATTCCTTTCGGTATGCAACTCCAAGACCATTGTTCAAAAGCTTTAATTTACCCTTTTTCACCAACCGGGTTCTCTAACAAACATCCACTTTTTACTTTTTCTTTTCATTGTCTTTCAATATAATTGATAGTTTATCACAAATACTTACATTGTCAATCATTATTTTGTGAAAACAAACTTACAAGCACATTGTATACCCACTGAAGCGAATGTGTATCCAACCGCTCCGTGTCTTTATGGGCATCATAACCATACGGACCAATATTAACCATTGGTAAGTTTAATAATGAAATCGTTTCCCACAAATGATCATCCACAATATCATTGTCAAAGGAATATTGTTTTACTTGTTCTAACGTCTCTATCGATGGTGACCGTAGAAAACTCATATCTGAAATATATGGATAATAAGGATGTACCATAATATGATTAATGTAGTTTTTAATAATGGCATCCATTACTTGTTGTACAAACTTGTAATCTTCTTTAGTGGTAGTGTGTGCTGGATAATATGGTGATGATAATGATAATATTATGGTTGGTTTTTCAAAAGACAACCCTTGGATATCTAAATCTAGAGTATCTTCTTTAACACTTGTCTTTTGAACTATATCCTCTTTAAATAACACTTCAAAGTCTTCAAAGACTGATTTGTTCTCAAAATAATTATTGTCGCTATATACACTAAATCGTTCATTTAGTTTACTTATGGCTTGTTCACACGCTTTAGTAACCCCTTCTTTTAATAATTGCATCCATTGCTCAATACTACGATCAAAAGTAAGTATGTTCACTTGAGCATTAGCTACTTTGTTTGTTTTAACACTATACTGACGTGCTGGATTACTCATTGATAAACTAATGGGTACAGGTGTACTCATTTGATCAATTTGATCGGTATAAGTTGGATTAAGCAACAACTCATCAAGTATGTTTGCCATAAGATAGTTAGGATCCAATCCTAAAAATGGATCAGAAGCATGAGTTTCTTTGGAAATGACATTAATATCTACGAGCAACTTTCCTATACTACCAAAATACACATAACGATGAGGATCATTTTCATATCGACTTGTCGTATAATCACTATCAATCGCACCTTCTAGCTCAAATCCATGCTCATTTTTTAGCATAGATAGTGTACTCACAAACTGCTTCATTCCAGCAGAATTATTCTCTTCATCACTCACAAATGCAACAATCATATTTTTATCTAACTCATCAATATGATTAGTAAAGTGTTCAATTATTTTCATCCAAACCGCAACAGCACTCTTCATATCAAGTACCCCACGACCATACAAAGTGTGCTCATCAGCTTTATGATGTTCACTTAGTTTATCCACATCAAAAGCCATAGGTTTTAAGTTGCCATAATCTTCAGTATCCACGGTATCAAAATGGGAAATCCCTACCATGCATTGAGGAATATTTTCCTTTTTAATAATCACTATAACATTAAAACGTCCTAATGGATCATTAGTGATTGTATCTTTTATTAAGTAAGAAGGATGGTGTTTAAAATAATCCAACTTCTCAAACCACTCATAAAGATAACTAGCAATATCAACTTCCCCCTTAGTATTGGTAATGCTATCAATAGCAACTAATTGTTTAGTAAGAGCAATTATCTCTTGATTAACACTCATAATAAAGCCTCATTTCTACCATAATAGTATACAACACTTTTTGTTATTCCATGAAAAAAAGACCTCTCGGTCTTTCTTCCAGTTCAAGTTTTAGGTTATCGGCCACGATAGAATATTTGAACCCAACGATACTTGCCATCAGCATCTTTGGTGATAGCAACACTAATTTCCTGATACTCAGGTTTTAAAATGTTGGCACGGTGAGACTCAGAGTTCATCCAAGCATTCACTATGCTTTCAGGTGTTCTAAAACCACTACCTAAATTTTCACCAATGTTTTGATACTGCAAATCTCCAAATGCAGTAAAGAAACGACTTCCATCTGGACGAGTGTGTGAAAAATGAGTAATGATTTCTTGTGCACGAATTTTCGCGCCAGCCTCTAATGAGGTGTTGTATTTAAGAATCGATAAACCAGCTTTTTGACGTTCAATGTTTGTTAAACGTGCAATTTCTAATTCCCATGTTGCAGCTGGTGAACTTGAAACAGTCACCACTGGTGCAGGAGCTGGTGCAGGCTCAGCTTTTTGTTCTTGTACTGGAGCTTGCTCTACCGGTTCAGATTTGACTTCATCTTTTTGTTCTTCTTTTGGTTGTTCTACCTTAACTTCCGTTTTAGGTGCTGCGACCTTAACTTCAGTTTTTGGTTGTTCTACTTTTGTTTCAACTTTTGGTTGTTCTGCTTTTGTTTCAACTTTTGGTTGTTCTACTTTTGTTTCAACTTTTGGTTGTTCTACTTTAACTTCAACTTTAACTTCTTCAACTTCTTCTTTAACTTCTTCAACTTCTACAAAAAATTCTTTAACTACTAATTCAGTTTCATTGGGATCAACCAAATCTTGTTGCTCAGTTTGTGCGATTGCAACTGGTTGGTTAACTGCTGTTTCAATTTCTTGATTTTGTGGCCGGATTACACTTAACAATCCAAAGATTAATAAGGAAACAGTTAGTGTAATAAAAGTGTTCTTGAACATGTGTCACTCCTACTACCCAGCTGTTCTTTAAATAAAAAGAACAGTTTCTTTGGGAACTGGCTACCTCCCGTCGGAGGCCCTATAGCTTTGCGTCCTACACTTGCATGTAGTTTGCCTTTATCAGTAAATTGTTCTTACCTGATTTCTATCCAGTGGTTCTAATAAACAAAAAAGAACACATCTTTGGAAACTGGCTGTCTCAATGAGACCCTATAGCTTTGCGTCCTACGCTTGCACGTAGTTTGCCTTTATCAGTATAAGTTCTAGCTTTACTTGATAGGTTTATTTAATTTTCAAATATTCTATTCGTAAGTGGCCCTTACAAGCTATATATACCACATTATTAAAACCAATACAAGTGAATAACTCAATTTTCGCATGTTTTTCACAAAAAAAAAGGATTGCGACTAGCACAATCCTTTACTATCGTGGCATTTAACTTAAATTACTTCTTCTTCTTGTTTTGTTGCGACTAGTGTTAAGAGTCCAATTATTAGGAAGAATAGAGCGATTGCTGCATAATTAGTATCATTCATTTCTGGTAATTGATCAGAATCTCCTAACACTTCACCTTCGTCTTCTAGTTCTGTTTCTTCGGTAGTTTCTTCAACTTCTTCTTCTTTTTCATCAGAATCTCCTAACACTTCACCTTCGTCTTCAAGTTCTTCAGTAGTCTTCTCTTCTTCAACAAACTCATCAGAATCTCCTAGTACATCTCCGTCATCTTCTACTACTGTCTCTTCTTCAGTTGCTTCTTCTTCTGTTGTTTCTTCATCAACTGTTTCATCGTCTTCGTCTTCATCACCATCAACATCGCCTTCGTCATCTTCGTCGACTTCATCGTCAATGATTTCATCCTCTTCGTCTTCATCTTCAACTTCATTCATTACCCAACTACCATAAACAGTGTACTCAAGTACTTCTGCATTTAGCAAGGTGTCAAAATCAGCAGGATTTGTTAACTCTTCATTTGTAAACCAACCTGTGAAAGTAAATCCTTCTTGTGTTGGAGCAGGAATTTCTCCAAATCCTTCTTCAAAATCAAAGGTACGTGATTCTAATAGTTCGTTTGTTTCGCCAACTATGATAAAGTCAATGACAAATTCTATTGGAGCAACTACTTGAACAAAGCGTCCATATAATTCAATATCACTAGTTCCCATTACAGCACCATCGAAATCAAATGGTATTAAGTTCATTCGATCATCAATCAATATTGGCAGTTCAACAAAATCTTGATTATCCATGTTTTCAACATTTAACGTAAATATTGGTTGTGCCATAGTGTACCAACCATCGAAGATAAATCCATCTCTACCATCTACATCAAATCGAACTATACTTTGTCCTTCTTCATAAGCATCACGATTAACTTCTTCAAATTCTCCTAGTTCATCATTCCAAACAAAGTAGATAACATTGTATAAATCTGGTTGTGGTTCATCATTATCAATAATTTCCCATAATGCATAAACGGTTACATCTTGTGCTGGCATTGAACTAAATCCAGTAAACTGTGTTTCAAAATCAGGATCGCTGAACCATCCTTTAAACTCTAAACTATCATCACTTGGTGTAGGCTCTTCTATCGTAGCTCCTGCTTCAAACTGTTGAGCATCAATGGTAATAATTTCATGATTTGAAATATAAGTAATTGTGAATAATTCCGATTCAGGATCGTCATCAACCACTAGATTAAATGTCATATCCAAAAAGTTCAATTTATGCTTTAAAGTAACAGTTTTAGATACTCCATTTATAAATTCAACCTCTAGCTCATGCTTTTCGTTTCCGCTTCTACTTTGAGCAAAAACAGCATCAATAGATTCAACATCATCACCTGTTGTCACTTTTACATCGAGTACAGAATCTTCATTTCCAGTTTTAATCTCAATATTACTAAACTCTATAACAATCCCTGCTATAGCATTCGTTAATGTAAAAACGCCATTTGATTCTGTTAACACCCAGTTTGCACTTGGTGAAAAAGTGGAAATTAATCCTGCGCTATTATTTCCTGAACTGCTTGCATTACTAAACTGTACCTCAAGTTCTAATGTAGCTTCTTCAGCATTAACACTTGAAAAATTAAACACTCCTGGAATTAGAAATGCTGATGCAAGCATCATTACTGTCACTACCAGTGAAACTATCTTTTTACTTAGTCTTTCCATGTTCTTTCCCTCCTTAAACAAAAAAGCCAACCACAAGTTTGTTGCAGTTGACCCATCATAGCTTTCGCTTTAGACGTCTGACTTTGCGCCCTACACTTTCATATAGTTTGCCAATTAATTTTCTCTATCATAATGGATGGTAATAATAACGTCAATCCATATGCTTTGATAATCAAACATTTGTTATGATTGGTTCAATTTTAACAACCTTCGGTTAGTAAATGGTTATAAAAAGAAAAAAGGTTGCACTTTATATGCAACCTTTCTAACTACCATGGCCGATAGTTGTTATTCTAGTTCTTCCTCTTTTCTTGTCATAAAGACAACAAGTAAACCAAGGATGAATAGTAGTAATCCTAAATCATTACGTGATTGATCACTCATATCAGGAATTTGAGTTTCCTCTTCTTCTTCAAACTCATCTTCATCCCCTAATACTTGACCCCAATCAGCATAGACTGTTACGTCTTGTCCAGGCATGGAATCAAACTGATCAAACTCAATGAGCAAGTCTTCATCAATATACCAACCTAAGAACACAAATCCTTCAAGTTCTGGTTGAGGTTCTACTACTGCTTCACCTTCGATAAAGACTACACTTGGTATTGTTAATCCTGGTTGGTTTGTAATAAATGTTAATACAAACTCTTCAGGTGCAAGTTCTTGCCATTGTGCATAAACGTAAATGTCTTGCGCTGGCAGATTACTTAGCCCACCAGTATAAGCGCTTAAACCTTCAGCATCTACTGTCCATCCATCAAAGACAAATCCTGCTCTTGTAAAACTAACACCTTCTACACTTCCACCTACATTGAAGATTTGTTCTACTACATCTTCTTCTCCATAGTTAGGATCAAAGGTAAAGGTATAATCAATTGCTTCCCATTGTGCATAGACATAAATATCTTCTGCTGGTAAGTTTGTTAATCCACCTGTATATTCTGTTTCACCAGCTTCATCAAGTGTCCATCCAACAAAGTCATATCCGGTACGTGTAAAGCTAGTACCCTCTACGCTACCACCTACGTTGAAGATTTGCTCTACTACATCTTCCTCTCCATAGTTAGGATCAAAGGTAAAGGTATAATCAATTGCTTCCCATTGTGCATAGACATAAATATCTTCTGCTGGCAAGTTATCTAATCCACCGGTATATTCTGTTTCACCAGCTTCGTCAAGTGTCCATCCAACAAACTCATAACCTATGCGTGTAAAGCTTGTGCCTTCTACACTTCCACCTACGTTGAAGATTTGTTCTACTACATCTTCTTCTTCATAGTTAGGATCAAATGTAAAGGTATAATCGATAACTTCCCACTGTGCATAGACTGTCACATCCATTGGAGGCATGTCATCAAACATTGGGAATAACTCTAATTGTGGTTCAATGAGCATGAGTGTATTCACTTGAGGCATGAAATCAAAATTTGGATACCAGAACCAACCTAGGAAATTATATCCTGGGATACTAGGTACTGGAGCATCAACTGAATCTCCCATATTGAATGTTTCATCAGGGTAACTTAATCCATCCATGTTTGTGACATATGTCAACGTGTAATCCTCTGCATCATAGATGACATCGATTGTTCTATCCGATGCATCCATAGTTCCACTAACAACGAAGTCTCTTGGAATAAATCCTAAAACAAATGGTGAACCAATAGAATAGGTTGATCCAACAGCCATTTCATCGTCAACGTAAGATGTTGCTAATGTATTACCTTCAACATCAATATAATTAATTGTCAACGTATAATCAATTGCAGTATATGTAACTGTAACCGTTACATCATCTGCTGGCATAGTGCCTGTGACTGCATCAATATCTACTGTGTATCCAGGTAGAACTGGTGACACTACATTGTAGCTATCTTCAAAGTTCAATGTATCCGTCACTGTAGCAGGTGCTGTTGCATTTCCACCATTTACAATATAATCAACAGTCAATGTATAATCAATTGCATTCCATTGTGCATAAACAGTTACGTTTTTAGGAGCTAGTTCAATAAATCCATCTACATATTCATCTATACCATCAACGTCCCATGTCCAGCCAACAAAATCATAACCTTCTCTTGTAAATGTTGGTTCATTGACACTACCGCCAACATTAAATCCTTGTACATCAGCATCTTGATCTCCACCATTTGGTACAAATGTAAATGTATAATCAATGGCATCATAGATGACATCAATTGTTTTATCTTCTGCATCCATTTGACCAGTTACTGTTGCTGTTCTTGGCAAGTAACCTGCTACACTTGGTGATTCAACACTGAATGTATCATTTACATGCATTGTAGAGTTTACATAAGAAGTTGCTAATGTATTATCATCAACATCAATGTAATTAATTGTAAGAGTGTAATCAATTGGTTTAAAATTCGCAAAGTAAGTAGCAGCAACATTTAAGCCGCCAACCATTGCTGGTATGAAGTCTAACACATCACCAACTTCATCATTAGATGAATTGGTCCAATTCACAAATTCATAACCATTTGAAGGGATGGCTGTCGAACCTTGAGCTTCCCCTGTAACGGGTGCTAATGTTTCACTATCTTCTGAAACGGTTCCCCCGATATTTGCGATATACTCAATTGTAACAGCATCTTTTTCTCTAAAGTTCGCATAATATGTTGCAGCAAAGTTTAGGTCCTCACTATTTTTGGAAGGAACATAGTTAACTTCCGTTGATACAACATTATCTTGTTCATCTGTCCAGTTTACAAACTCATATCCATTGCTTGCTGAAGCAATAGATCCTTGAGCTTCCCCTGTGGCTGGAGGCAACGATTCTTCATCTTCACTTACTGTACCACCTGTACGAGCCACATATTGAATCAATACATTTTCGTTTTCTTCAAAATGGGCGACATAGGTAGCAGCTACGTTTAGTCCATCCACTTTCTCAGGAGTGAACTCTTCATCTACAGAAACTTGAGTGTTATCTTTCGTCCAACGGACAAAGCTATATCCAGGATTTGCTGTTGCTACTGATCCACCAGCAACACCTGTTACTGGACCAATTGTCTCACTATCTGGTGAAACACTTCCGCCTGTTTCTGCTTCATAGTTGATTGTAATGTTTGCATTTTCAGTAAAGTTTGCAATCCATTTCACGTCATTAGCAGGCATTGTGAACGAATAAGTTGTGTTTGAAGAACTTCCTGAACCACCATCCTCACTCCATCCACTAAAAGTGAACCCTGCATTTGCTGTGGCTACAATATTTACTGTTTCATTTGGTAGATATCTACCTTCACCACTAACACTACCGCCAATTTCTGGATTGGCTTCAAGTTCCACAATGTAACCTACTGGAACTTCTGGTTTTGGGAACTCTTTGGTTTGTGGTGTATTGTTTATATCCACATAATCTAAATCAGCCCACTCATTGGTTGGCCAAGTTCCACCAGGAGCATCATCATGTAATCGAACTTTGTATTTTAATACTCTTTGTTGATCTCCAACATTACCAACATTCCAAGTTAAAATGCGAGTAGTTGAGTCATACGATGTATCTTCTCCAGTATAATCATCTGAAATACCAACAAAGTCAAAGTGATCACCAATTTTATCGGTTACTACTGCATTGGTAGCTGCTAAAGAAATATTATCAGCAATCATCCCATATATGGTTTGAAGGTTTGATTCAGTTGCAGTATAGTATCCCATATTTTGAGATGCTTGTAATACATCTGCTCCTGCAGCATTAACTTCTAAACCAATCGAGAAGATATCATATCCTGCACTGATTGCTTGATTAGCATGCCACACAACAGAATCCTTTAAATTGAAAGTCTTAGTAAAACTTGCATCTGATCCAGTAAAACAATTTTGATCGGAGTTAACGGTTTTTGTAAATGTCATACTATTTCCTGATCCAACTCTTGTAGAATAATCAAAATTGTATCGACTACCAGTGTAATTGTTCTCAAAATCATTCGAATCTGCTTCACTTACTGTCAATCTACATGGTGGCCATGTAACGGTACCTGGGCCTGTATAAGTTCCAAGGACAAAGTCATAACCATATGTTGGTTCACCATCACTCATAAGAACAATAGCTTTATTTCGACCTGAAGGAGAACCTGCATCTAGCATTTCTTTCGCTAACTTTATACCTCCTTCAATGTGAGTTCCGCCTGTAGCACTAAGTGCGTTAATTGCAGAATTAAGCAATGCTTCGCTATCTGTCAATACTTGTCTTTCAACAGGATTAGACGCAAAAGAAACAATGCCAATTTTATGACCTTGATTCCAACTGAGTACTTCATCCACGAAATTATTCGCAGCATTTTTTGCAGAAGTCATCCTACTTCCTTGCATACTTCCTGATGTATCAATTACCAACACAATATCAGTTGGAGTTACTTTCGGAACACCATCAATACTTAACGTAATCTCGAAAACACCTTCATGACCTTCATCCCGTGTTTTATCGATTGTTACTGTACCAGGTTCTCCGGTTGTAGCTAGTACATTTGCTGGTGTATAAGCAATACTACCAATAACCAACAATGTACTGACAGCTACCCTGTAAAGTCGTTTTATTATTTTATTCATCGACTTTTTCACTTCCTTTCTTTTTTTTATACTCATAATCTATTGAAACTTTCTTTCCCTTATCCTTTATCAACCATTCTATCTCTGATCCATCAAGAGCAACCATTTCCATCCCCATGGAATGCTTGCCTTTCTCAAAATGGATTGGTGGATGGTTAGACAACAGTAGGGCTGCACCACGCGAAACAAGAATATTACTTTCTTTATAATCTACGTGGTATGTTCTACTTGATTTGTTATGGTACCCCCATATAATATGATAGGTTCCATCATCCAATACTTGGATGTTTGAAACAAAAACTTCGATGGGGTTGTTGTTAAATTTGTAGACAATGATTGCCATCACTACAAACAATGCCATAAACATAAAGTAGAGAATAAGTGTTGATTCATTAATCGATACAACACTGATAATAGGGTGTAAGATACTTATCATTTGTTTAATTAACACAAAGCACATCACCTCTCTTTTTGTAGATTACACCACCATTATGAAGCTTTCACGTTAGAATTCGGTTAGAAAGATAAGTAAAAAAAAGCTCTAACACTTGTTTAGAGCTTAACTTATATTTTTTTCGATAATTGTGTAATATGATGCTTTAATGTTATCAGCGGGATTTCTGCATTGGATTTGTAATTCTTTTTAACTCGATTGACAATATTGTCAATGTTATTACAAGCCTCGCAAGGTATTAGTATCACACATTGCTTAGGATTCATTCTTGTAAACACATCTCCTTTTCTAAGTGATGATTGAATCGCAAATATTAAATCCTCCATAATGGTGTTACTTTGCTGGTGAGAAAATGAGTCTGGAATTTCAAAAAGGACAACATAATAACTTGCATGATCACGTTCAGATGATCGCTTTGCAATCTGATAATACCTTTTAAAAACTTCATAGTCACAATAATAACTACCTTCACTTTGAAAATCATCAAGCTCATTCATGAGTTGGTTCATGTTGACATGATTTATTTGTTCTTGTTTGATAATGAATGTATACAAGTCTTTTACTTTCGGTGATAAAGATGTTTGAACTTCCTTATGAAAATGACCAATCAACCATTGATAATATTCTATGGCATCTCGATATCGTTTTAATGAGATTAAACCAATTAAGTAATAATAGTGATGATCTTCATACAAAGGATCTACCTGTGTCGCTTTCTGGGCAATGATAACAAGCTGATTAAACTCACTTTGCTCATGAGCATATTGCATCAATTGAATGACACTTGCATTGTATGTTGACTTATAGTATTCACGGATGGAATGACACCACATAACATCTACACTATTCTGCAAAAATGGTTTGTCAATTATGTCGATTAGTTGTCCAAGTATTTCCATTTTCTGTTTTATACTTATATCCTTTTGTTTTGACATTGAAAGCAATTGATCTGCCTTTTCTAAGTCGCAAGTCATCAAAATTAGGGGATTAATAGAGTATCCATTCTTTTTTGTAATTACAAGCTGTTCATCAAAAAAAGATTCCTTCTCTAAAAGTGATCTTAATCTATGAACAGAAAACTTCAAAGCACTTTCAGGATTGTTTGTGTTTGGCCATAAAGTATCAATCAGTTGCTCCTTTGCTATTACCTGATGACGATGACAAATTAAAAACTCCAAAAGGTGTATTAAGTTTTTACTTAGCACATCTGTTGGCTTGAATACTAAATCATTTTTCTTAAATGTCAGTTCACCAAAAACATTGACATAAACTCCATGTTGTTGCATTGTCAGTGGAGACCCCCTAACATTACCCCTTGATGTAACAAATTATAAACAAATATTAATCATCATTCAAGTTTGATACTTTTTTGTCTTTTTAATCAAACATTATTCTATTTATTTTCACAAAAAAAAGAGTACAATAAAGTCAAAGAACAAAGAAAGGGTAACACCATGAAAGGGATAAAATTAATAACTGTGCTACTACTTGTTTTTGTTGTTGGATGCTCATCGAATAATAATGCTAATCCTGACCCCAACAACAATCAAGAACCAAATGATGAATATGTCATCAAAACATTAGAGAAGTATCCAATTGATTTATTGCCGCTGTATGAAGTTATTCGTGTTAACTCCAATGATTATCATGTCCGAGAAGACAAAGGATTTATCATAGGAAAAGACTTGTATGCCATCAATTTTGAATCAAGTGCCGATATTGATGACATTGCTGAGTACTATCGAGAACTAGTGGATGAGGTTGATCCAGATATGGATTACGACACGTATAATTTTAGTGGTATCATCGATAATAGAAGAATCAACTTCTTTATTCAAGAAGGATACGCAGATAATGCTGTGGGTAATGATGTGATGCTGAGCATCGGTGCTGATCCTAGTGAATATGCCGATACAAACATGTATTTCAATACATACCCACAACTTATAGAGGTGTTTGGGTATGATAACTCCATCGAATACACATACACAGAAAACTACACGTTTGACTATGTACGCTATGTCATATCGTATTTCACAAAACTAAGCAAAGATGAAGTATTTGACCACTATCGTGAGCTTTATAAGGACAAAGAAAACTTCACTGAACAACAAAGTACAGAAACAACCTATACAATGTATTGGTATGATCAAGGTTACTTGGTGCAAGTCTATTTTAATGACTATAGCGAGAACAAAGGTATGTCAATATCGGTTGAAAAAAGAAACTAAAAAAGATTGGTGAGAATTATTTCTCTACCAATCTTTTTTCTCCTATTAAGGATTGAATATCCGTAATGTCTTGGGTAACTTCAAGTGTCCCTAAAAACTTTCCTTGAGGATTTCTCACTGCAAAATAGCGAATGTGGACAAATCGTTCTCTAAATTGAATCCAAAAATCTTCATTGTCTTTTTTTCCTGTTCTTAAATCATTCACAATATCTAATACGACATCCACACTTTGTGGAGGATGACACAAATGGACTGGTCGATTAATGACTGATGGTGGTCGATCAAAGATTCTTTCTTTTCCCTGAGTTACAAACTTCACGCGATCACTTGCATCAACGTATGTCATGTCAAATGGAACAGTATTAAAGATAGCATTAATCTCTTCTGGGTTTAAACGCCCTAAACTCATTGGAATATCTGTATCGGATAAAGCTTCATCAACGTCAACTTTTGGTTGATATTTCTCATTAGCACCATGCTCTAAACTTAAAGCAATGTCTTTAATCTCATCTTGCTGTAGCTTCTCTTGCAACATCGGAAATAAAATATTGTTTTCTTTAACAAGCATTTCATCAACCATGTGCACTGTTTCAGCCAGGGCTTCTTTAATTACTTGTGCACTTGTCTCTTCATTGGCTGCTTTTTTAGCTTTACGTATACCTTCACGAATTTGATTATCTACACCCCACATCACTTGCGGAATGGTGTCGATACCACGTTTTTCTAAAAATGGAAACAATATATTTTCCTTTTTAGCATAATGTTTTTCAGTAAATGTAAAATCATCAGTCAAATCAGAAACAAACACTTGGATTTCTTCAAAAGACAAGTCTTCTTTCTCTAAGATTGCTTTGGCATTATCAACCCACTGCGCAATCTTTTCATTGTCTTCTTCAAACTCACTTAATGGATTCACGGTTAACATATCACTATGCAACTGTTGTAGTGATCCCTTAAAAATAGATGCATGAACATCACACAAGCTTTGAATTTCTTCAATGCTTACACCCTCTTGTACAAGGTTGTACTCCATTTGTGCAAGTTCTGCACCAGTAATGGTTCCAAACTCACTTTTAAACTCCGCCTCAATCTCGTCACGATTACCTTCATTGTTATGTAATCGTTTGATTAAGTCTTTTAGTTTTTTTTCTTTTTTGCTTTGGTTATTAATTAACTCACTCATATTCTTCACCTCTACTTGCTATTATATATTGTGACTAATCTATTTAATGTGATATACATCACATTTTTGGAAGTATTATTTCTTTTCTTGAAGGCATCCTTATTGTTTTATCTTGCACGAGTTTCTTTAAGTTACGGCTAATGCTTTCACGTGTTACTCCTAATCGCATGGCAATTTCTTCTTGATTCAAAGGAAGTTTTAAAATAATTTCAGATTTATTATGTTTACCATAATCTTTGCTTAAATCATACAACAACCTTAACAAACGAACTTCAATTTTCTCTGCTGCTGCACTTGTTATTTCATGTTCTAAATACGACACCCTTTCTGTTAAGGCGCTTACGATGGATAGTGATAACTCAGGCTCTTTGATCATTAATTGTTTCATGGTTTGGGAATCAATCATACAAAGAACACTATCTTCTAATGCCTCTATCGTATAAGGAAGGTATTGTTTTTCAAACAAGGCGTTTTGGCCAAAAAACTCACCAATTGAAAAATAGTAAAGAACATTTTGTTTGCCTTCAATAGAATGGCTATATGCTTTAAATCGACCTTGGCTTACAATCACAAAAGACGAAAGCGCATCATTTTCATGCAAAAATATTTCTCCTTTTTTAATGATTTTTCGATTCACAAAAGAAATAATCAATCGTTGTTGTTTTAATGTTAAATTTCGAAACAGTGCAATTTTACTAATGCACATTGGTGCTTGACAGTGCTTACAATTTGCAATCATAATGTCTCCTTTTTTGTCTTTTTACTTAACAAGTATGTTGTAACACACACTGCCGCTAAAAGACTGACTATTTGACCAATTGTATTTCTAATAAAAAAGACCACAGAAATAAGAATACTACTCCATAATATAACTAGTGCTTTTATCTTTGCTTTTTTAGAAATACCATCATCAGAAAGATACTCTATTACTATGGGACCAAGTTTTGGATGTTTCACTAACCACTCACGATATTTAGGGTCGGATTTATCAAACAAATAAAACGACAACAACACAAATGGCGTTGTCGGTAAAACTGGTAATATTGCCCCAGCAAAAGCAAATCCGACACTAATTGATCCTGTTATTTTCAATAGCATTCTCACATCATCACATCCTAACCGACGATATTATACCATACATAAAAGAAAAATGTGACATTTGTCACATTAATTTTGTTCATGATTTAATAAAAATTGTTTGAGCTCTAATCCACCCGTGAACCCACCTAAGGAATGATCTGATGCAATAACTCGATGACATGGTATCATAATAAGATGTTTGTTTGTGGCCATTGCCATGCCAACTGCTCTTGCGGCTTTGGGATATCCTGCATTAATTGCTAATTGCTTATAGCTAATGACTTCTTTTGCTTGGACTTTCATTAATGCTTCATACACTGCATTAATAAAAGGTGTCCGTTTATAATCTAAACACACATCAAAAGTAGTACGTGTTTTATTTATGTATTGATAGAGTTGTTGTTTTGCTTTGTATACTTCTTTAAAACCATCTTGCTCTTGAAGGTATGCATCGACATACTCAATAGAAGTAACACATTGTGATGTACCTGTTATTTTTAATGTACCTTTATACATAGGTAATGTTGCTTCATACAGTTGCATTAACTTCCTCCTTGCTTTTAATCTTCTCTTGATACATGTTTTTATCCATGATTTGAAAAAATGTATCTTTATCAAGATTC
The DNA here is from genome assembly GCA_964479585.1 of uncultured Erysipelothrix sp. Classification (GTDB taxonomy): domain Bacteria; phylum Bacillota_I; class Bacilli_A; order Erysipelotrichales; family Erysipelotrichaceae; genus UBA6182. The sequence goes on from CAYZMP010000009.1 coordinate 18,434, forward strand.
GATTGTCTACTCCATACTAAATAACCAATCGATAATGATACATCAAATTGAAACTTTTCACTTTGATTTAATTGCTCAATTCCTTTTAACACTCGTTGTTTTAACATACTAGGATGCACATGATGAGAATGTGCTAACACTGCAAACTCATCACCACCAATACGAGCCACAAAATCATTAACTCGAAAACTCTTTATTAGTATTCGACTTATCTCTTGTATCACTCTATCTCCTACATCATGACCGTAAGTATCATTAATGCTTTTAAAGTCATTAATGTCAATAATCATACCAACAAATCCCTTTTTAGGTTTGCGTGAAACAAGGTTATCTAACACTGTTTCATATTCCATTTTATTATAGAGCCCGGATAAGTAATCTTTCGACATCGTTTTATTTTGTACATACACAAACGCAATTAAAAGAGAAAAAACAATACCTGGCCACACAATAAGAATACCTGGGTTAGCAATTTGAATTAGATTGCTCACTGTTGGAGGTACTATAAATATAACTAATGCAAAGAAGTCTTGTTTTCGAATGTAACGGATATTCTTAATTAACAATATTGTCGCAAACATTATAAACACATACGAGATTGCACTGTTAAATAAAACAACTGGTCCACGTTCATAAACGTTGAGATTATTAATTGTAAAGTAAAACCCAAATGGTTTACTAAGTAGTGCAACACATGCATTAAACACTAAAAATAAGACTGATATTTTTTTGAATGTTTGAATGATTGATGTTTTTTCATGAACAAAAACACCGATATAAGCCAACCAAAAAAAGGATGGTAACGGCGACAGGATAAAAGACAATGTGTTGCCTATCCACAAAATGTTGTTGATGAATGAGTGTTGTAGCCCTTCTAGTGACACTAAAAGTATGTCTAACCCAATTAAGATACCAACAACAAAGATAATTTGCTTTAGAATCGTAATTTTTTGATCATACACAAACTTATCTGTTTGTAGTGATACAAATAACACAACTAATATTGATAATGCATAAATACTTAAGTCTAAACTTGCCAAAGCGTTCCTCCTGCTCTTATTATACTACGTTAGACCTTATGTAAAAACCTTTATATGCCAGTAACACATAAAGGTTTATTGATTAATCAATTGGATCAGGTTGTACTTTTGCTTTTGGTATAAATTGTCGGTAGTTATAGTAATTATTATCAAGTATCGCCTGTGATATTTGATACAAGTTTCGACTTATTTGATTGTATCGAATGATGGTTTCATCATTAACCTCATAACCAGGATTTGGTTCAAAGATTTGAGTGACCGATTCATAATACCCTTGTTCTATAATCCATCCCCCATCTTGCAACAACACTACATGATCTGCTTCATCACTGATGATATCCACTCCTAAATACACACGAGGGTCGTATTGTAAATCAAACAAGTTAGCAAGTGTAGGCACTAAGTCCTTTGTAGAACCATAGTTAGATACAACCATAGGTTCTGTGGCTGAATTGTAAATAACCATTGGCGAACGATGAATATTATGACCATATTCTCGATCAACATCATACGTATAATCATACAAGATTTCTAAGTCTGTTCGAAGCAGATGATGATCACTAAACAACACAATGACAGTATCATCCATCTTACCTGTTCTTTCAAGTTCAGAAACTAGAAGTTTTAAAGAATTATCAAACTCTCTCACTTTTGAAAAATAACGAATAACATCATCTGAATAATCAGGATACATTGCTTTGATTTCATCAAAGTACTTAATCCCATATATCGTATCACGATCATACACATTGTGCATGGTCACAGTAATTAAAAAGCTAAAAAACTTGTCTCTATCAATAAAGTATGGTAATGATTTTTCCATCAATTCAACATCACTTGGCCATTCAGGCCATGGCAATAATCCTGTCATACCTAAAGCATCATAATCATAGTACGCTTGACTTCCAAAATTTCGGTGCATGATGTTTCTCATATAATAACTATCAGGAAAATTATGATAAGAACTAGCATAATAACCATCATTTTTAAACAGTTCAAACAAAGACGCTGAAAAGCGGTTAGTATAATATTCATCATGATTACACATACCAGGAACACTGATTAGTGAAGTAATAGACATTAACTCACTATCCCCTGTAGAACAAGCTGAAGTAGGCGCAAAATAATTTTCAAAGAAAATACCTTCCTTCATCATTTTCATCATCGTCGGGGCAACATCGTCATTCATCGCGACATAATCAAGTGCTTCCACCATAATAAAAACAACATTCTTGTTTTTGAAAATTCCTGTCATTTCATTTTTTGGTGTAATCTGACGATTAAGCAAATAGTTATCAATCATTTGCATTGTTTCATTTGTTTCATTTTCAGCTAAATAACGCCACTGTTGATCATCAATTCCCCGTGTGAAATCCACTGGTGTATCCGTTGGATCTTCAAGATCTTCTGGTATAATCACAATTTGCGTTTCACGTCCACTTAGAGAAAACAACAAATCACGCATCATAAAGCGACTAATCCCAAATTGTCGCATCGCACTTTCTAACTGAGTTGGACTATAATACAACTCTTGTAGTGTATACGCTGCGGTTGTTTGTGGCCACCATGATAAAGAGAAAAAAGCTAACCCATGAACCAATAATCCACCAACAAGCAATGCCAACCATTTTTCTTTATCAAAAACACCTAAATATTGTTTGCTTTTCTTTTTAACTAAAAGCACATACAACACAATTGGTATCGCTACTAAGAAATAATGTGGACGAATGTGAAGTAAAAAATCAAAGGCATAATCTCCAACATCCCCTGCTTTTGATAGCGCAGTACGAATGGAAAAAAAGGTATTCATGTAATTTTTATACGCTAATTGCGTAATTGCAAACACTATCATGACCATTAAGTAAATCGAAATAAACCAAACATTTACTTTTGCTTTAAACACATACGCTAACGATACTACGATGCCTGATGATGAGATTGCAAACAAAAATATCCTTAATAGTGTTTTCCCATCAAATCCAAGACCGCTTCCTAATAAGAAAATAACTTCCAAAATGATTTGCAAGCCAAAAACAATCATCCACTGATGCATGATTGATATGTATTGGCTTTTACTTTCCATGTCTTTAATTTTATTTAATACAGTGTCCCTTATCTTATCAAACAAAAAAACACACCACCATTTCTTTTAACAAATACTATCATACTCTCAATTTTATATACTTTCAATAAAACTTGTTATTTATCTCGCAAGTTTCCCGTTTTTTGTAATATGTTGCATCATTTTTACTTCTTCAATCGGTACACTTAAATAAAACCCTTGACCATAATCACATTGAAGTTGCGTAAGAGCTTCAAACTGATGACTTGTTTCAATTCCTTCCACAATCGTTTTTATCTCTAACTTCCGTGCAAGATCGATGATTGACTGCAAAATTATATCATCTTTTTTATTGGTTTTTATTTTATGAGTAAAGCGACTATCTATTTTTAATATCGAGATTGGCAACTTTTGTAAATAGGTTAGAGAAGAATACCCAGAACCAAAGTCATCTAACGCCACAATGCAACCCAACTCCTGTAACATGTTTAAATGAGTAGTTGCTATTGCGATGTTTTTAATCATCGATGTTTCTGTCACTTCAATTTGAATTTGACCTTGTTGTATGTTGTATTTGAAGTACAACGATTTAATATATGCAATAAATGCTGGACTTGATAATCCCTTGGAAGAAAGATTGATCGATAACACCGTGGTGGTATCGTTCATATCATTCCATGTTTTTCTAAGTGACATCGCTTTATCAAACACCCATTCTTCAATTTCCAATATTAAACCGATGTTTTCTGAATATTGGATAAATTGTGCTGGAGATACTTTACCATATACTTGGCTTTCCCATCGTAAAAGTGCTTCAAAACCAACGATCTTTTGATCATCCATCGTAAAGATTGGTTGATACATTAAATACAAGTCATGATTATCAATGGCTTTTCTCAGTTCGTTGATCATGTTTGTTTTATCAAAACGGCGCAAAATATAATCTTCATCAAAGAAAACATAATTGTTTTTGTCATTTTCCTTCACATGATTCATTACAATATCTGCCGCTTTATATAGCTGTAAGAATGTTAATCCATCTTTTGGAAAAAGTGCAACACCCATCGAACAAGTCATGTATATTTCATGTTTATCAATAATCCATATGCTATTTACTTTCGCAATAATCTCATCTAGAGTTTGTTTGATAGTATCTGCTTTTTTTGAGTAATACGTAATTGTAAAGACAAATCCATCACCATCTCGACCAATTAGTTCATTGGATGATATTATTTGAACAATCGCATCCTTTAAATCCACTAACAATTGATCACCAATGGTATAGTCTAACAGTTCATTAATGTTGGAAAAGTTATCGACATCCAAACGAACCAACGCAAAGCGATTGCTTTCATTATCTTTACTTATTTTGATATGCAAACGTCGTGCAAACTCTTCTTTAGTTGGAACCTTCGTTAAACGATCATGAGTAGCTTGATGCACCATTTCTTTTGTAAGAGCATGAATCATGGCATAGCGTGTTTTTAAGATAAAGAAAAACAACACCCCACTAGTAACAACGAAAAACCATCCTTTTACTATTTGCAGTGTTGTAAGTAGCGCAACATCACTAACTAACGATTCTAAAATTTTATCTGATCCTACTATCCAAAGTAAACTTAAAACTAAATATATCGCCACAAAACGAACCGCTTCAAAACGAGGATTTCCATCCCATTTACTCTTAAACAATGAGAAGCGTTCTTTCTTTGGCTTTTTCATACATACCCTCTACAGTCATTTTACACTGAAAGCATGTGAATCACAACTTATTTAGGTTGATTTGCTTTAGCACGTTGATGAAGTGCTACAACCCTTGCCATTTCATTGTATACAATCATAAACCCTTCATCGACACCCATTCCAGGTTTAGCTAACATTTGAGTAGGGTGGGTCGCCATAGCAATGTGCACGCTAATTTGTGCACTACGATCTGTTTCATTGCAAGTGCCACCAAGATAAGCCAACATGTTGTTTTTCTGACAATATAAAATAGATTCAATGGTGTTGTTTATCCCCCCTAAATCAGGTGTTTTTATTTGCACCATGTGCCCTGCTTTATTATCCACAAAATCCTTAATATCTTCATAGGTGTTGCACCATTCATCCGCTACAATCTCTACATCCACATTTGCTTTATCTAACTTAGACACTAACATTGCTAATTGTTTGATTTGTTCTGTTTTTTCTTCCACATCCATCGGACCTTCAATACGTAACTTTAATGGTGATGCTGCTTGCTGTGCCTTTTTTAAGTAGTCCACCATTTTATCGAGATCCATATCAAAAATAATTCCTAAAGTACCATACACATCAAGATGAAGCACAGGATGATAAGTATCACTTAATCGTTTCGTTAAAACACGATTCTTCAACCATGTAATATACTCTAATAACAACTCACCTTGATAACCTAGTTTTGTTGGGACATGATTAATTAACCCATGAGGTAAAACATCCGCTTGCTTAATAATCATTTTATCCACATTTACATACCGATCATCACCAGATTGCATAAAAATAGGTATTGGATCATCACTAAGTGTTGTGTTATATTCTAAAGCAATAACATCCGCCATAATCATCTTCTTCGCTTTTGCAACACCATCTAATAGCGCTTGTGTAACACCATAGCGAATCGCAGTATGAAATGGTTTGTTTGTATCAGGGTTAATCATGGTATCTATTTGGTGTGCTAACTCTTTAAATGAGGTTAACTCTTTATGCAAAAGAAAAGGCTTTATATGTTTGTTAATGATTTCAATGTAGTTTTCAGCCACAAAAAGTGGATCACGTCCACCAGCACCTGAATACTGTACTGCAGCACAATCGCCATAGGCAATTTGATTATCTTCCAACAATAACATCACACTAATGGACTCTCCTGCTTGACGTACGGATGTAAATCCTTTTGTTTTTGGTGTTCCTTCATACATCGCACCATCCACCACTGCATCTTGTTTAATTGCCCGTTGATCATCAAAAAAGAATCCTGTTTTACCTGCACTGCATATGACATCAATAATTTTCACTTTAAATACCCCGCTGCTCTTCCAATCATTTGGCCTTTACCAACGGCGTAAATATCATCAATAACCATCTGAAAATCCACCGTTCTATTTTCTGCTTTTGCTCGTAGTTTTAATTTATCCGCATGAAATGCTTTAATCTCTTCGTTAAATGGTAAATTGCCCATTTCAAACATTCGAATAGCCCCATCATTGTCTCGCACAGGCAACACTAACCCTTTGTTTAATTGACTTGGTGCAAATGGCACATCAATAACACCCGCCTTAAAGCCAATAATAATACCTTGTGCAATGTCATTGTTTCCAAGTTCTAATAGTTTACTTATAATTGCATGTACTTCTAAATTAATAATGTTGATTTCACTATCTAAGATTTCGTTGTGTTTCATTTTTTGATCCACCAACATATCAACCACTTGACGTGTTGTTTTTAATCCTCTTGCATTAGCACTTGCAGTAGGTATTCCTAATGCTTCATGTGGTGACTTTACAATAACTTTACTTGCACCAGCTAATGCAGCACTCATCGCACCATAACTAATAACTCCATATGCCTTTGCTTCATCAGCAGGAAAGCCACCCATCCACTGATGAAAAACAGTGCTAATGGTAATATCGTTGTATCCAAATTTCTCTAAATAGTACTTTGTTAAATCTTCTAATGTGGCTATCGCAGCGATATCTTGAAAGAGATGACCACTTTGACCATAGCCTACAGTAATATCTTTAACACCTTGTTCCGCTGCTAAAAGAGCTTCCACAATCGCAACTACATGACTAATGGATGGTGGTACTAGTGTTCCTGTTAAAGGTCCAAAAGGTTCTCTATTAATAACTATTCCTTGCTCTTGATACTTTCCTACTAAACGATCAACGTATTGCCAATCCGTAATTGTTTGTTCAAGCAGATTGTTTTTTGAGTAAGGGATATTATAAGAAATGCCACCACCTTCATAAGAGGTAAACCCACCTGCTAATGTAATTTCTGCCAGCAAACGAGCATCCGGTGTACCATGGCGCACTTGCACTGGTGCATCGACACTGCTTGTCATTAGGCGACATTTTTCAACACCATGATTTACTGCTGGAAAACCATTAAGCAAAGAACGTCCTTCTTCAATCGATTGTTTTAAACCAACCTCTGCTTCATCAAAACGATTATGTCGTGTATAACTATCAATAGTAGCACTTAAACAATCAGCACTTCCTTCTTTGTGTAAGTACTGAATAAGTTCAATATGCTTTTGTACATCTGCAACCCCACATCGTGGTTGAATTAATATCCTTTTTTCTCTGTTTGCTTTTTCAAGCACAAAGGCAAAATTTTGACTTTGCTTTTTTTGTTTATGAAACAATATAGCTTCATCAAAATTGACATCCTTCCCTGTTTTATATTGTTGTAAAACTTTCTCTTGGATTGAATAAAAGGTTTTGTCATCTAGTTTTTTATTAAACACATCCATACTTATACCTCGATTAAGTGTTTCTTTAATAATGTTAATGCAGCTTTAGGATGATTTATCGATAATAAACCCATCGCTGCGATAATGTAGTCTTTATCCAAATAAAAACGAGCATCCGTTGGACGTAAGCTTAATGGATCACGATTATCATGCTGACTAGCACGAAGTGCTGAACGTACATTTAAATGATGAATCAAAGGACCACCTGTACCAATGACATGATGCACACCACTTAAATCTTTCCCGATTTGCTCATACACGGTCCCAAATGGTGTGTAATGCACTTCTAAGTATCCTGCATGTCTTTTAGTTGATTCTTTCACTGCTATTTCCGCCGCCACATCATCCAATGTCTTTAACAACCCTGGCTCTTCCATAAAGGATTCAGGATGGTTTTTTAAATCATCCAAGATTTGTTGGACAGTCATTCTTGATGTGCCAATAACAGAAGCCACAACATCAATACCTACTCCATCCACTAGTGCAGGTAAGCTATATCGAGCACCTAAATCACCTTCTACTGTACGTTTGACAAACGGTTCCATTAATCCTTTAATAATAACATTCGACTGTTTTGGCTCTCCTTTTGCGACGCTATGCACATCGGTTGTGGCACCACCAACATCAATAATCATTAACTCCCCAATCCCTTTAGAACCTATAGTTCCAACCGATAAGAGTTCCGCAGCTTTTAAAACCGCAGAAGGAGTTGGCATGATGATGTTTTCAATTGTTTTTTCTACTTGTGTTAGTCCTTTTGCGATAACAATGTGCTTTAAAAAGACTTCACGAATGCATTGACGAGCTTGTGTGATGTTTAAAACATTAATCGAAGGCATGACATTATCAACGACATACACTTCCCAATTACAAGCACTTAATTCTTTTTTAACTGTATCAGAAATTGTCTTATTTCCTGCATAAATAATTGGACAACGATGGTTTAGTTGACGCAATCGTTGTGTGTTACTTAATACAACACTTTGATTACCGCCATCAATACCACCAGTAAATAAAATGATGTCTGGTTCTAACTGTTGTATTTCATGTATTTCTTTTTCATTAAGTTCAAAAGCGTATGTCTTTAATACTTTTGCACCTGCACTTAAAGCAGCCCGTTTGGCTGCTTCACTTGTTAATTCAGGCACTAAGCCTATCGCAATCATCTTTAATCCACCCGCCGCACTTGAACAAGCATAGCGTTGTGGCCATGATGAAATGTTTGTTTGTTCAATAATATCTTGTAGAGCCTGATCGAGCCCTTCATTAATATCACTATTAATGGTAGTAAAGGCTTGTGAGGTTGCAAGGATTTCAGGTTTATCCACATCAATGGCTGTCACCTTTGTAAATGTGGAACCAAAATCAATACATAATACAGGTTGCATTATCGGTTTTGCACATCCTTTTTAATATGTTCTACACTTAGAGCAGGATCGCTGCCTGGCTCATACACACGGTTAAAGCCCATGTCTAAAAATTTCTTTTCCACTGTTTTAAAATCAGTCTTTCCAACCACTAAATTTCCCCCAACATACAACAAGATGTTCTCAAGTCCAGCTTCAATGCATTTATCACGGAGTCCTTTACAATCTAGCTCACCATGACCATACAACGAAGAGACGATAATCACATCCGCTTCTGCTTCCATCGCAGCGTCAATAAATTCTTCTTGCGATACCATTACCCCAAGATTGACCACAAAAAAACCGGCCTGAGTATATGCATAGTGCAAAATCTTGTTGCCCACCGCATGAACATCAGCTCCGATTACTCCAAGAATGACCTTAATCTGTCTTTCCATAGTTCCCCTTTAAATACTTAAGCGTGTAAGCGCTCTCACTACACTACTATCATAAAATTGTATGCCACGATTGTCAAGCTAACACAAGATAAAAGTTCACCTTTTTTTCACACTGACGCAATTGCATACAACTCATCAAGAATACTACCATCACGATACAAGCTTACACCAATTTTTTGATCAGCAAAAGCAATCTTGTTTGGAATACCTGTTAGAGAGATTGCTAAATCATATAACTCTCTTATGTCTTTGATGGGAAGATTGGTTGTCTTTTTTAAATGATCAGCTAATGCTTGATGTCTTGGATGAAGGGCAAGTCCAAATTCACACACAAAACAATCGATGTCTTCACTTGGTGTTGAAATTGTAGTTACCTTATCCACGACTACCGATAATCGAGATTGCATTAATTTAGAAACAATGATCGTCATCTTTGCCCCATTAGCAACATCTGCATGACCACCACTACCTCCCATGATGATGCCATCACTTCCTGTAGTGACATTCACATTAAAATCAAGGTCAATTTCTGTCGCACCTAAAAATACCACATCCAACTTATTGGCGATATTATCTTTGTATGTTATATCGGCATACTCCATGGCGGACATTTTTTTATGATTTTTATTTATTGCTAGCGATTGTATCGCATCTAAATCAAAACATTGTACATCATATAGTTGACTCACTGTGTTATCTTCTAACATATCTACAAGCAGCTTAGTCGTACCACCAGAAGCAAACAAAGCTTTGATATTTTTGTTTTTTAAATGGTGATGAAGCTTATCCATAACAGCAAGTGAAATACCACCTGCTCCACTTTGAAAGGACATGTTTTCTTTGATGATATTGGCTGCTTCACAAAAATCAACGGCAAGTTGCGCAATTTTTAACCCAATCGGATCTTTTGTAATTTGCGTCGTCCCACTTACAATACCAGAAGCATCACCAATACTATCAACTTCACATACCACATCCACCCAATCTGAATGGATTTCTGGTTTATCCACTGGCACTATACTATCACTAAGGATAACCACTTGTTGTGCACTTTGAGCATCTGCTATCGCATACCCTAATACACCACATGGTGTTTTCCCAAGTGATCCACTCGCATTACCTTGCTTATCACTTGCTGAAGCAACAATAAACGCCACATCCACAGATACAAGGTGATGAGTAAGCATGAGTGCACGATAACCATGGGTGTGCATCACAAGCCCATCTTTTAAGTAGCCTTCACTAATCACTTCACCAACCTTTTTAGATACATATGCCGCGTATATTTTAGTGATCGTTTGATTTTTAATAAGGGGAATAATCTTTTGGTGCACATCAAAAAGTGAACTCGCCACTAAAGTGATGTTTTTAATGTTGCGCTTTTCTAACTCCAATAGTATTTCATTAAGCCAATAATCGCCATTACGTAAATGATGATGAAAAGACACACTCATTCCATCAAAGAGCGTAATATGCTCAAACATTGTTTGTATGCCTTTTACAAAATTGGTGTCATTTCTTTCTTTTATGGCATGTCGTGTCGTTGTTAGTGGTGTTATGCGATGAGCATAGGCTTGATTAGTCATGTTTGTTTCCTTCAATTGAGTTTATTATATGCATAGCACGATTTAAAACAGGTTTATCGACCATCTTACCTTTAAAAGAAAACGCACCCAAGCCTTGTTGTTGAGCTTGATTATAGGCTTCAATGATTTCTTTTGCTTGATTAATTTCTTCTTCTGTATAGCTAAATACTGCATTAATTACATCGACTTGACTTGGATGGATTGCAATCTTACTATCAAAGCCAACATTTTTAGCTTGTATAGCATCTTCAAGCAGTCCTTTCTCATTGTTTATTTCAACATACGGTGTATCATAACATAGCAACTTCTTTGCCTTTGAAACCATCGCTACTTTTGCACGTGGATACGCTAACTCTTGACGATTATATGTTTGTTTTACATGCAAATCACTCATTAAATCTTCTCCACCTAATAAGACATGCGTTATTCGGTCCGTGGTGTTTACCATATCCCATAATGTTTCAACTCCAAGTGCAGTTTCCACAATTATCCACAAAGGTGTTTGCTTTTTACTATGCTGGGTTTCAACTTGTTCACACCACTTGATGATTTGCAAAAGATTGTAAGCATCTGCTTTGGGAATCATTAACCCATCGATAGGTGCTTGAATCATTTGAGCAATGTCTTCTTTAAAAAATGGGCTATCTATTGGATTAACACGAACATACTTAGGTATCTTAAACATGGTTAATGTGGACAATGAATGACGAAGGAGTGTTCGAGCACTATCTTTATGATGAAGTGCCACCGCATCTTCTAAATCAAAAATAATCGCATCGACATCAAAAGCAAAAGCACCTACATGCATGCTTGCTTGATTTCCAGGTACAAATAAAGCACTTTTTCTCATGATAAACTCCTTAGTATGGCACTTTCAATGCGAGCTGCTAGCACATGATCAAGTGCACCCTTATCTTCGACAACAATAATACATGATGTAATATCAAATTGTTTTAAAGTTTTTTGTATAACTTGATGTATTTGCTCCCCAAATTGCTTTATGACGACACTTGTTAGTTGAATATCAATGGTATGATTGGGGTTTTCAAAGAGTTGAACATACACATCATTACTTTCATAGGTTCCTGCTTGAGCTGCTTTTTTTATTTCCATAAGATTTCCTCACCTTTATCATAGAAAAAAACACGTAAAATTACAAGCAGTGCTAACACATCTGCACTACCACCTGGACTAATGTTATAAGCGATACATTCCTTAGAAAATGCTTCCCATTTCTCTTTGTCTTGTGAGATGGTGGATGCTTTTTGTTGAATGGTGTGTAGAGTAGTTAGGCCTGCACGCTTTAAGATCGTTGTATCATCCACAAAGCTCATGCATGTTAATAATGTACTTGCAAAAGCATCATTAATGTCCTCGTATCTTTTCATGTTTTTATGTAGCGTATTTTGAGTCTTTATTATCTCACTAAAGCCTTCAAGTGCATGATGGCGAATGCTTTTAATGTCTGCTTTTTTTGACCACTCTAAACCTGCTGTGTCAGGTTGTAAATCAAAGTCTTCTTTAAGAAAGAGGGCAAGTTGTTTTATGGATGTTTGTAAAGCTTGGTTTGGGTATTTATGATAAGCCCCAAATAGCATTAAGGCTAAAAAAATAAATCCTTTGTGTGTGTTTATGTTGTTTGTGGCTTTTAGCATTGCCTCTTCCATGCACATTCCAAGGTTGCGTAATGCCATAAAATATTGCTTGTCACTAAGAGATGGATCAATATCACTTACCTTATTAAAATATGGCGCAATGCTTTGAATGCTCACAATAAAGGTAGATATATCCATGTCTGAGTGGATTCCACTAGTGTATGGTGTCACTCTACCAAAACTTGGTGTTGTGGCACATTCACAATACATCGCTAATGCGGCTGTTTTTTCTTTATTAAACTTACAATAATCAATAACACGATCAATAAAGGCTTGTTGTACTTCTACTGTTGTGTGAGTTTGATTTACAATACAAACATGAGCAATGTTCTCACACAAATAACAACGTCGTAATGGTTCGTTGATATCAATTCGGCCTATCATTTTATGCTTTGTCAAAACATCAATATCAATTAATCGTCCAAGTGGATGCGTATTTTCAAAGGTTACAAACCTTTGTTTTAATACAATTGGATCTTCTTCACTTATCATTATCCCTTCAATGCCATGTTGAGAATAAGTAATATCAATATCCTCTAACTTAAGTGTGTGTATACACTCATAAAACACAAACATCGTAAAACCATTAAGTTTAGACAATGAAGGATAGTTAACCTTAAACATAAGCACGGATTGATTATCACTTACCATCGCTTGTGCTTTATAAAAGTTTTTTTCTTTTTGTGCTAAAAAGTTAGTGAGTTTTGTCATAGGTTTTTGCTTTTTCTACTAGTTCTTTATTTGCCATGATTTCTTTATATGTAAGATCAGACACAAAATCTTTTAGTTTAATATAATCCCCTTGCTTTAAACATTCCCTTACTTTCGATGCACTAATCACACCATGGTTGCTTTCTTTGCGTGGAATAATTTTTAAATGCATTCCATGTTTTGGCAATTCTTTACGCAACATTTGGTTGTACATATTAGTCATAGGATCTAGTGGTTCTTCTCCAACAAAACGAGTTTGAATAAACAGCTTTGAAAAATGCTTCGCAAATAAACTCACATCCAATGTCGCATACATTTTAAAATGATGGTCTAAATCACGCATGAAATAATTTGGAAAAGTTGCGTGGGAAATAATATACGATGTTGAGGCTAACACAACCACATTATCTAAATGCTTGGTGTTCTTTTCAATCAAACGATAGCGAAACTCAAAACTAAAGAAAGAAACATCTTCTTCTACTACAAACACAAACAATCGATCTACTTGTTGACTAGCTTGTTCTATTAAATATTGATGACCAAGCGTCATTGGGTTTCCATTAATGACAATCGCTCCATGATTACCTTTTTGTATATTGTATTGTTTAATAATATTTTGAATAGTTTGATCAATATTCTGGCTTCCTTTTTCTAATAACACCACTTCATCTGTAGCAATCACTTCATGATAAAACAAGGATGTAAAGATGTGTTTGTGTTTTACTGGCGTAAAGATAAAGGAATGGGTAATGTTTTGTTCAAAAAGAATGTGTTGCATTTCACTTAATAGCGTTGCTGTTAAATTGTTTTGTTGGTAATTACAATCAATTGCAATCATTTTAAGCACATTGTTAAACTTACAACAACTACCAATAATAATACCATCTTCTTTTAAAACAAGTGCAGCATCGATTTTATCCATTGTTAAATCATTCTTTTCTAAAAAAGAAGCTAGTTCATCCATTGCTTTTGGCAGGTTTACATCTAATCTTTCACTGTATATCATAGGTTGTCCTCTTTATATATAGTCATGTTTTCCTACTTAAGAAAAGAACAGGAAAACTCATTGTGAAAGTGTTTTATTCTGATACAATAATACCATGAATAGTAAAATTTATGGACCCATTCCTTCTCGAAGATTAGGAAAATCACTCGGTATTAGTCCAATACCAAACAAAACATGCAATTATGGGTGTGTGTATTGCATGTTGGATAAAACAACCAACATGGTTAATACACCCCAGATGTTTTATCCTGTTAAAGAGATCGTCGATGAACTAAAACAAGTCATTGATCAAGGTGTTGACTATGATGTGATATCGATTGTTGGTGATGGTGAACCAACACTATATGCTGGTTTAAGTGAACTCATTGATGAAATACGAGGTATTAGTGATAAACCTATCGCTTTAATAAGCAATGGCGCAACCCTTGATCAACAAGACATCTTCAACGCATGTTTAAAAACAGATATCTTTTTACCTTCTGTAAATGGGTATGACTTAAAAACCTTTAAAAAGATAAATCGACCTCATAAAGACATTGACTTTGACTCTATAACTCAAGCACTTGTAACTTTTTCTAAAGAATACACGGGTGAACTTTATTTAGAGTTAATGCTTATTCATCAACTTAACGATTCTACTGAGGATTTAATACGATACAAAGAGTTTTATACGCAATTTAACTATGATCGTTTGTACATCAATACCCCTATTAGAGTTCCTACAGAAGACTATGTCTTGCCAGTGACACACAATAAAATGATTGAAGCCATGACATTATTAGGTGGTGTAGGCATAGAAGATGTTACTACAAACACATTTGTAAGTACAATAAGTGACAACATGCAAGCCATTCTTTCTCTAATTGCTCGTCATCCCATGAACCAACATGAAATACGAAGCTTCTTAATGTATCGAAAGTGCACAGACATCGACCAAGTGTTTGACACACTTAATAATGATCCAACGATACACAAAAAGATGTATCGTGGATACATTACCTATCGCACATAAAAACCGAGTTTGACCTCGGTTTTGTTTTTCTATTTCTTAAAGTTAATAAACAACTCTAACAGCTCTTTTGCTGTTTTTGATAAATGATCAAAGTTTTCACCTTTAACACCAAGCCCAGTATATACTTCTCCAACCTTAACATCACTATCATCCATTGCACTAAAATATTGATCAATTAAAGGATCACATGTTGCTTGATCTTGCATTGGCGCAAATGGATTGGCAAAATAAGTGGTGGATAAACCAACTTCATGTGTTGTCGCTAAGGCCATTCGTTTACCTTGTACAAACACATCTTTTAAATCCAACGCTGAATCTACAACCGTATAACCAATTTTATCGGTGTAATTATTAGCATAAAATAAGAAATCAACAGGATGCTTTTTAACAATCAAGTGATACGGTGCAACAGGAACAATAATACGAGCATTAGTGCTATCAGGATTCATAAAGATAGAACGATCCATTGATTTATACGGCGATCCTTTATCTAAATCATCCAAACGAATAAATGCTCCTATTTCACTTCCTTGAGCGACAATTTTTCCATCTTCTATGCTAAAGGAACCCATATCATCAAACACAACATCCATCGCCAATAAGTCAGGGTGATTTAACATTTCCATCGCTTCAATTGTTTCTGATTTACCTGCTCCAGAATCACCAATAAAACATACCCCAACTTTCTTGTTGTTTTTTAAGTGTAAGTTAATCATACTGCCATGAATTGGTAAACGACCTTTTTTCATCATAATGGCGTTATGCATCGTTAATACCATTTTCTTCATGTATCCAAAATAACTTATTTTTTCCATGTATGGTACTTTACCTACCCAAACATCTGCTTCTTGATCATAACTATAACAAGAATCTTCACTATCATCAGGATAACCAAACACCATAATGCCATCTGGTTTAGTATTCGCCACTTCTTTTCTATCCGCAAGTTCAAAGAGATTAGCATTAGAAATGCCAGAAAAAGCAAAATCAAAGTTCACATATATATGTATGAGTAGTTCTCCTACCTTTGCTGGATAACAATAATACTGATGATAATCTAACTCTTTTCCTTTAATAGGGTTTTCACTAGCTAATCTAAAGGAACCATAGCGTTTGTTTCCTTTAGGATAAAGAAGCAGTGGTGGTTTTAATAGTATTTCTGAAGCAAACGGAATTTTACTTAATCCTTCATAGCCTTTTGGTACATCCCAATTAACATCGGATAATACCATGGCCGCATCCGTTCCTGATTGAAGTTGACGATACACATGAAAACGATACCCCTGAATTTTTTCACTCAAATTACGATAAGTATACCTTAACATGTTATTAAAGCGGGTATCCGCATCCATAAAGCTAACGACATATCCACTACTTGCTTCAGAAATTTTAATGGTAGCTAAACGTTGTAGTTTACGCCAAAACTCATAAAACTCATCCACAACATAACCAAGTAGTTCTCGATTTTCAAACAGTCTTGACTCTATTTCTTTAACATCCATGATATACAGTAGTTTTAAAAACTTCTGCATTTTAGGAATAAATGTTTCATAGGCTTCATCTTGTGTAATCCAATAGTGAGTCTCGGGATCTTTTTTCTTAAACTCATTTAAAAACTTCTCTGCTATTTGATAAAACACATTGGATCCTAAAAAAGCTTCATTGGATTTAGGATAAAATGTGGAAAAATTAAGTATTACCGTTTGATCACTAATATAAATTGGGTCTTTCATTGTTTTTCCTCCGATTAATTTGTTATAAAATTATCATAACATAAAAGCAACACACACTAAATGAAAGATGCATGAAAGCATAAAAAAACAACTCATGGTTGTTTGAGTTGTTTAGTGTACGTATGTTCGTGATGGTTCGATAATTAGTTCACCATTTCGTACCATGTGCACAAAGACTTGTGCTAAGTAAGGATCAAATTGGGTGCCAGCACAACGTTCTATTTCATCAAGTGCATAATCGACACTTAGTTGCGATTTGTAATGACGATTGGATGTAATGGCATCAAATGCATCCGCTACCGCAATACAACGTGCCGAAAATGGAATGTTCTCACCAGCAATCTTACGTGGATATCCCTTACCATCCCAACGTTCATGATGACCTAAAACAGCAGGTATAACATGATTAAACGAAGGTAAATATTTAATAATCGTCACTGACATTTCAACATGCATTTTCATCGCTTCGTATTCATGATCATCTAGTTTATCAAACTTCGTTAATACATTTTCAGGAACCCCTATTTTACCAACATCATGCAGTAGTGCTGCTTGATGAATGGTTTGCACTTCTTCTGGTGGTGCTCCTGCTTTTTGAGCAATTGCACTTGCATATTTCGCCACTCGTTGTGAATGACCAAAGGTATAATGATCTTTCGCATCAATAGCTGCAGTAAGTGCATAAATAGTAGCCATGTGGTTTTCTTCGTTTTCTTCATTTACCAAGTTTTCATGAACTTTACTATCGTATATGACCGTTTTGTTTTTCCCTGTTAATTTTGCATGATGTAGTGCTTTTGTGGCTTGATCAATAAGTTGTTTATCATCTTTTGCAAAAATTGGTGTAACACTTAATCCACAAGATAAGGTTAAATGTCTTTTTGACACATTTGGTTCAGCCATTGAAGTAGTTTCAATGCGCATACGAATCTTCTCTGCAATTTCATAGGCTTGGTTTGTATCTGTATTCGCTAATAAGATCGCAAACACATCACCACCATAGCGACACTTAATGGCTTGATGACCACAAACAAAATGAATGGCTTGTGTTACTTTAATGAGTGCCTGATCACCGCTATGATGACCATAAATATCATTAAACATCGCAAACATATCCAAGTTAAGCATAATTAGAGTAACTGGATGTTTGCTTGAATCGGTTGTCATCTTCTCACATTCATCGATAAAATAGCGATGATTGGTTAAACCCGTTAAGCTATCTTTAGTAGCTTCTTCTTGGAACTTCTTAAACATACTGGCATTGTTAATGGCAATCGATGCGGTTGCACATAATGTTTGTAGCATGCTTATTTCTTCATTTGTTACTACCATCGAATAATCATGACGTCCTAACACTAACATACCAAGAAGTGTGTTGTTGTATTTAAGTGGTACTGCTAATTGAAAACGCATGATTAGTAAGTCTTCAACTTCTTTATCCCACATGGTCTTAAAAAATGGATGGTTATCAACATAATCATCAAAGATAGCTTCATCTCCCTTTAAAAACCAACGAATAAATGGATGTGTATACTTAAAACTGAAATTTATTTTATCTAACTTCTTATACGATACAAAATGATCGTATGACTTTGTTGATTTGTTGTTTAAGAAAATATAAATGCGATTATTCTTTGTAATCTCTTGAGCAACACCTAACAAACGTTGTGTGATGTTTTCTAAGTCTAAGTTATTGGAAACACTTAATGAGAAATCTTTGATTAAAGTGTTTTGATGATTAAGTTTTTGATAAAAGTGACTATCTATTTTTTTGTATAAAAACTGAAACAATGGCATGAATAAAATAATGGTCGCAATGGTTGTAATAAGCAAGAACACTTGGTCACTAACTCCAGTATCTACTGTACTAAAAAAGGATAGTACTTGATTAGTCACTAGAGCAATAAGTCCAAACAACAGTGAAAAACTAAAGGTAAACATGAGTGTTCGTGTAACGACAATCTTTAATTCAACGAGTCTATTTTTATAGATCGACGTAAACAACAACCCTGATGTTACTAACCCAAAGGCAAAGTCTACTGGATATTTACCTACTTCAGGAATGATGTTTAAAATCATTCCGACATAAAGCACAAACAAACCTAATAAAACAGGTTGTAGTTTCTTTCTTTGATTGACATTATCCGCAAACGCTTTTCTCATTTTATTTAAACATACTGCCAATAATACAAACACACTACCAAAACCAAAGTACGCCCATGGCCCTAAAGCATAATCAAGTTCATAAGTAAGCACACCATTATCCATTGTTGGAATCATTTGTGCAGAAGTGACCATGTAGCCTAATGCATTTAATGTTGTAATAAAGATGATTACTGCTCCCCAAAAAACAAAGCCGAGCTTTTTAACTTGATTAGTAAAGTAACTAACAAAAACATACGCTAAAAATGGAACAGCTGTTATGGCTGTAACCATCATACGATTCCAAAATAATACACTTGGGAAAAACTGCAGTTTCATTAACAACGATGCCCCTGCCCATATCATCATGACAAAGATAAAGACCATAAGCACTCGTATTTGTTTATCTTTTTTAGACAAGCTTAAAACAAGTAACAACACACTATTACTTATAAAGGCTAATAATGGTAACCCCCAGTAAATTACTTGTACAAGCATCAACTTCTCCTAACTGCGTGAATTTGCTCTATTGAGTACTTCAATCACATCAAAATGTGATGGATTCACCTTGCTCATTGTATGAGGTATGGTGTCAGTGTATGACTTAATAGTATAAGTTGGTAGTACTTCTACTTGAAGTGGTTCAATACCAATCATTTTCTTTAAGTTTTGATAATCTTGATCGACGTATCTAAAATAAATCTCTAACTGTTCTTTAATTAGCTTAGGATCTAGTAATCCTTTCCCTTTTTCATCGACATCAACTTCGATGTACAAAGCCACATATGGTCTTTTTTGCTCATCGTATTTCTTTTGTGCAAACCAATCAACAATATTCAACTTTGAAAGTTCAATAACCGAAGTGATTGTTGCTTCGGTAATGCGAGTAAACCCTGCTAAATCAATAATAGGATCAACACGATCAACATATCTAAAATGTGGTAGTTGAATGTTGTCTTTTTTATCAAAGAGTTTTTCACATTTAAACACATCACCAATACGATACCTTGCAAAGGCTCCACCCTTTAATGTAGTAATCACTATTTCATAATACTCATCTTCTTTAACTTCATTCATTAAGTATGTTTTTGGTGTATAACTTGGATCTTGTAAGTTTTTGTAATACTCACTCATTGGAATAAATTCATAAAAACAAATATTAGGAAATAAGATAAGTCCGTTTTTACTCCACGATTCTGCCCCAATAGCGGTAGCTTCGGTACCACCAAAGATTTCAAGTGGTTTAACACCCCAATAGTTTTCGATTTTATCTTTAAAATGAGCACTATCAGTACCTGCACATACAAACCCTTTTAAATCAAACACATCCTTTGGATAGATTGGTTTCTTGTTTATTTTCTGTGAAAGTTTCGCTTTCGCAAACTTTCCTAACATTTTTAAATCAAAGTTCATTAAATCAACACTAGAACTTGAAGAAGAGCCTTCCACAAAGCTTTCGCCCATTTTTACAATGACGCTGCTTAACCCATAAAACAAATCAATGCCTTTTTGCATACCTAGTTTAAAGCCTGCTTTGTTTCTCTCTCCAAAGCCCATTTTATTGCCTTCTTCAATGCTTGGCATAAAATTAACCGTGTACTCCCCTTGAATTGAATACGGCAACAAGCCCGTTAAATACGGCAGTGGTGCCATACCATTAAGAAAGTTCATGCCTACTTCTAAATCAAACTCACCACGAGCTTTGCTGGTGGCTAAGATAATGCATGTTAAACATATATCTCGATGATGAGAAATCATTGTTTGTGTATAAGGCGCAACCTTTATTGGTGCTTTACCACCTTCCCATGTAGTTTGAATCCAAACCACAGGTTCTGAAGGTAGCACATCATCGTTTTTAGGTAGTAAATAATCGGCATAGTCTTCATAAGTTGTGAGTGGGACTTGCTCAATAAACTCACGCACTGACTTAGGATGCTTGTTATTCATAATATGTTTGCCTAACTCACAGTCAGCATACATATCAATTTGCTCTAAAAGCAAACGTTCTTGAATATCCATGTACTCATCGATTGTGTAGTCTAAAAAACCGCAATAGCGTTGCCATATTTCTGAGTACTGTTTGTTTTTTAACATTTGATCCATATTCATAGTCTATACCCTTTTGAAGCTTGAAACACATTGTTTTAAGCTATGTCGATTAAAAAGTAGAAACGGAGTATTTTGTTGGTAGTCAGTATATCCCTTTAAAGTCTTAGGAAAGAAATATTGATCTTGTATCCATACATGGAGAATGTCCATGATTGTCCAAAGCACACATGCCGCTAACATTAAGATATTTCCTGTTGCTAAATACAAAAAGAAATAAAGAAAGAAAAACCCCCAAACACCAGGATGACGACATAGTGCATACACTCCTGTCGTAATCGTATGATTGTCTTTTGTTTTTATGTAGGTTTGTTTAAATGGTAATGCACCAAAAAGGGCATAAAACATAAACAATCCGGATACAAAAGCCAATAAATAAAAAATCCCAGCAAGCCAAAAGTGTACTGAGAAAGTGGTTATAGGATTTAGATGAATCATGATGGAAGCATAAGCAATCAAACTTATACCAATCATAAAAAAGATTTGAAAGATGTCATGAACTCTTTTTACTTTGTTATAGTCGAAAACGTATAGTAAAAGAAAACCCATGCTACCTAAAACTAAATATCCCATATTCTCTCCCTTGGCCGTAATAGAATTGTACACGTAAAAGTTACTCATTTCAACATGCTTTAATGAAATAAAGAGGGAGAAAATAAAAAAATCACGAATTTTCTAAGAAAATTCGTGATTTTGTGCTCACAGTCTACTAAATGAGGTATACACTATTCAGGGTAATATTTACTATTGAAGTAGTTTAATACGTCTACGCCATCTTGAGAAGTGTGTTTACCATCATATATAAGTAAATCTCCAATTTTGATATTATTATTTACGGTGATATACATCGGTACACTATTAAAAGTTGCAGTTGTGTTAAAGTTGTTCACATTAAATGTCGTTCCATTAATGTCAATATACAACTGATTATCCCAAACATTCATTCTGATGAAATTCCAAGAATTCGTTTTAAAATCTTCTACATTAATTGCTGTTTCTCTAATAGAGCTTGATGAACTTGTATATTGGCGTCTTAAAATAAGTTGATTGTTGTTGTATACTAACTCCCATCTTGAGCTTCCAGAAGTTGAACCAGCTTGTAAAATCGTAGTTCCATTAATCAAATCTTCTGACAAATACAATGATAAATAGGCAGTAATGTTTCTTTTAGAGTTAATGCTTGTGGCAGATCCCGATATAATACTCTTATTGTTTGAGTCTATACTAGTTACAACATTTACTAAGTTTGATGAGTTTTCTCCTACAATTGTCAATCTTTCTAACAAAGGTGGGGAACTGCTGCTTTGTGATCTTCTCATGTCTACAGGCACAACAGATAACCAACGTGAAACTAGATTATTAAGACCACTCTTTGATATTTGGTCTGTATCATTTACATTAATATATGAGCTATCCATTCTAACTAATAAGTTTTCATTTTTATCAAATTGAGAAATGTAAATCGAATTACTCTCTACAGATTGCCCCATTCTTCCTTTTTCTCCAACCGGAGTTACAACCAACTTAAGGTATCTTCCTGCATATTCCTGAGGAATGTTTGTAAGCATTCTAGTTGTCTCACCAGGTATCAAGGCATAATTATCTGGAAAAACCGGTTCGTCGTATGGTGTATACCCAACAGTATCCGAAATATACCAGTAGTAGAGATATCGAATTAGTAAACCGTCATTGGATGTACTTAAACTACCGACAACATCAAGACTTAAACTTTCAATATCAATGGTTGGATACTTTGCAGTTCTTGTAATTCCGCCATCTAAATAGCTTGCGGCAATACTAAAAGGATTCAAAGTAGGAACCCGTAGTTCAGGAGGTCTTGTTTCTGAAACTAAGGTTTCCAATGTTACATTAGATGTTGCATCAAACTTCATATGATATCCGTTGACTGTCCTTTGTTGTGAACCAGAAAACAATGTATACTCGTTTAAATCATATTCACTTATTGCTTCACTGTTTATTATTCTATCTTTTACACTTAAAATCTCATCTTCTAACTCTCTTTGAGCCAAAAATGTTGCTTCAGTAACATCGGCAGTTCTGTATGTATTTATAAAAACAGCTGAAAAAAGACTATAAAAGCCAACACTAATAATAGTGAATATTGCAAGCGAAACAACAATTTCAATAAGTGTAAACCCTTTTGTCTTGCTCAACTTTCTCATTTTCTATTCCTCTGGATTAACAAGATTTGGACCTAAGAAATGCCATAAATCGTTTGTAATAGATAGTTGGATATCTGTAAAAGACAGTCCTAACTGATCATCATCTGCGGCCCAAAATTGTCTTTCTTCTGGAGTATTTGTTGCATTCGCAATAAGTTGTATCTCACTCGCAGCAACATCATTGGAAAATGCAATAAGGTAGTTTGTAAACATTTCATCATCACTAAGCATCGTCCCAGTTGTGTTTACATAATTGTTTGCATTGGATGTGCTTGAACTGTTGTAATAGATATTATACCAACTGTTGTTTGTTCCTGAGTAATCTTCAGAAAGAACATCACCATCATCTATCAATAACGAACCGTTTCTCCAACTATTCGAACACCACCATAAGAAACAGCTCTGTCTTAATTGAGCTCTTTCACTGTGGGTATTTGACTGACCATCCACCAAGATAATAGTATAGTTTTTTATAATCGTATCTTCAGTAGCTTCGTTAAGATCCTGAGCTTGTTTATTAACTAATTGATGATACGCTCTTCTCAATCCATCTCCGGTATTGGTATTTCCTGATGCACGTAGACCGTTAATGCTATTGACAAGTACATTTCTGGAAGAAGTTGATTTGACATTATAGAAATCAGTTGTGTCATTTGCATGGTAACTGAAAGGAATCAAGGACATATAAATAGAAACATCATCGTTACTGTTTTGAGAAAACTGTTGAATCAACTCATTTGATTTCTCTCTTAATATTTGAATTCTAGTAGAATTAGATAACGATGCTCCCATACTTCCAGAAACATCAAGTACCAAAGCAATGTTTACAACAAGATTAAAATTCTCATAAGCAAAATCATCACTTCGATAAGCAAGTACTGTAGCAGGATTATCAAACGTTCCATAATCGACCACTTGCAGAGCATTTAATGCTTCATATCCACTCTTTATATCAAAACGCTTAACAGTTCCTTCATTGGTATATGCTTCATAATACATTCTTAGCGTATTGTCTTTACTCATTGAATTCTCTTTATCAAATCCAATATTAAAAGTTATGTCTTCAAAAGGACCTACTAAAACACTAACAACATGACTATTGAGTGTCGGATTCCATACGTGACTTTCAATAGTTCTTCCATCATCACTGACAGCAATATAATTCCACTCTGCATCATAGTATCCAGTATCTGGAACAGCAAATACAGCACGAGAATTTCGAACCATGGTGCTTATTTGTTCCATGGATAGTTTAACTTGGCTTTGAAGTGTAAACTCATTTGTAGTTTTTCCATACACATCATAACCAAAAATAAGAATGCTTAAAATTGTTGTAATAACTAATCCGATAATACTAATTACAACAATCAGTTCAAGTAGAGTAAATCCCTTTTTATCTAACTTAGGAAATTTCATAATTTCACCTTCTTAGTCCCACCGCTGAATTTCCGGAAATCGAGCATTAAAATGCATATTTAACAGTCTAGTAACTGTAGTATTATTAGGTATCCCTTCAGCACTAATCTTTATGTATCTTTCTTCATTTTCAATATAACTACTAATTTCAATTTCAACTTCTCCTTCATCAAGTTCAATTGTGTCTGTTAAAGGAATCATCGTTGAGGTAATATCATCTCGTTTAAAATACGAAACAATTAATGGGTCTCCATCAGTATTATCTAACACGGCCGCAAAAGCTATTTCAACTCCCGAAATCGCAAGAAAATGCGCTTTAACAGAATCCTGTTGGCTCTTAGCAGTTGCTAAATTACTTGAAAACAATGTAAATACAGCCACGCCTAAAATCGTCATTACTAAAAGTACCAGAATAACAAAGATTAAAGTAACACCATTTTTATTAAGAATTTGCTTTGTAAAGCTCTTGGTCATGGCATTTCTCCTTTGAGAAGAAAAATATACACTATTTCATTTAAATTATAAAGCAAAGTGCTATTGGTTGCAAACAGAATGAAGGGAACTAGCCCTGAATTCTTTTTGTAACTTCTGTTTTTGGAATAAAACAGAAATAAGTTTAACT